>FR881204.1:0-25653 GCA_000434735.1 Bacteroides sp. CAG:530
ATTTACTGAATGTCCCTTTTTATGTTCTTTTCTTCAAAATAGAGTATTTCTTAGGAGTTATTCCATATTCCTTCTTGAAACACTGACCGAAATAACGCTGGTCAGCATATCCCACCTTATCACAGATTTCAGTAACCGTATATTCTGTTTTCTCCAGTAATTCTGCCGCTCGTTGCATTCGCCTTGACTTAATCCAATCACCAGGCGATAGCTCAGTTATTTCCATCATTCTCCTATACAATGTAGAACGGCTAATATTTAGTTCTGTCGCCAATTTGTCAATATTAAAATCAACATCTGTCATATTTTCCTCTATGACATTTATGACATTAGCTAAAAATTTATCATCATCCGAAGTTATAAGCACCTCATTCGGATTCATTATCAATTCCTTTCTGATATTATCTTTTATTGTTGCACGTACACTAAGCAGCTGTCTTATCCGAGTTTCCAACTGAGAAACAGTAAACGGCTTAGTCATAAAAATATCCGCTCCAACCTCATAAGCCTTCTGCTCAGTATCGTCCGAAGTAAGCGATGAAATAAACACTACAGGAATAGACGATAATGACCGACAAGCCTTTACCTCCTTACAGATATTAAACTTATAATCATCTTCTTTCACAATATCAAAAATAACTAATACAGGAGACTTAGAAGCAAGTTGCTTCACCCCTACCGATGCGGAAGCCAACATAACATTATATTCGCTTTGGAAAACAGACTTAATAAAAAGAGCCATTTCCTTATCTCCTTCATACAAGCAGATAAGAGGTAGCATATCAGAACTTACTTCAACCCGGGCATAGGCTTTGTCCTTTCCTAAAATAGGAACCAACGGCAACATGGAAACAGGCTTATCCTTATCCAATGTAACCAATTCATTTAAAGAATAATGCGACGTACCCAATAAAAGAACGATAGTATATACCTTTATACGGTCAATATCCGTGCTATCCACGAACAACTCTCCATGATGAATCTTCAAATAATCAGATGCAATTAAAAAACGGGTATCCCATTTCTTATTTTCAAGTACAATATCTCCACCTCTCACAGCAGTTATAACAAGTTTAAAACGATAATCTGAAGAATCAACCGAATATCTAATATCAATGCTTCCTCCACCGTGTGCAAACTCTACCGCATCTTCCATGATATTGTATATTGCCACCTCTATCTTTGTAACATCAACAACCATTTTTACAGATGTCACATTCCCCTCTATTGTTTCCGTTATATGTTTATTCTCAAATTCATCAAGAAATAAACGACACACCTCTTGTATAACGACTACACCATCTACTTCCGACAATTGGACATCATACTCGCCCAATGACACTTTCTTAAATTCCGATAGTCTGTTTACTTGTTCTGACAAATTAAATACATTCTTAGACATTGTTTTCAGCATCCGCTTTATATCCGTCTCCGACATCTGTTCGAAATTTTTCAATATATATTGCAGTGGGGCATAAATTAGCGTAAGAGGAACTTTCAGACCATAAGACAAATGAGTGTAATAATTCAATTTCCATTTTGACAATGCATCTCTATGCTTCAGTTTGGCACTTAAATTAAAGACTTTTGTCACTAATAACAAAATACCTATCATACCTAAGGTATATAGCATATAAGCCCACCACGTAAGCCAAGGAGCTCGCTTAACTTCTATTCGAACGGAACGTACATTATCCAGCCAAATACCTGAAGAATTTGTTGATTTCACCTTAAACACATAAACTCCCGGTTTTAAGTCAGAATAAACGGCATAATTTTTAAGCGGTTCTGTCTTTATCCAATCCTTATCATAACCATCAAGTTTATAAGCATACTCTATCTTCATGGGATCATTATAATAAAGAGATGAAAAACAGACAGATACTTGCTTATAATCATAAGCTAATGTAAGGTGTCCTGTTCGATTAACATCTTGCGCCCAGTTTATTGAATTTACTTTTGTCCTTCTTTCTGTTGCAACTTTGACATTAGATATATGAATAGTCTGTGAATCATTACTTGGTGAAAGTTCTAATGGATTAAAATAGTTGAGTCCATTCACCCCTCCAACAAAGATTTTTCCCTCTCGATTTACGGCAATACCTAAAATATACCAAGTTTTTGCAATAGGTTGGTTGGCATTCAACTCGTAGTACACCACTAAATCTTCAAAATTTATCTTGTAAATGCCATGCAAACCTACAGCCCAAATATTTTCCATTTTGTCTTGAATAATACCTCCGATATATGGGTTCTTACGTGAATACGGGAAATTAATGGCCTGAAACTTATCAGTTTCGCTATTCAAACGATACAAACCGTTGGATGTACCTGCCCATAATCTTTTCTGATGATCAATATATAAAGCCGTAATCCATGACTCACTAAACTCTGACTTCGGATATAGCTTCGTACTTATCACTTCTAGATTTTCATTTAATGTCATACAATACAAACCACGGTTATCTGAAGCCAACCAAAGATTTCCTTGTCCGTCACGACACAAAGCCCGATGTTTATCTTTTATTTTTTCCGGAAACTTTAAACGTCTGAACTTACCATCGACCGCATGGATATATCCTACTCCACCTTCCGAAAATGCCAACCAAATATTATTTTGCGTATCCTTAAACACAGAACGCACATAACGCATACCATATTGGTCTAATGTTCTATTTAAAGACAAGTCATCCCTAAAAGTTTTTTTCTTTAAATCAAAAAACTTAATATTATTTTTAGTACTTATCAGAAATAAATGCTTATCAATCCGTGTAATACACTGCATTTTATTACCGGCCATTAAATCGTTCACATTCCGATCATCTATATATTTCTCAATAAAATAGTCATCTTTTGATTTCCATAAAACTCTGTTTATTCCATTCGATGTAGCCAACCATAAATCATTATATTCATCGCAATAAATAGATGATATAATATTACTTGAGAGCGTGTTTCGCTCACTATTTACATGCCGAATTAAATGAAAGTTAGAGTTCTCCTCTCCATATAGATACAATCCATCTAAAGTACAAAGCCAAACTCGTGACATCTTATCTCTAAACATTGCATTAACTGTATTCTTCAATTCATCATCTCCACTACGATCGACATAAAGCTTACCTTTTGACTCTAACTGCCCACCATCTCCCACGCCATATATAGATATTCCATAGCCACGGGTTCCTATCCATATCTGTTCATTAACTTCAAG
The DNA here is from genome assembly GCA_000434735.1 of Bacteroides sp. CAG:530. Taxonomy (GTDB): domain Bacteria; phylum Bacteroidota; class Bacteroidia; order Bacteroidales; family Bacteroidaceae; genus Phocaeicola. The sequence goes on from FR881204.1 coordinate 3,215, forward strand.
AAAAGAGATAACCTCATGATTATACGTTATATGCTTTTGTTTTAAAAGTGAAGCCGAAAAGTTTTCGCAATCCAATTCTCCGCACAAAACCTCTTCTCCCTTACACATCCATAATCGGTTATGACTATCAATAAACAGCTTTACTATTTTATGACCGCTATAGTACGTTTTCTTCTCACCAACAGACCTATTCTCTATTCTTATACAAACAAGTCCCGCTTCCGTACCCAACAGCAAGTCTCTATCATTAAATACCTCCAAACAAGTAACGTGATTACTTAAATTTTCGCTATAAATAGGAATTTTTTGTAATAACGACCACTGTCTATCAAATAGAAAAACATCTCGATCTGTAGCAACTACACACAAATCGCTTACTTGACTATAAGCAATAATATTTCTCGACTTTAGAATAGGTGAACACAACAAGCAATCCCCCTTCGAATTACTGCGCACATAAAGTCCCTCATTAGTTCCTATATATAAAGAACCTTTATCACTATACAAAAAGTTTACGTATGGACGACTAGACATTGAAAAGTCAAAAGATAAAAGTTCATATCCATCAAAATAAAAAATTCCACTATCTGACCCTAGCCATATTGCTCCTATTGAATCTTGAGATACAGATGTCAATGTGTTAAAAGGCTGTTCATCCTTAAAATCGAAATGCTTTATAACTTGAGCTGAACTATCTGTAGCCAACCATAAAATTAACAACATGCATATAATATATCGACAATAAGCTGTCAAACTACAATAGTTTTTTTTCATAAAGAATAAAGGTTACTCTATTTTAATACTTCTCCAGATACAACATAAGACGTGTTTCTTGTTGTAAATATAGTGTTTTTTTCTACCTCTTATCTATATGCTGCCATAAAAAAGTAGAAAATCCAATACTTCTAATTGAGTAGAGTTTTGATCATTATCTAAGAGTTTCTAACAAAGAAAATTCATTTTCAATTTATTAATCGTATAAGAGTTCAATCTTTTACATGAAAAATGTTTTGTAGGCTTTATCATTATGAAAAAGTAGCCGTACAGATGAATTTTACCGAGAACATGAACAAAATATCGACCATTTTATACGGTCTACATCGTATAAAATGGTCGATAAATGATTAATAATGGCCGATAAAGTCATACGCTACTTATGTAAGACCTGTTATTTACAAAAAAAACGTACAAGCGGCATTTAAACCCTTGTACGTCTTTTCTATTTTAGAAAGGTCTTTCAAGAAGACCTTTTATTATTCTTCCATATCACTGGCTTCCTTAACTATTTCGTCGGGAACCTTGTCGCAACGCTCGTAGCGGAATACATCGCCTTCGTCGTTCTTGGATGTCCAAATCATTGAACCGCTCTTGAACAAATCGCGCACTATGTACTGCTGATTCCAGTCGCCTACACCATTATCGTAAGTACCGCCTACAATGTAACCCAAGTACGGATCCTGCTTTATGAAGAAGGAACCTGTGGTATGTACTGCATACATACTGTTCAAGTTATCGTACATCTCCATAGTGTTATCACGACGATGGAAAATGACATAACAATAAGTACCTTCCTGCATAGGCTGTCCGTTGTTCCACTCCGTCATCTTCCATACTCCGTCAAGATTGGCAGGAGTAACTGGCAGAGCCTTTTCTACGATAATATCATCATCGCTGCTGCAAGCTGTGAAACCTACAGTAAGGAGCGCTACTACCAACAGGCTGAAAAGTTTGATTAAATGTTTCATATTCTATAGTTCTTTCTGTTCTTATTATTTCATAATTACTGATTTCTATTCACTACAACCGTAATCGTTCTGTCGCTCGGTTTAGCGTCTACCCCTTCCAGTATTATCGGGAAGGTGAAGTCGGACTTCATAGCAGGCGGAATCTTGTCTACCACAAGCGTGATAACCAAGTCGGCTTCTTCGCCCGGCTGAATTACCGCCGGCTCTGTTCTTACATCGGCGTACTGCGGAAGAACAAGGCTTGAAATACGCAAAGGCTTCTTGCCGCTATTGCCGCAAAGTATTCTCGCTTCTGGCTTCTTGCCTGCTTTCAACTCGCTGAATGTTACCTTTGATTGCTTCAACCGCAGGTCGCCCATCTTATATTTGAAGCGATACCAAATGTCGGCGCTTGGAAGTACCATTCCACGTAATCCGATTTTAGCGACCGGTTCCGTTCCGGCATCCTTCAGGTAAACGAAAGCACGGGTATCGATTGTACCGGGATATCCGTTGGGAGTAAACGTAAGCTGAATTTTGCAACTGTCGCCCGGCTGCAACTTCATCTTGCTGACACCATACTTGGTACATCCGCAAGTGGTCTGTACGCGCGAAATCTCTTGCACGCAGTCACTAACGTTTCTCGCCACAAACGAATAAGTACGTGGCGCATCGTCCTCGGTCATCGTACCGGCATCTATGAGCTGACAGTCAAACTTGAGCTGCTGCGCCCAAGTATGACCCAAGCCCATCAGGCTGAGAACGATAAGGATTATAGTGAATCTCTTTTTCATCTCAGTAATTACCGTTTTAGATTACATCCAACCGTTATTGTTGGCAGCCTTACGTACAATGACAGTCACAGTCTGCTGCTTTCCACCAACTGATACGGTCAGCGTTGTGCTGCCTACTGCCAGACCTTTTACGGTCAAGGTAGTACCTGTGATAGTAGCAGAAGCTACGTTACCATCGGCTACAGAGCAAGTATAACCCGATTCCGCACCTTCGAAATATGAAGGAAGATTCAGAGTTGTAGCTTTTTCGAGACCGATGTAAACGTTAGGCAACTTCATGTCAGAACTGTTCTCCTTATTCTTGATGTTATTCAATAGCTGAACTGCATCAATCAAACCAGTACCCATCTTACCGATGTACTTAGACAGATTTACAATTTCAGGAGAAGCTCCTACTGTAGTATGATTCATATAATAAGTCTTGGTAGCGCCACCTATATAGTAGCCATCCAGATCTTTAACCGATCTCTTCATCAGGCTTACGAAGTCGGCCGCACGGTAGTGACGGTGCTGCTTAACTGCGTACGACAAGCCAAGAGCTGCTACACCCGATACGTGAGGACAAGCCATTGAAGTACCTTCCATGTAACCATAAGCAGGCTTACCGTTCTGAATCATAGTAGAAAGGATTGCACCCTTCTGCTCGGTAGTTTCTGCCCAAAACTCATCTTCTGCCTCGCCTATCTTACCGTAATATTCCAAGTCGCCGCCCGGAGCGCTCAAAGTAACGAGTGTACCGTAGTCTGTATAGCAAGCAGGAGTAAAGTCGGCTGCTACAGAAGATACGCATACACACTTAGAGTAAGCTCCCGGAAAAGCCGGATTGCCTGCATACTCGTTACCGGCAGCGAAGATAGCGATACCGCCATCGATAACTCCGTTAGGAGAACCTGCGTGATTGATAAAATAATCGAGCGCTTCTTTTTCCAATGGATAAGTCTCAGCCCATTCCTTTTCGGTTGCAGGACCCGGAGTATATCCGTTGATGATGCTCGACTCAGAAGAGTTGTAACCCCAGCTACACTGAAGAATAACCGCTCCGTTATCGGCAGCATATTTGATAGCTCTCGCCTCGCCTGCCAATGTTACGCTGTTCTCGCCAGAGAATACCTGACAAGACATAATCTTAACACCAGAGTTAGGAGTTCCGTCGCCACCTGCTACACCACAAACACCGATTCCGTTGCCATTTACTGCAGCTACGGTTCCGGCTACGTGAGTACCGTGACCTGTATCGTTAGAGTCTGTCCAAGTGATATCACCGCTATCAGTAACGAAGTTATAACCGTGGAGGTCGCCTTCGTATCCGTTGCCGTCGCCATCGGTCTGAGCGCCTTGCACGCTTTCGCCCGGATTACACCACATATTGGCAGCCAAGTCAGGGTGAGTATACATCACACCTTCATCGAGCACAGCTACGATGATAGAAGGATCGCCAGTACAAGTCTTCCATGCTTCTACAGCGTTAACGTCGCAACCAGCCTTAGCACCAGCTTGGTTCTTGTTAAGGTTCTCGAAACCATAATTTCCGGCACCCAAGTTGTTGTAGTGCCACTGATGAGACAAGCCCGGATCATTAGGAGTACCTTCGGCTATAGCGCGAGATGCCGCTTTAGCCTTTAGTGCTTCTTCATTAAGATAGATACGTTTGCTGTCGGTTTTATAAGCACGCTTAATGCGGCCGTTAGTCTGCACCTTAGAGATTTCGCCCAACTGTTTGAGGCGTTCAGCGGCAGCTTTCAGGTCGGCACCCTTATTAAATTTAACGGTGTACCACAGGTGAAGACCAGCTTCGCGGGTACGAGCCTCTGTTTTGACGTCTACAGGGAACACACGTGTGAAACTGTAGCTACCCAAAATGTCGAGTACCTCGTCGGTAGAAGGAATTCCCGAACGGGAAGCCATACCAGAACGAGACTTACTCAACTGCGCTTGGTCTAAGATATCGCTCATCTCCGGGCTGAACTTAATCAGCAACTCACCAGCTTCTGCATCTGCAGGGATGATGACTTCTGAATTGCCTTCGGAAGAGCCGAGGCTCGACAGGTTGTCTGTACAACCTGCCAAAGCCAAAGCGACCATTGGTATATAGAATAACTCTTTCTTCATTGTTTAGTTCTATATTTTTAGAATTTATCTTTTTACTTGTTTTAGTAACGTATTCATTATCTCTTGTACATGGCCATAACAGAAGTTTCTTCTACATCGCCTGCTGCTACGTATGCACGGTAGTAAAGCGGATAAGCTACACCTGGAACATTCCACTGTGTACCAGGATCGGATGTTCCGTAGTAGTAGTTGAGGCTGAAGCTTTCTTCTGTCATGTTAGAGAAGCCTACGGCCTGACCAGTACTGTTCTTACCGCGTGGCTGCTGATTGAATACCATGATAGCCGGACTCCATTCTACCAAGTGCGGGTGGAAAAGAATCCACTTAGGCACATCGCCAGTGAAGAAGTTCAAGTTGACAGAGAAGCGGCGGCAGTTAGGCAACACGCGTGGCACATCAGGAGGACAAACCTCTTCGCATACTACAGAACCGTCTTTGTGCTTGCAGGTTACAGGATTATCCCAGCCTGAGAGCAACCACTTACATGTATCGCCCACCAACTTATCACGGTAATCTGCCTTGTCTTCAGAGAAGTCGGCTCTGCTGTAGCGAGTAGCCTTGCCAGCAGCTTCGAGAGCGTCAGTCATTTCTTTATCGGTAGGAAGCTCGCCTTCCAAGAAGCAGTAAGACAATTCCAATACGTTCAGTTTTTCCCAAGTGAGGAGCTTCAAGAGTGCCTGACGATCGGCTGTACCTGCGCTTACTTTACCATAAAGACCGATAGTGTTGTTATTGTAAACATAGTCGCCATCACCGTTCTTATTTAATGTAGACAAGTCGATAATCACATCGTTACGACGCTGTGCGTAGAATGTGAAGTTACGCAATTTCGGGAAGTTGGTTTCATTAATTACGTTGGTAATGTCGGACAACTTATTGAAGTTGTTACTTACCAAGTTGAGCGATTCAAGGCTCTGTCCCAACTTAGCGAAGTTAGCAGGCAACTTAGTCATACCGTAAGCTTGAACAATCAAGTTCTTGAGGTACTTCAATTCGCAGATTTCCTCGCCCAACTCTACTTCACGAATCTGGTTATTTTCGTTAGAAGCAAGAGAGAATGTCTCAAGGAACTTCAGGTTACGCACTTCCTTAGGAAGTTTTTCGCCAGTCTTCAAGTTGAACATGCTGAACTTAACCGAACGAACACGGCCCAAAGCTTCGGGATGCTCCTTAACGAAGGCATCGGTAGACTCCCATAGGCTTACGCTACTCCAGTTACGCATATTGTCGCTGGTATCGAAGGTAGCCATGCAACCCAACTTCTGGTTAATCATGATGATAGACAATGAGTCTCCGGCACGATTATCTTCAATCTTAAGAGCTGGTTTCTGACGTACAGTCAAAACAACTTCTCCAGTAGGATTGCCGTTAGTATCGACTAACTGATCTTCTGCGTTGGCAGGAACCAAGTGTACCTTAGCCACACGGGTTACAGGCACGATATTCATAGCCCAACGGAACTTGAAGTTAACGCTACGTGGACGGTACTTCTTATCTAAAACAATACCCAAGTTAGTACCAACCAACTTGTTTTCGTCCTTACTGTTCAAGAGCCAGCCTTCGAGTTCCTTTGTGTTGTCGGCTTTCTCTTCTTCAGTCAAATCGCCTTCGTAAGAATACTCTATTTTACCAATCTTACATTCTACGTTGGCAGAGATTACGCTCTGGAAAGAACGGTTGTCGTAAGAATCAGTATTCTCAATTTCTACGGTAGGCTCTTTCAAGAAAATCTGCTTGCCATAACCAAACTGAGTAACTGTAAGCTTGCAGCGCTGACCGTTGGCACCCACGAATTGAAGTTCGGTGCTACGGAGCGTGTTAGAAAGAGTAGAATCTACCTTGATGGTACCCTCTACAGAACCCACGCCATTGGCAGGCGAAAGCATCAGCCAAGGTTCAGAGGTGTTTGCCACCCAGTCTTGTGAGGCTAAAACGGCAATCGACTCTGTACCGCCCTGGGGACCTATTTCTATTTCTTGCTTGTCAAGGGCAAGGCCTCCGGGGATTTCGATACCGTCATCATCGCTGCAGGCTGTAAAAAGCCCTGCAGCAAGAACGATACCTAATGTCAATTTATTAATATATTTCATTTTACAACTTTCTTATTGGGTTTAATTTTCAAGATCCAAAGCATCGCAACCGCGGATATCCTGAGTCTTATCGTAGAACAACATGTACATACCAGCCTTGATGTACGGACAAACGCTTGTTACATCGATAGAGATGTTAGGATTGTCGGCAATGTTCACGATGTACAGGTGCGAAGTCAATGTTTCTTCTACCTTACGGATATCGTTAGAACCAATCTGGAACTGAATCAAGCTTGGACAAGTAGTGATTCCTGTAGGCCAAGTACGCAGACAACGCTGGTCGGTAACCTCATCGCGCTGATGGTTGATGGCAAACGCGCGGAGGTTGGCGCTGTTCAACGGCTGTGTAGGTACCTCACTGAAGCAGTTATAGCTCAAGTCCATATTGGTAATGTACGGCAATGTAGTTGAGCGGAAGTCATCAGACAGAGAAGTCAGCTTGTTGAATCGGAAGTCGATTACCTGCAAAATATGAGCATTCTTTCCTTTGATTGATCCCTTAGGAATAATACGCATCTGGTTACCACTCAAGTCGAGCGTAGTGATAGGAGAACCTGCAGCAAACAATTCTGAAGGGAACTTCTCTATCTTGTTGTTCGACAAGCTGATTGAAGCGGCATTAATACCTTTATATGTACCATTGCTATTATCTACGCCTGTAATCTCATTATAAGAGAAGTCTACAGAACCCATCTGACGGACAGAGCTTGCATCGAAGATGTTAGGTATCTTAGTCAGTTTGTTGTGAGCGAATGTCAGACTTTCTACGTCGTCGGTAAACGCACAGAGATTGGCAGGGATTTCTTCAATCTGGTTGTTGTTCAGATAAAGAGATGACAAAGACACTCCTGTTCCGAACGGATGCAACTTCTTGATATTGTTATAAGCCAAGTCGAGCAATCCGAGGTTAACCATCTTGCTAAGAGCAGATGATTCTGGGAACTCTTCCAAGTTGTTGTAGCTCATATAAAGAATCTGAACAGTCTTACCTGTCTTTTCTTCTGCCAAACGAGTCCAGTCGGCTCTCAGCTGATTTGCAGATATACCTTTGCATCGTGCCAAGTTCATTGCCTGCAAAGCCGGAAGGTTATAATAGAACTCCGGCAAGCGAGAGATCTTAGGACAGTTATAAAGTTCGATATCGGTAAGGTTAGTCATGTTATCCCATGCTTCTTCTGTAAATTCTTCAGCAAACTTGCCGTAAGTAGCATCGTCTGCATTATAGAACTTAGCACAAACCTCATCAGAAGTGATAGATGAGTTACCGATGTAGAACTGCTGCAATTTAGTAAGACGATAAATAGCCTTTGACACGCCTGTAATACGGTTAGTTAATGTTCCAATCTGAGCATCTTTCAAGTTGATGCGTCCGTCTTTCTTGATTCTGTTCTTTGCTTCAACCTTAGGATCTGAATTAAAGCTTTCTACAATCATTTCAGACATAAAGGCACGAGGGTCGTATTTCAAGAACTTGTTTTCGTAGTCGTGACGCATTGCGTTCTTCTTGGCAGCATCCAGATTAGCGGCGCTGTAATCATTGAAGATGTTAGCACCAATCTTTTCGTCGTGCGAACCAAGGTTGAATACCTGAAGTTCAGTAAGCTGACCGATAGCGTCGGGCACAATACCTTTTGCACCGAAACCTGCGATAACGAGACCGATTACACGTCCGTTGCTGTTAAGAGTAACACCCGGCTGTTCTCCCCACATATCGAGTTCCTTGTTGAAGTTCCAGTTAGCGCCCTTGAAAGTAGCGTCACCATAGAAGCTCCAGTCTTTACCGCTCAGTGATTCCCAAATAGCCTTCAATGCTTCATAGTCTTTGATATATTCTTTAGTCTTAGAGAGCAATACAGGCACCTGAGCGTCGTCAGTAAACTGATTATCCTTAACGATGAATGATTTACCGTTTACCGGCTGAGTTTCGTACTTAGTCTTAACCGCACCAGTCTTACCGTATGTAGTATAAGATGTAACCTGATAAGTACCGGCAGGAAGCCATACAGTAGTGTCGCAATATGCGGTACCTATCTGCATATACTTATCGTTAGCGTTATCCGGGTTCTGATGCTCTTCGCTCATTTCTTTATACTTCACCTTCATGTTAGGGAAAGTAAAGGTTTCGCGAGTAAAGAGGTTAGTTACGTTTACGTCAATCAAACGGATGTTAGAGAAAAGATACTCACCCTCACCGGCGCGAGACTTCTGCCACTCTTTCACAAGATTGAACTTAACCTTACCACGCTCTACAGCCGAAACTGTAAGATTCTGTACAGTCATACCGCCACCTATTACATTGAAGGTGTTATCAGCAGAAGATGCCAGCAACTCCTCGTCTACAGCGTCATACAGATAGAAACCGATGACGGTGTAAGTACCAGATGTAAGTTGCAGTTTATCACTTCTCAAACCGTACTCTGCATTATCTGCATTATAAGAATTGAGCACCAATGTCTGAGATACAGTAGTACCGTTATGCTCCATAACAACCTTGATTTTCTTGGCATCATCCAATTTCTCAAGTTTGTCTATGGCAGCGGCACGCGATTCGCTCGACGAAGCTTTCTTGATGAGCTTGAACTGCACATATCCGTATGTGTTGTCCCATCCCTCATTGTCATCGTCAGAGCAGCTTGTCACTACCATGGTAAACGCAGCTACCAGGAGCAACAAAAATGCCTTGCTATATTTTTCGAATATCTTCATTATTTCTTAATGCTTCTAAATCCCATATTAGTAATAAAGACTACACGTTGGCAAACGAAATTTGCATCATTAAAGCCAACCATGATAGGAAATGTAAGTCCATCAGTTGGGAAACCGATATAAACACCCTTTTCATCCTGACCTACCTCAGCACCTTCTACCGGATTACCTGTACCATCACCAATAATATATGATCCGTTTAATTCTGTCGGATTCCAACCATCTATCTGCGGATAGATACATACGTAACCACCATAAACTGTAGCTTCGAATACATCTTTTCCTGTATAACTAAAGAGGCCTTCAGCATACATTTTAAATTCTTCGTTTTCTGTCAAAGCGCAATTCATATCCATGCCCATGCTTGTTACAAGAGGAAGCTGAACTTCTGCTCCACCATTGCTCTTTTCTTTCTGAACGATGTTCATCAAGAAGTAACGGTCGTAATCGCTCTTAACGGTAGTGAAGTCTTCTTCCAACATATCGTCAGTTCCGTTTCCTAAGCTTTCGAATACGCTTTGTGGCAAAGCATAAACAAAGAATTCACGGCTACCGCTAGCCAAAGGAGCTACAGTAAGCTTCATGTCTCCCTTTTCGCCTTGCAGCTGAACAGCACCCACCATGTCTTCTCTCAACCCCCAATCGCTTGTTTCGAACACTACCAACTGGTATGCGTCGTTCAATGTAGAAAGTTTGAACGGAACGAATTTGTTGAATGTGAAAGCGTTTGTAGCGTCATTATTCAGGCTTGAACCATTCTGAGTATATACCGCACCATCCATAGATACATTCCATACAGCCCACTGATTAGAAGTAGGATAAGTGATATCCATAATATCAGCTGTCATACCGTCGAATATAACAGGTACTGTTACGGCAGCCTTACCATCTTCAGAAGTGAATGTGATAGTATAGTTGTCATCCTTAGCTACAGCGTACTTAGCGCTAAGGCCAGCGTTTTCCTTGAAAGCTAAACCGCCTTCGGCTTCCTTGTTAGGTGTACCTACCATGAAACCACCTTCAATGTCAACCCATGCCGGAGTGTTAGTAACTGCGAAACGATAGTTAGACTTTACATAGAATTTGTTGTAGATAGGCTGACCAGCGATATTCTTGTAACCTACAGTAAGACCTGTTTTAGTAACGTCGATTTCTTCATTTTCAGAAGTCTTAACGTATACCTTCAATTCATAGCCTGCAGCCGAACGGCTAACTTCGGCAATAGATATTTTCTGACCACCCATAGTAAGGTACAACTGAGCCACGCTCATATCCTTGCTTTCTTCGTCGGCAGTAAGTTTAACCTTTACAGTCTGCTTACCTGCAGCACCGTTAAGTACGAATGCGGTATTGTCGCCCTGTACCAACTTACACCAAATGGCAGAAGAAGAAAGGCTCCAGTTCATGTTGGCATCGAAAGTGAAATCCAGCTCGTCGCCAGCAGCACCTGCGATAGTCTGCACCTGTGGGAACACAGGAGTTAAGGCATCGTCGTCATCGCTAGAGCAAGCGGTGAACACGCTCACTGAAACCAGCGCCATAAGTACGAGCCAATATTTTGAAATCAATGTTTTCATATTGCTTAGTTATAATTTTAAAATCCTTGTTCTTTTAATTTCTCTGCTTCAGCATCGCTAATCCATTCAAACATGGTAATGAAGACACCTACATTACCGAAGCTAGAGCCATCCTTATTATCCACGCTCATACTTACATACTGGAACACGTAGTTCTGGCAAGTATTATAATAAGAGGTGTAAACAGAAGGCTGACTGATGCGCAACTTGCCGTCGCCATAGATGGTACCGAACGCCTCGCCTGTAGGACCGGCTATCTGATCATCCATCTCAACCTTGGGTTCCAACGGGTTATTGGTGTTGAACTTCAGCTTAAGGTTATATCCCTTATAGTATACATCCTTAAGAAGCACTGTGTTCTCCTCTCCTTCTACCACTTCGGTCTTGATCAAACGGTTTTTTACGTTATTCAAGTATTGGCTGTAGAATGTAGAAGTAGCCACACACCATCCTGAGAAATTGTGAATATCGAAAGGACAAGACTTCTGCATCACCACGTGAGCATAGTCTTTATAAAGGTCAGTCCAATTATACTTCTGTGGAACCACCAACTTAAGGGTGACACCCAGCGAGTCGGTCTTACCGATATTGTCATAGATACCCTGCATCTGCACGTTTCCTACCATCTCTCCCGCCTTGATGGTGACGGTGTTATTGAGCAAACGGTAGTGTGTGCCTTCTACGGCATTGCTCTGCTTGTCTATAACCTCTACCGCAAAGGTACGGTCGTAGTCAACTTTCTCGGTAGCCGATACAGGAACATTATAAATTTCATTAGATTCCTGCACAGCGTACTGATAGAGCGTATCAGAGAACATGATATGACTCGGACCAGAATATTTGGTATAATCTTGCGAACAGCTCGCAAGAGCGATGAGTGCGGCCGAAGCCGACAAACATCTCATCATAATTTTCTTCATGATCGTCTCTTTATTAATAATCTGTTATTTATTACTTTCATTAGGTTCTATTTGTGAACCCGGAGATTCCAACTCATGCTGCGGTATAGGCCATACAAAGAGAGGATCATCCTTTTCTACCTTCAGGTTACTCTGTACGAAGTTAGCCGCCGGCTGGTCTGCAACCTTACGTTCAAATCCCTTGTGCCAACGCTTCAAGTCGTTCAGACGGAAACCTTCCATATAGAGTTCCTTGACACGTTCTGCCGCGATAACATCCATAGCGTTGCTTTCACTAAGAGTAGTGTTACCACCGTATGTAGAGTAACGAGCCTGACGGATAGTTGTGATATCCTTACCTGCCTTGCCGTAGTCTTTCTTCATGGCGTATGCCTCGGCACGAATCAGGTACTGCTCTGAAAGACGGAATACTGTAGGCTGATGCACATGCAGGATGTTGTTGTTCAAGAAATCAGAGTCACCGAAGTACTTGCTGAGCAAAGGCCACTGCAAACCGTGTTCGTAACCTGTAACACGAGTTTTGAAGATAGCTGTAGGACGAAGGTCGTTAGCCTCGTATGAGTTGATTACCCATTTAGCAGGCACATAGTCGGGACGATAAGTCACGAAGTTGAAGTTATCGAAGATGGTTCCGAGTGCACCACCGTAGCTATTTACGGTAAAGCCAACCTTCCAGATACCTTCTGTAGAGTTACCAGCTGTCCACTGATACTGATAGAGACTTACGTTACCAATCTTCTGAGAGAAGCTTGCCAATATATAACGCTTGCTATTGATAACCTTCGATGCATACTTGATAGCGTCATCCCAGCGGTGCATATATAATGATACGCGCGCGCGAAGAGCGTGACAAGCATATTCGTTGAAGTAGATTTCATCGTAAAGATTGCCTGTAAAGTCCTCGTCTACCTTCATATATTCGGCAGCTATTTCCAAGTCTTTCAATACAAACTCGTACGATTCCTTCAGGCTGGCACGCTTCTGCGGCTCATTGCCCCAATAGTGTTCGGTGATAACCACACCGAATTCTTTCTCAGCCTGTTCGTCGCTATCGTAAGCCTTGCAGAAACATTTGATAAGTTCTGAATAAGCCAAGGCACGCGCAAAACGAGCCTCGCCCTGATATTGCTCCAACTTATCGAGCAAATCGTCATCGTTAGTGTCAGCCTTAACCTTCTCAACATTGTCGAGCAGGAAGTTAGCTGTATTGATTACACCGTAAAGGGCTGCATATACCGACTCAATCTCAGGGTTGGTAGCCTTAATATCTTTCCAACGATAGATATCACCGTAGGTATTAGAGTAACCTTTAACACAGTATACAAAGTCTGCTTGCAAATCGGGTAAGATAGTAAGATGACCTGAGTACAAGGCGCTACTCTTAAAACTGTCGTAAAGACCTATAACCAACTTGTCGATATCGTCTACCGTGTTGATAGCTTGGTCCATGCGGATAGAATCCTCTGGATACTTGTCAAGACACGAAGAGAGAGACAAGAGTAAGCCTGCCGACAGAATGTATGTCTTTATATTCTTTATATTCATTTTTTTAATCTCCTTTCTTTGTTTAGAATGACACTTCTACACCCATAGTAAACTGACGTGATGCAGGATACTGTGCCTGGTAAACATTCGATGAAACTTCTGGGTCGAGACCGTTGAAGCCTGTAACGGTGAAGAGATTCTGAGCCTGTCCGAAGATACGAACCGAAGAGAAGAAGTTGCTCTTACGCAAAACTCTTTGTGGCAACGAGTACGACAAGCTAAGGTTCTTCATACGCAAGAAAGAAGCGTTCTCTAAGTAACGGTCGTCCAGCTGATTAATCTCACCCCAACGAGGGATATCAGTGATGTCTCCCGGATTTTTCCAACGATCGTACAGCAAACGGTTAGACTGGTTATAAGCAGTACCGAATGTCACACCGCTTTCTTCGAAGAAACGGTCGTTGTTGATAACGTAGCGTTTACCAATCCAGCTGAACTGAGCCGACAACTGCAAGCCCTTCCAACGGAGGCTGGTACCGAAACCACCCATCCAAGGTGCGTCGTAAGTCTTGCCAGTCATAACTTTGTCGCCTTCGCGGAACTCGTTAGTAACGTTTCCGTCCTTGTCGTACCAAAGCTGTTCACCGTTAGCCGGGTTAACGCCTGCGTAACGGTTCAGGTAGAACTCGCTTACAGAGTGACCTACTACATATTTCAAACCGGTAGTAGAGTTCACGTATTCTGTTACACCATTATATAATTCTTTCAAACGGTTGCAGTTGTAAGACACATTGGCACTTACATTCCAAGTAAAGTCGTCTGTACGAACCACATCACCGTCTGCGCTCAACTCGATACCCTGGTTGCTCATCACACCCACGTTCTTCCAGCGATAACCTTCGCCAGTTACGGTATACGATTCGGGCACACGCATCAACATGTTCGAAGTACGCTTGTAGTATGCCTCTACGCTGAAGTTGATACGATCGATAAATCCAAGACGCAAAGCGAAGTTGCTTGCCCAAGTAGACTCCCAACCCAATTCTTCGTTACCGCTCTGTGCAGGATAAAGACCGGCTACACCATCATAACTAGCGTCACCGCTCACCAAAGCCAAGTGGTAGTAGTTAGGAATTTCAGAGTTACCCGAAGTACCTGTACTCAACGCCAACTGAGCGTTGGTAAGCCATTCATACTTCTCAAGCATTTCAGTCTTCTTCATATTCCACATGAAACCTACCGACCAGAATGTACCCCAACGATGGTCTTTACCAAATCTTGATGAAGCATCGGTACGGAGAGAGAAATCAGCGAAATACTTCTCCTTATAATTATACTCGCCACGCATAAAGAATGACATGTAAGAATAGTCGGAAGAAGAATCCGACCAACGGCTGGCGCGTGTACCCGATGATACGTTAGTCAGCAAGTCATTGTTCTGTCCGCGAGAATATACGTTAAATCCTTCAGAGTGATAGTTTACAGCTTCCTGACCCAACATCACATTGAAAGAATGAACATCTTTCAGAGAGAAACGATAATTGGCGGTAGTAGTCTCTGTCAAACTAAGCATATCACTGCTCTGACGAGCCGCAAGACCCTGTCCGTTGTTTGAAGAAAGACTCGGGAAAGACTGCATAAATGCTGTAGAGTGATTGAAATCGGCACCGAACTGAGTACGGATAGTCAAGTTTTCTATAGGATAAATCTCAGCATATACGGTAGACAACACCTTATATTTCTTATTCTTTATAGGATTCTTGTCCATGTAAACGATAGGGTTCTCGCTAGTACCCGCCCAATTACCGGCAGCAAGCGAAGCCAAACTACCATCCGACGCGTACGGATTCCAGTAAGGAAGCATGAAACGACAAGCAGAAATCGGAGTAACGGTAGTATAAGAACCGTCATCGGCCTGCTGTGCCTCTTCGTACACTGCCATGGTGTTAGCGCCCACCTTCAACCAGTTGCTTGCCTTCACGTCAGCGTTGGCACGCATGTTATAACGGCGGAAAGTAGAATTCTGAGCGATACCGTCCTGATCATAAAAGCCCCCAGAAACATAATAGTTCAAACGATCGGTAGCACGGTTAATAGAAAGTTCGTAGTTCTGCAGCGGAGCGGCATCGTTAAATACTTCGTCAAGCCAATTAACGTTCACTCTCGACAAGAGGTTATAGTCTTTACCTGCATCCAGCCCTACTTCCTTCTCAAACTGAATACGCTCAGCGGTGTTCATCATCTTCCAGTTAGTCTGCGCCAACTGTGAGAAACCATACTGTGCGCGAAGTGTCACCTTAGCCTTATCCATAGCAAGACCACGCTTAGATGTAATAACGATTACACCGTTGGCAGCACGAGCACCATAGATAGAAGTAGACGACGCATCCTTCAATACAGAGATAGACTCGATATCGTTAGGGCTTAAAGTATTAAAGTCCGAGCTTGAGATGGGCACACCGTCCAGGATGAACAGAGGCGACTTACCAGAGTTGATAGAGTTAGTACCTCGAATTTGGAAGGTGGCAGCCTTGCTAGGTTCACCAGATGCACTGATAACCTGAAGACCGGTACTCTGTCCTTGCAAAGCTTGGTCGAAACTAGCCGCAGGGACATTTTCAATTTTCTCAGACTTCACAGACGAAACGGAACCCGCAATGGTACCCTTCTTACGAACACCATACGCTACTACTACAACCTCATCCATCACTTTGGTGTCGGAAGCAAGCGCAACGTTAAGCGTTTTCGTCTGTGCATTGACAGAATGCTTCTGTGTAACCATACCGATATAAGAAATAACCAGTGTGGCTTTAGAAGCACCCTTTACTTCGATGGTAAAGTTACCGTCAAAATCAGTAACAACACCATTCGTTGTACCCTCCTGAAGGATTGTCACACCAATCAACGGTTCGTTGTCGCCAGCGGAAACAACGGTACCCTTGACGCTAAAGCTTTGCGCCAAGGCCGCTTGGATAGTCAACACAATAAGAGAGACAAGCAACAGGGAAATTCTTCTCATTTTTGTTTGTTTCAATTGTTGTTTATAAATATTAATTATTATTCGTTCTCGTTCGGTAAAATCTATTAAACTTTAGTGACACCTCACCTGCATTTGTACAATTTTCGCTAAAATATGCTCTTGGGGCTTTACAAAAGCGATGCGAAAGTACGAAAAAAATATCATTTTCTTCCAAAATAGACCTATAAAAATAGACAATCGGACACAAAAACAGCCGAAAAACAAATAAATATACCGTTTATTATCTATATCTCTTTTACACTATACAGAATTAAGCCCAAAAGTCAATAAATTCAGTGTAAATAATTACGCAAACTTATTATTTTACTATAAACAGAAACATCACATAATCCCTATATATAAATAATGTGAACGCTGAAACCAAAGGGTGTATCATAAATGACTTCTATTAACAAAGTCGTCTTACTTCGACCGTTGCGAACGCTTACTTCGACCGAAGTAAGCACGTTGACCGACTCGAAGTGAACGCTTACTTCGGTCGAAGTAAGACGACTTTATTTTAATAATTGTAAAACCACCATATAATACAGAATAATTAGGTAGCTTTGTAATCATATCCTCGGCTATAAGCCTTACTGGATACTAATAATAAATCAAACAAACTATGAAGAAATCATTTTTTATGAAACCAGCCCTATGGCTGATGCTGTTGCTCATACTGCCATTGCAGATGATAGCGGCAGAACTAGGAGAAGCAGGCAAGCGTCTGGCGGCACTACCTGGAGTAAGCAACGTAGAAACATTGAAGAGTAAGCATTTCCCCGAGAAATATGTATTCTTCATAAAGCAACAACTCGACGCTAAAGACGCATCAAAAGGAAGCTTCGAACAGAGAGTAATACTGTGCCACCGCGGATTCGACCGCCCCACCGTATTAGTAACCGAAGGATATAACGCCAACTACGCAATGCGCGAAGGCTACATAGAAGAACTCTCGCAGATTTTCGACACCAACGTAATCTGTGCGGAATATCGCTACTTCGATAAATCAATGCCCAGCCCATGCAACTGGGATTTCCTGACCGTAGAGAACTCGCTCTACGACCTACACAATATTAATAATACTCTCCACGCCCTCTACAACGGCAAGTGGATAGCCACAGGTATCAGCAAAGGCGGACAGACTACCATGTTCTACCGCGCCTTCTTCCCCGACGATGTGGACATCTCCGTGCCATACGTTGCTCCGCTGAACAAAGGCGTAGAAGACATCCGTCCCGAAAAATTCCTGCAACATCAGGTATCTACCAAGGGAAACAGACAGAAGGTGCTCGATTTCCAGTTGCTTCTCTTCAAGAGAAAAGCAGCATTAATGCCTATGTTCGAGAAATACTGCGCCGATAACAAGTACGTATTCAACGCTCCTATAGACGAAATCTTCGACTTCACGGTACTAGAATACTCTTTCGCCTTCTGGCAGTGGGGCTATAACATCAAGAGAATCCCCACAAGCGACGCTACCGACAAGCAAGCATTAGACTACCTGTTGAGGATTTCCGATCCGGGATACTTCACCAACCAGAACCCCAGCGTATCATTCAACGTTCAGGCAGCTAAAGAACTGGGATACTACAGCTACTACACCAAGCCGTTCAAGAAATACCTCAGCATAAAGACCGCCAAGGGATACCTGAAACGCTTGATGTTGCCCGCAGGCACCGAAAACACCAAGTTCTCGGCCGAACTCTACAAGCGTACAGTAGAATTCCTTAGCAAGAACGACCCAAAGATGGTTTATATCTATGGCGACGTAGACCCGTGGACAGCTTCGGGCGTATACGGACAGTCCTTCACCAAGAACAAGAAGAACCTGCATGTATATATGCGTCCGGGCGGATCGCACTACACCCGCATCCTTACATTCGGCGAGCCTACCCAAAAGGAAATCATCGACCTTATAGGCGGATGGCTGAAGGAATAACCACCGCATAGCCCACCGGCAAACAGCATAGAGGAGTCGTCCGCATTTGGTCGACTCCTTTCTTTTTGTTAACTTTGCCCTTCCACAAAATAAAAGACAAGAATGAATATAAAGTTTTTAAGTCTGGGAAGCGGAAGTAGCGGCAACTGCTATTACTTAGGAACAGACACTTACAGCATATTGATAGATGCGGGCGTAGGAATACGTACCATCAAGAAGATATTCAAGGAATACTCGCTAAGCCTCAGTACCGTGCAAGCAGTGTTTATCACCCACGACCACGCAGACCATATAAAGGCGGCAGGACATCTGGCAGGGAAACATAACATCCCCATCTACTCCACCCCAGAAGTGCATCGCGGCATGCGCCGCAGTTACTGCATGACCGATAAGATAGATGATGCCCATGCCAAGTTCATCCATAAAGGAGAGACCATCACGGTAGAAGATTTCGAGATAACCTGCTTCGAGGTGCCCCACGACGGCACCGACAACGTAGGCTACACCATCCGCATAGACGGAAAGACGTTTTCTTTCCTTACCGACATAGGCCATATCACCGAAACGGCGGCAGCCCACATCGTACAGTCGAACTACTTGGTACTGGAAGCCAACTACGACAAAACCATGCTTCAGATAGGCCCTTACCCGCAATACCTGAAAGAAAGAATAGCTGGTCCCAACGGTCACCTCTGTAACGCCGACGCCGCCCAGTTCCTTGCCGAGAACTATCCCCAAGGACTTAAATACCTCTGGCTATGTCACCTCAGCAAGGATAACAACCATCCCGAGTTGGCACTAAAGACAGTAGAAATGGCTCTCGCCGAAAAAGGCATCGTCAACGGACGCGATTTGGAAATCATCTCCCTCCGCCGAGTTCTGCCTACCGGACCGTATATTTTGGAATAGGCCACACCTTATATATATAGACAACAAGAGCTGCAACTTTTCGGGTTGCAGCTCTTGTTGTTTAAACTCTATTTCGGGGAATCAAGATTTGGCACCACTGCCATCCTCCCCATACTTGCCATCCTTAGCCTCGTAGATGACCGACGGCTCCAATACCTCCACAGTATGCCATGCACCCTGCGGAACTACGCAACCATAACTACCCGCTGCCGGGTCCAGAAGAATGCGTTCCTTCTCATTACCATCTTCATCATAGATAACCTCCACCAGCTTACCGCACAGCAGAAACACATTCTCCGTGCTGTTAGGATGCCGATGAATGGGCACCACCGTACCCGGCAATAAAGCGTTAAGCATACGCTGACTGCTATCCTCCGACGAAGTACGCAAGTCAAGGTTCTGACGCAAGCGAGGATTCTCTTTAGCCTCCCCAAAGAGCTTGTCTATCAAATCTTTATTTATCTCCATATCTTTCATTAATCATTGGGCATACGCTTCGCCTTTCTCGGAATAAAGAGAAAAGCGAAGAACGCCCAAATAGCTTTCAGTAATTTCATGCCAATCAATATCTGCGTAACACCACCTGAAACGCCTCCGCATAGTTGCATCCCCACTGACTACCACGCATGGCAGCCAAACCAGTGATATACTCCACGCTGCGCGGATGCGGATAAGGACGCATCACACCACGATACATGGCCAGCGCCTCACACTTAGCCTTCACGCCATTCTGCCCTACCTCAACATAGCAGTTAGGACGGAACAGATTCATCGCATCATTGATAGCCCATTCCGAACATGAAGGAACCTCCATATACCAGAATTCCTTAACCGGCTTCACCGTAGGCTGACGCTGGAACAATCTAACCGCCTCTTGGCACGCCATAGAAGTCTGCAGATGATCATTATTCGTATCCGCCGGATGATGAGTAATCACGATATCCGGCTCACTCTCGCGGATAGCTCCCTCAATGAACTGCACCAACTTTAAGTGCGGCACCGTGTTCATCTCGATATTCGGGAAAGTACCCTCATACTTCTTGCTCACGCCGATAAAGTTAGTCGCCGCATCCGTATCACCCTCCAGCTCAGCATCCGAAGGACGGAAAGCCCTCGCCTTCGCTTCCGTACACATGATTGCCACATCTACCTCGCCGCCCTCGTGCGACCACTTCCACATCGATGCGCCTGCCCCGAGCACCTCGTCATCGGGGTGGGCCACTACTAATAAGTATTTCATAGTTTTTGAATCCCTATATTATCTTGTTATACACATATTTACATCACACCGTCTTGGAATATTCCACCAACTTATCGTGCATCCACTGCGGATACTTTCCGCAAGCGGTGTAGAGTATCGCCATTACCGTCCATATAATCAGCTTGATATCGCCTAAGAACGAAGCGTGCTTTACATAATACACATCCAGCTTCAGGCGTATAGGCAGCACCTTCTCGTTATATTCCTTCTCATCGGTAAACTGGTCGCCATAGATATAATCCCACAGACTCGACTGCGAAGTCAGTCCGCAAGGCACTGTAGCCGCAATAGCATTCTCTCCCCCACGCGTAATATCCACCTGATCTACAGCCGCTGGACGAGGCCCAACAATCGACATCGTGCCATTCAGAATATTCATCAACTGCGGCAACTCGTCAATCTTGAGTCGACGCATAATCTTTCCCCACCAGAAAATACGGTCTTGATCCGGACGCAACGAAGCCTCGTTCGCCCCACGAACCACACGCATCGAGCGGAACTTCCACATCTTGAACTTCTTATTATCCTTTCCCACACGGTTGGCAAAGTAGAACAACGGTCCCGGATCACTCACTTCCGTAAGGATGATGGAAAGAATCCATATAGGTGAAGTACCAACAATGCCAAGGAAGGCACATACAAAGTCGAAAATACGTTTTAAGAATTTGTATATCATATTCGTTATAAATTATTGTTTCCCATTAAATTGTTAATTCAGAGAGTTCCATTTTTAACAGCCTTTTCTTCACTGAACATGGATTTTCTCCTTCATTAGGGCTGACAGGAATAGTACAATTAAACATCTTTGCCAATTCTTTCGATTGTCCGTCAGTTTGAAAAGCCTTCGGTACTATCAGTACGAGATTTTTCTGCGTAGGATTCCGATAGTCAGGCTTTTCCATACGTGTAGAAGTATACAATACACCCATGAGAGTAGAATGTTCGTTTATAATCTGGAACAAAATCTGAGGTATAACATACTCTGGTTTGAAAGGTTTATTTTCTTCCTTTACTTTCAATCCACAAGCAAAAATGAGTGGATAAAATAGAACTAGACAATACCGCTCCCAAAAACATAGTTCTCCTCTTAGTAGCGATAAATCCACACATTCCAATAATTGTTCATTCCTAAAACAGATAGCAGAATATTCTGTATCATCAATACGACATTCTGCCAACGAGGTCTCAAGGCTAGTAGCCAAATATAACGAAGGATACCCCAATATACTAAACCGATAACTACCACAACTATTTCTCAATTCAAAAGGCGTATGAAACAACTCCTTTGGATTATTCAACCCACGCTTTCCACGTACCCTAAACAGTGAACCTTTAAATCGTGCTTGCGGTAATAGATTCAACAAATGCATATTATCAGCTACAAATACACGCTCCAAATTATTATATGCTATATTCGGCAAACCTTCAAGATAAGCACCAAGCGATTGTAAAATAGCCTCCATCAGCCTCTCACATTCATTCATGAGATCAAATTTTACCTGAATTCCACTATTGTGCTTTATAATCACTTCCATTGTTGTATTCACGAACGTCCAAGTCTCCTCATTTATCCTTTTAAGATATCGCCTGTACTTTTCAAAGAATGCCTTATAGTAATCTAATAATCCACCAGAGAAAGTTACATAATCATAAAATGGAGGAGCAAGCTCTTCAATCTCTCCTGCTGCCAAGTCATTGGCGAACGTATCAAAAGGCTCCCCACTTTTCCTTAAAAAAGCATCTAAATCCTCTTTACTCATCTGCACGAACATTTCATTAAATTTCTTATCATCCATACTTTTATTTCTTCTTAATCATTTCTCCCAGAAAATGCTAAAAGCATATTCCTTATAAGGAATACAATATTCATAGAATTGAAGTTTATTCTGTTCTTCTGTATATG
>FR881204.1:25674-46438 GCA_000434735.1 Bacteroides sp. CAG:530
CTTCTGTATATGTGTGAAAACAATTTTCTGCATATACTATTTCAGACTGCCTACAACACGTTGAATCATTCTTATAAAAATAATCTCCCATAACAGTATCCTCTGGCACTCTATACGCTCCATATTTCATCCTATAAAAAGGAAAATCTTGATTTCGCATTTGCCATTTTATCCTTCCTTTTTCTGCATATATAAGTAATATAGGCATAAGATTTAAATGCATATAACGAATAGCACAAGCAGAAAAACTAACATGATACCTTGCAGATAACCACTGTATCAACTGCCCGGAAAAGATTTTTCCTTCCACGTCTAATTTAAATTGAGACAATGGCATAAGAAGATTTGCTGCAAAATCGTCAGCTTCCCTTTCCAACTCCCACTCTTCATTTTTCCCAAAAGGTTCATAACGATGAATATGAGGTTGCATTTTACCATTTTGTAGTGCATGCCGATGATGATCTATGAAATAGTGCCCAAGCTCATGAGCGAGAGTAAACCGACCTTTATTACTATCTTCGGTATTTCCTCGTTCCCTATTGATATGTACAAAAAACTTATTTTGATCTTGCTCATACCATGTCATTCCATCAAAAGTATCTTTTCCATAATCATCATATATGACACACAACCCTTCGTCTTTAGCTATCTCATTTAATGAAATCGGAATGGAGTATAATGAAGCAATGTCATCCGAAATATGTTGATAAGCATTAACTTTCATCATCATCGTCAATTATCCTATGCTGATTTTTCATTTTATCCAGTACTTCTTTAGGCAATTTCCCGAAATGTCTAGCAGCCATTGAATATTTATCATCCCCAGTAACTATAGAATAAGACGTACTAGATGATACCCTATCACAATTATAATCTGAAACCGCACAACAAGTACCACTAAAAATTGCTTCAACATCGACATGTTTATCCTGAATGCAAGATTTATAATCACAATACATCTCACAAAAGAATAATAGCTCTTCTTCATCACGTGGAGGAAGATAGCCAGTTGAACAAAGCATTATATCCAATTCCTCTATAGATAATTCTTTCATGCCCTTAATAATTCTAAATCGTTAATTGCTTCACACGCTTCTTTTTTATATACTCTAATTGTCACTTGAGTCACCCCCAATCGCACCCTAAGTTTTTCCAATAATGTTCTTGGCAGTTTCTTTCCTCGCGTTTGGTAGGCTTTATATGTCAAGTATATAATCCTGTGTTTCTCATCAAGTACGGACAGTTTTTTTTCTAAAGCCAAAACCAACTCCATTTTTAGTTCTGGATCCATTTCTGAGACATGAAAAGAAGAAAAATATCCATCAATATTTTCTATTATAGAAAGATCTTCCTCGTCCCTAAGTTGAGCACATTCGCCTTTTCTTAAATACTGATGCATTTGTGATGTCGCAATACTCATGAGCCATACGATAATAGCGTTTTCCTCAGTTTTACAACGTGACTTTCTCATGTCGAAAGTTGGATACAGCCATACTTTATTAAAAGTACACTGAATAGCTTCAAATGCTACTGTTTCAGTATAGCCTAATTTACTTGCATTGACTTCGACAAATGTGCGTATCTTACTCTCAAAGTACCCAACGAATAGGTCAAAAGCTTTTTTTGCATCGTTTAGATTCGCTTTCTTATTTGCTATAGCACGCAAAAGTTGAATTCCATCGACTGTGTTCGCTACTTTTTCATTCATTATTTCTGATGCTACTAACGGTTTTGGTATATAGATGAGCATTCAATGAAGAATGCCCATAAAAATATTATTCTCATGGTTAAAGTAAAAAACATAAACGGAACCAGCCGTTTTAAAAGTCCTGCAGGGTACATAACTTGGTTGGACTACTGGGAAGCTAAAAGCGGTAAGACCGCATGGAAATGTTCGGCTACAGACTGCCACAAATTTGGTCGAGTTAATCTGATTGGTGCTCATGTACAAAAGGCAAATAGCTACGACCAGAGTTGGTATATTGTTCCACTCTGTAGAGGATGCAATAACCGCATTGACGAATTTTACGTTGATGAAACTTTAGTTCCTGTACCAAGCAATTTCTAATGTCCAACAATTTAAAGGCCATGAAAGGAGGTGTTAACTATGGCAAAGACCGGTGAAGGTAAGAAAAAGGTGTATGTACACGAACATACCAAAGATGACGGAACAAGGGTAAAGACCCACTACAGATCAACTCCCAACACAAGTAAGGGAAGCAAAAAGTAAGAGATAACACTCATTTTTAGGATGTGCCTCAAGGATTAACTCCTTGAGGCTTTTTTATATCAACATACCTTTAATCTCACCGACACAAAATGAATGGTTATCTTTATTATTTCATTTTTCTGTTAGCGTCCGAGATTTCCAAGCCTTTGAGAGACTCTTCGAAACTTACTATCTGATAGTCAAAGTCATATTTACTCATTTCCGGCTCATAATAACTGCTTGCAAACATCTTTGGCAACTGTGGCAAGAAGAAAGAACCGAGCCAAACAAACGGATTAAAAAGACGACTAATCCAAATCTTATGATTATACTTCTTTGCGAAAAATCTTACGATCTCTACCGTATCTGCCAATTCTGCATTTTGCGGATAGAACGTGCCACCCAATTCTCGATCGATAACTTGCTTCACAAATTCTGCCAAGTTGTCTATGAATAGCATGGAACGTTTGTTGTGCCATGCAGGAAATATAGGAGTCTTGGTTGCAAGCCATCCCAAGCGTAAAAAGTTACCCTTAGAATTCGGACCGTATATCATACACGGACGTAAGTTCGCTACTTTAAATGTATCACAAGCCAATTTATTCAATCCCTGTTCCGCTTGCAACTTACTGTCACCATAAAAATCATTCAGATTAGGCTTCGTATCACGCTTTGTAACAACTCCTTTCAATGATTTACTTGCATGATAAACAATGCGTGACGACATGAAAACAAATTGCTTTACGCCACACTCTTTAGCGTGCTTTGCAATCTCAATCGTTAAATCACGATTTACCTTATAATATAAAGGAGCCATCTCTGGCTTTGGGTCAACATGCGCAATACCTGCAACATGAAAAACGGCATCATATTTCGAAAAATCTGCTTGTTTCCAAACACCATTCATCGTGTCAACTGTATCCACCTGATACTTGTCAGGCTCACGCATTAACCAACGCTCTATCGAAGTACCAACAAAACTGTTGGCACCTGTTATAGTATCTTTTTCATTATCCTTTCAATTTTGCTTTTCTAAAATTAGGGTCAAGATATTTAGTTACTCCTTGCATACAGCCGGCAATCATAGGCATAGGGTCACACCATGTGCCATCGTGATAACTAACATTTTTACCCCAAAACTTAAACCAACTTGGTTTAAACGAAAATCTTTGTGGACTCATCAAGAACCACATTACATCCAATCCAAACCACCGTATCTGTTGGCCTGATTTATAATTCTTCATATCAAATATTTCAGCTCCATTGCCAAGATACTCATCAACAAAAACTTTCGCGAAATTGACACCAGCAGCAAAACTCGCTTGAAGACTTGAAGGCACACGAGGATTTATCTCTATTATTTTCAATTCTCCAGTACACTTGTCTTCAAGTACATCAAAATCTGCGAATCCATGCCAATTTAATTTTTCAAGACATCTTTCACATTGTTCTAACAAAAAAGGATGCTCAATAGTTTCACTATAGCAGCTCGTTCCACCTTTCAACGGAAAAAAACGACGAATCTTGATAATAGTTGATGCTGCAGTCTGTCCGTCACTTTTACGGAACAACATTACATTATAATAATAATCAGGTTGTTCCACATATTGCTGAAGAGCACACGCACCAAAAGACTCTGCTATTGCAGGAAACTTTTCTTTTAACTCATCCAAACACTCTACACGTGTGATACCCTTTGCTCCTGCAGAAAGATTCGGCTTAATCATTGCAGGAAAACCGACATAGTCAGCTACGCTCTTCAAGTCTCCACTTATCGCTCTTGTTTTAGGATGAACAATATTATACCTTTCGCATACTTCCATCAACTTCTGTTTATCATTAGCTAATTCAAATGTTGAATATGTTTCAACAGCGCATAGCATTTTATACAGCTGCTCTACCGTTTCCTTCTCACGACTCAGAAAATAAGCAGACTCGTCACCCATAGGTATGATTAAATCATATTGATGTTCTTTAATATGCTTGTAGAAATATGTTTTAAATGCCTGTGCCTCCAAATGCACATTAGGCGACACATATTTATGATGTAAGTACTTTGTTGCGTATCCGCTGCTTACTTTTTGCGTACAAAGAGCTGTCAGCTCATGTCCAAGCTTATTAAGTTCGCGAGCCATACAAACGACTTGTACACCCTCACCGTCTAGTAGTAAAATTTTACTCATAATTTATTCGAACATTATCTTTTCAAGATTAGTAATGCATTCTCCTTTCATAAAGTGTTGCTCATAATACATACGTCCGTTCTCGCCCTTCTTGGCAAAAGCTTCCCTATTTTTCAATGTCGTATTCTTTATATAGGCTGCCAGTGCCTTATATTCTCCAGCAGGAACTGCATAACCACAATCAGCCTCATTTATCAAATCAGACGCACCCTTTCCAATCATTGCCAACACAGGTTTGCCTCCAGCCATGTAACCTTGTAATCTTGCTGGCACAGTCACATCCAAGTGTGGCAATGTAGTAGGTTTTAGGGTAAGTAACATTGCATCTGCCTTAGCGTAAAATGCAGGCATTTTACTATAGGGTTGCTTGCCCATGAAATATACATTATTGAGTTTCTTATGCTCACATTCATCTTTCATTTGTTGTTGCAAGTTACCTCCACCCACGAATATGAATTTTACTTCAGGAGTATCACTCATCTCATCCAATAGAGCAACCAAACTGTCTATGCCCAAACCATCTGCTATATTGCCAGCCATCATAATTATATACCCTTTGGGTAATTCCGAAATTTCTTCTATTGCCATTGCTTTAAGATCATCACTCCAATTGGGAAAATATACTATTTTTTCTGAATAGTCGGCATCTCTGTCTATCAAGCTTGCCATTCCCTTCGAGGTAATGAGCAACTTGTTCGAAGCACGATACATCCAGTTTACAAGTTTTTTTATTCCAGGTTCAATTGTTTTACCTTTATTGCCCAATGTGGAAGTTACCGAATCAGGCCAGATGTCCAATACCCATGTATATAAAGGTATTTTTTTTATCTTGCTTAAAAGAATAGCAGGTATACAACTCGTAGCAGGTGACAACTGCTGAAAAAAGATAGCATTATATCGTTTTTTTAAGCAGAAGAAAAATAAGACCCAAAAAACAGAAGAAACTACAAAACTAACATAATTGAGAGCTAAGTATACGAACCCTGTTCTACGAGGGGTTTGAAAAATTCTATATACCTTTACTCCACCTATAGTTTCTATTCTCTTTCTGAAGATACCATAACCTTTAGGATATTTTCCTTCTGGATAATTTGGTATGCCTGTTAAGACATCAACTTCATAACCTCTATCAGATAACTCAAATGCGATATCATTCCCTTTAAAGTTTTCTGGATAGAAATATTGAGTTACTAATAAAATACTTTTTTTCATGTTATTGTTCTATTAATTGGGAGTAAAGAGCTATATACTTTTCGAAGCATTTATCATTCATAAAGTATTTTACTGCTCGGTTGCGACATTCATCTGGAGAAAACGTAAAAGTTTTAATCTTGCTTAACGCCTCTACGATACTCTTTATGTCCCCTTGTTCTACTATTACACCTGTCTTTTCATCTATAGCTTCTGGTGAACCACCAGTGCGATAAGTTATAATTGGAGTACCACAAGCCAAGGCTTCTAAGTTAACAGTAGGGAATGTATCTGCGTAGGTCGGATTAATAAGCACATCTGACTCTGAGTATAAATTCACAAGCTCTTGAACATTCTGAGTACGTTGGATGCCTATTATGCCTGGGGGTAATGTTTTCACCTGCTTTTCGGATAGTCCCACAATGGTAATTTGATAATCATAAGATAGAACTTCCCTCAATTTAAATATGTCATCTATGCCTTTTTCCTTGTTCCAAACATTTGAAACTGCAAGGATTCGGAATTTTCCATCTTCAAATGATTTCTTAGGCAAAGTTGGTTGGAACACTTTTAAATCAACTCCATTGTGAATAATTGTTAGTGGTTTATCCTTGAGAAACGAATTCTTTACAAAATTTCCTAGCCATTCAGAACATGCCACAATTGAAAGATTCTTATTTTCTCCAAACATTTTTTTCTTTAACTCAAAGTTTTTAGTCGATCTATCAATCATAGTTTTGGGGTATTCATGCTGTAAAGGACAGTCATGACACATGGTTTTCCAACGGTCACAATTCTTAGTGACAAAATGGAAACAATGCCCAGTAAATGGCCAGCAATCATGAAATGTCCATACGACTTTTATGTCAGTTTGATTAAGATACTCAAATAGCAGTCTGTAGTTCAGCCAATGATCATGGATATTGTGCAGATGAATAACGTCAGGCTTTATATTTTGTATCCGTTTTATAAAAAGCTTCGTGTTCCGTCTAGATGCCAACCCCTCTCTATCGAAAAATCTATTCTCAAAATAATGCAGATAACGGTCGATGTATGTACCTACTTTGATAAGATTTGATTTTGAGGGATTGGAATATTGGCGATAGGCTATATAACTTTTCCAACCATGTTCGATGGCAGATATACCTATTGCTTCTGCTATTTTCCCAGTTGACCCCCAATTAGCAGTAACATTTATTTGTAATAATGTAGGCATTATTTTTATATTCTATATTAATAAATATCAAATAAATAATTATATCTTCTTAGTATATTTTAATTGTAACTTCGTTTCCTCTTAATAGCTTACTTTGTTGTAGATATGTCCAACCATATTGATTTTTTATTGCTTCCGTACAAAATGTAGGCACAATCTTATTATTTAACAATGTTTCTATATGACATTTATTACTAAATGTCGGAATATTGACAATAACATTATCTTTAGAGGCTACATTTTTCCATTTGATAATCAAATTAGAGTTTTTTTCTTCTATTATGATAGGACAAAACAAAGGCTGTAATTTATAATATTCATTTGTGTTAATCTTGGGGAACAATTTATGTAAAAATCTTTTTTTACTCCAATCTTTATCCTTTTTTATAGAAAGCAATCCACAATAGTTTTTTAATACAATGTCTTCATATATATATTTATTTCCAAAATGACCTTGCCAAGGAGCAAACGTACCCTTACATATCATACCATGTTCCTTGGACCATATAGCTGCTATTGCAGGGCCTTTTTCTGCTAAATACTCTGTTCTTCCTTCAAACCAACTAACAAAATAACTCTCAGAACGATATATATGTAATCCTGTTTCTGCTGTAATTGGAAATAATGGCGTTATTTTCGCCTTATATGCATCAATATATGCCATAACAAGCCAAAGAAGACAATGAGCCGTATATACAGAAGCATAGTGATAATCCCACCATAGGTATTTCTCCTTACCTTCCCACTCATTGAGCATCATATTATTGTTATCAAGCATCTTTTTCAAACGTGGTTCAAGAAAATTTAAAGCCGTCAAAAGATCTTTTGTATTACCACTTGAAGCAAGTAAATAAATCCACAATCCCCACGCAAAGATCTGATTTGTTCCTCTTCCTTGATAGTTAATGTCCCCGTCAGGAGCCACCGCATTCAATAAGAACCCTAGTTCTTTACTCAAATCCATAGGTTCTCCTTGTACTCGCAGATATTGCAATATAGAAACTGTTGCCAAATCGTACTGAAGATTAAAACTCGTTCCATGTGGCAAACGGTC
The DNA here is from genome assembly GCA_000434735.1 of Bacteroides sp. CAG:530. Taxonomy (GTDB): domain Bacteria; phylum Bacteroidota; class Bacteroidia; order Bacteroidales; family Bacteroidaceae; genus Phocaeicola. The sequence goes on from FR881204.1 coordinate 33,528, forward strand.
TTCAATACCTCCATCTGCATTAGTGGCCTTAAAAATTATCTCTTTACATTTATTAATCGTACTCTGATAATTGTTATCACCTTTCCATTCTATGCGTTTCTTATTAACAGCCCACCGCATAGGAAGCCAATTTATAGTATAATGATTACTGTCTGCTGTGTCACAAATAGTATTACGAATAGTTTGCGCAGTTTTATCGTCAACTATTGGCTCTACCATAGAGATAGCTAGATTATTGAAATCAGAATGAAATGCTGTTAATTTCTTGTTATCATCCCAACGTACTAATATACTATGTAGGAGTGATAATCCTTGCTTATAAAGAACTTCATTAGAAGTGCTTTTACCCCATAAAATAAAAGCAGCAGCAGCATGCGTTGCTCCATAATGTGCAGATATTTCCTCGTTGTCATTAGGATCTACAAATCGTTCTAATCCATCTGTCCCTTTTTGTATCCATGAAGTGCAGACGGGTAGGATTAATTCTATAATTTGCTTTATTTGTTCTGTCATGCTCTTTTTATGATTTGTATAAACAATCAATTATTTGCATTGTATTATGTGTTCCATTGAGTGTAACAAGATAGCTCTCTTTGAGTCCCTTTCGAATACAATTATGAACTTCGTTAACTTCATATTCAAAACCTTCATAAGTATATGAAGTAGAGTATCTATCCACGATATAACCATTTGCATCATAAAGTGTGACACAATTGGTTCTGTTGAATTGTGAATTCCACTCAATACTGCCATTCTTTCCTATTACAGCAGCCTTACTAAGTGATCCAAAATTTGAGGATAAGTTTATAACAGATTTCTTGCCATTCTTTTTAGCTGCAATCTGCCAATCGGAATCAATACCATGAGAAGATACTCGGTATATTGCATTTATTTTTTCAGGAATTCCCCCTATAAAGTATTCCATGAAAGCTATAGCATATACACCAAAATCCTGAAGAACGCCTCCACCTTCTTTTGCATTATATATAGCATATCCTTCACGTATTTGTTCGCGTTTATAAAAATCCACTTTTATAAACTCAACATCCCCAATCCTTCCATCGCAAATCCATTGGTTGGCTTTTTGAAATGAAGGAAGACATTTCATCCACATTCCTTCCATAAAAAAACAACCGTTGTGTTTGGCTATATTAATCAGTTCGTCAAGCTGCTCAATATTACTTGTTATAGGTTTCTCACAAAGAACATTTAAACCAGCCTCTAAACATTGTTTCACATGTTCGTAATGATACTTTACAGGAGTGGCTATATATATAACGTCTATGTTAAGAGTTTTATCGTTTATCATTTCTTCATAACTTCCATAAGCATGACAATGTCCATGACGTGAAGCAAACTTTTTAGCTTTTCCTAATGATCGTGAGGCAACGGCATAAACAATTCCATCTTTATTTCCATCAATGGCGCAAGAAAATGTTTCAGCCATATAACCTAATCCTATAACGCCCCAACGTATAGGATTTTCATTTTTCTTTGTTTTACCTAAAGGGGTGTTTCTCCAGATTTTCTTTAACCTAATATATATTTTTTGAATCATGTCAATGTGTACTTTGTTTTTTTATTACTTCCAATGTTGTCTCACATATATTATTTTTCCCTTCAGCAACATCTTGATATGCTTGAACCATATACTCCACCATTCGATTGTATTCTTGAGAAAGACTTCCTGCTATATGAGGTGTCAAAAAAACGTTCTTTCGCCAAAAAAGGGGCGACCATGGATAAAGTGGTTCGTGGGATGTAACATCTAATAAAGCACACATATCCTTGTTTTTCTTTAAAACCTTATTTAGAGCTCTTTCATCCACCTGAGCTCCACGACCGGTATTGATAAATGTTGCTGTTGGTTTCATACTATGGAATAAATCCTCATTTATAATATGCCTTGTCTCTGGAATATCTGGTAGGTGATTACTTACAACATCACAAGTACGGAATAATTCTTTTAATTCAACCTTTTTTACACCAAGTTCCCTTACACGTACATCTGATAGATAAGGATCGTAGACGAACACATTCAATTTGTATGGCTTTAATAATTCTACAACTTTACTACCTATAGCACCACAACCAATAATTCCAATATTTGCACCATAGTTACCAAACTTTCTTTCTGCATATCCACGGGATTTATTAAAGCCTCTGTGCCATATTGGCCATTTATAAGCTCTCTGTGCTTGAAAATAACCTTTTCCTGCAAGTAGAATCTGCGAAGCTGTAAATTCTGCTACTGGAATACCATTTGCATTGGATGCAGTGAACACTCGTATGCCTTTCTCTAAGAATGGTTCTGCAAAATATTTAACAGTTCCTGCGGCATAGAATATACATCTAAGAGAAGGAAAAAATGTCCCTATTTCTTCTTTCGTAAAAACAGGCATATACCAAGTTGAGAAAACATATTCACATTCTTTTAACTCCGAAAATTTACATACAAGATCATCTTTGGTGAAACATGGTATGTCACCAAAACTACCATTAAATGTTTCAAGAACCTTACGAAGTTTTTCTCCGTCTTTGATTTTATTTGTTATTATTGCTATTTTCATTGCTTTAACATTTGATGTAATTCTATTGCATATGCAGATGAATAGACAAAAGCACAAGATGTATAAAGATTTTGCACAATCGCCCCTTCCATACAGAAAGAAAAAATACCACCTGTAGCCTCTCCTTCTATAGCAGTATGCTTACAACACCAATCAAGGGCTTTTTGAGCACTCAGACGAATGCGGTTATCATTGGACAAACAATACCAATCCATTAGATTCTTAGCTATGATACTAGCAGCCTTACAATCTTCTCCCATTAGTGGTTTTGTTAGATTATACGCCCAACCGCCATTTCTATGTTGCACACGTATAAGGTTTTCGATTGTTTCATTTATAACTTTTTTTATACGTTCATCCTTCAGTACTCTATATGAAGGTATTAGCCCCTCTAATGCCCATGCCTGACCTCTTCCAAACATACCGCCATGCTGATGGTTGTTGATGTCTATACTTGTGCAAAAACCATGTTTATTCGGTATGTAGAAAAGTTCTATATAACGTGATGTAAAGTTTTTTAGAAATTTTAGGTACTTTTCTTCATTTGTAAATTCCACAAGACGTGCAAATAAGCCTGCCGTAAATCCGACATCAACTATAACACAATTCTTATCCCATTTGTTATCTCGTATATTGTATCCAATATACACCATTCCATCAAGACGTGCGGTGTCTATTATCCAATCAGCGCACTTACGTGCAATATCAATGTATCTACCATCCTTTGTTTTTTCATAGATACTCAAAAAGCAATTATTTGCGATATATGCAGAGTCATTTGGTGCGAGCATTGGAATAGCTCCTTTTTTGTCATAATCGTTCCGAACTATCCATCCACCACACTCCTGCTGATAATCAGCCAATTTATTAGCCAAAATTTTAGCTTGATCCAGTTTACCCATAAAGCATAGTTCTCTGACTGTTGCAGAATTTGTCCAAATCCAACTTGGCAGACACCATTCTTTGTTCTCTGCTATGAAACCAGCATATAGTAGACCACAATATTTACCAGAATTTTGTAAAGATGTCTCGATAAAAACATTCCATGTCTCAACAGCATTTTCAAGTTTAACTCCCATACTAAACGAAGAAAAGCGTAGTATCTTACCTGCAGTTAGAGAGGATTTTCCAAGCATTTTTTTCGCAATATGGTGAAGTAAACAGTAAAGTCGATATTTTAATTCTTTCATTTTTAATGATTCTTTATTATATTATATATGGGAAAAATTATTCTACGACTCCACTCTCTTATCGACAATCCTCCATATTGTCTTGCTTTACTATAGAACTCATTTGCAATTTTAAATTGGTTCTGTGCCATTGCATTCTCTGCTATATTTATATAGTTTCCATGCATGATATAATTAGCCTCTTTCTGTGATAATTTATCTATAATATATTTGAATTTTTCTAAATATTGCTTCTTTATAGCAATCTGTTTTTCAAGATTTGGAAGATTTAAATTCTCGTTGTTCTTGATAACCAATAATTCTGGGATAGAGACAACAGAGTATTTTTCAAAAAAACGCACTAAAAACTCATAATCTTGATGACGAAGAAATGCGCCATCAAAACCATTCAATTCATTTACTATACTTTTCCTTACAAATATATTACTACCAGTGCAGAACATAAACTTACAAGCAAGTGTTTCAACGAGAAAGTTTCCGTCCTTTACTTCTTTATATTTGAGATATGTAGCACCTAGGCGTCTAAATTCACATCCAGTATACACTCCACCAATTTTTAAAGATGCCCGTTCCATAATGTCGTAGCATTTCTGAAGTCTTTCTGGCAAATATTCATCATCACTATCAAGAAGCGAGATATACTTGCCTTTGGCAACAGCAAAACCTGTATTACGGGCAACAGCTCCGTTCTTGTTGCATTCATGTTTAATATATTTAATCCTCGAATCAGACTTTAAGTATTTTAACACCAGCTCTTCTGTCTGTTTTCGAGCCGTAGTTTCCGGATTGTTGTCATCAACTATGATAAGTTCCCAAAACTTATATGTTTGGTTGATAACACTTCTTATTGAAGCTTCAAGGAACTTGGGATTTCCATAAGTCGGTATAATTACGGATATATTAATATTGTTGCTTTGCATTTGAAAAGTATTTACTGATTAAATAATATAGACCAAAAGATAAGAAATAATTTAATATATACCCATTATTAAAATGGTTACTGAAGTAAAGCATAAACGTTGCAAAAGATATTAATCCATAAAAAGCCAACCAGATAGGATCGTTTGAGCAACCGTATCTGCTGTAACAAAAGGCGATAAACCACCCAAGTACAAAAGAGGCAAATATTGCTCCTATGGTACCGAAATCTATTACATAATCTGTCAAAAACGAGTGGGTGTTTAAGAATGTTGGCTGGATTTTCTCAACAGTTTCAACTTGAATACCAATTCTATTACCAAATTGAGCAAATGTATTTGCGCCATATCCTCTTTCATGATTATTTCTTATATTATAATCCAAATTACCCCATGGTGATGATAAATAAAGGTAATTAAGAAACATACCTTCAGCAAATGTACTCTGATAATCCGAAGATAATTGGCTGCCACTTCTTTCAAAATATGACATTTCTCCACCTTGTGCATCAGTACGTATAGAATTATTATTCGAGAACATATATAATATAAGTATTGGCAACCATATTATTGCATATTTTTTTACTAAATAGCCTATCTTGCTTTTGATAATATTAGGTTTAAATCGAATGAATCCTACCATAATAAAGAAAAATGACACCAGTATTGACATTTTTGTTACAGTAATAAGCGCAGCAAATAGACTAATGGCTATGGTAATAATTATCAATTTTGAATTATTTCGCTTACAAGCTATTATTATTGATGCAGGAAGGTAATAAGCCAATTGTCCGATAATGGGGATATCAACACCTTGTTTTGCATCAAGCAAAGCATCTCCTGATAGAGCTAATACATTACCAAAAAAAACTAATACTACAACTGTCTGTAGTAGACCTAATGTCATCATTATCCAAACACTCTCATTTTCGTAAGTTCTAATTAGAGGTGCATAACCATTATTTATTCCAAATGAAATGCCTAGAAAAAGTGCAATAAACGAAAATGTAATGGTGAGTTGCGTTAGGTTAGACAATTCAGGAAAGAAAACACCACCCCATGTGGGTATATAAAGTAAAAAGGAAATTAGTGTTGCTATCAGTATATAATATGGATTATATAAATAAACCTGTTTTTTACCTCTTATAAAACAGCCTATCATCACAAATAAAGTAACCGACTGTGCATAATAACCGTTTACGATATATAGTAAAGCTATAAAACTAAGTATACAATACAACATCTTATTCATACAGGTGATATTTATTTTTCTAGAAATGATTTAACTATATTCAAAACATTAATACCCCTTACTCTCAGATATAGCATATAGTATGTACACATAAATATAGCAACAATAAAGATGCGTATATATAATTCTACGCAGAAATACGTATCAATGATCTGACATATAATAAATATAAAAAATGATGGCAACATATTATTTAAAATATGCCCATATACTTTGTATGTGTGTTGCTTTGTTAAGATTGAATATAAAAGTACATTAACCGCACAACCTATAACCGTTGTTACCAAATATCCATAAACTAATAAATTTGCATTAAGTAATAAGGTTGCAAGTAAAATGAATAAACCTATAATTCTTTTTACTAAAGTGAAATACATTAAACGATCAACCTTACCTAAGGACTTTATAAAACTTAGTATTAGTTGCTCTGTCATAATAAAAATACCACATATCATTAGTACTTTTAGATATGATGCAGATAAAACCCATTGTTTTCCAAATAATAGTATTATAATTTCTTCGGAAAATATTGATACTATAATTAGCAGAGGAAATGCTATTAAAGAAATAGCATCAAGTGTTTTAGTACATTCTGTTCTAAATACGCATAAATCGTCTTTTAATTTAGTTAAAATTGGAAATGCAACAATACCAACAGCCATTGCAGCGGATGTGGATGTTGTTTCCTCAAGGCGTTTTGCTTGATAAAGATATCCTGCAGTTTGAACATTCAAGAATTTTCCTGTTAACATTGTCATTATATTCTCATAAATAGTATCGACAATAGAAACTACACTCGTGAAAAAGCCAAAAGGAATCAAACGTTTAAGACTTGAATATGAGAATTTTACAGATATTTTATACTTACTAAAGACAAAGTTTAAAACAACATTTACTAAGTTAACGATGATTTGATAAGTGACTAGAGCATAAACGTCTCCGCCTAATACAGCTATAATAATAGCTATTATGGAAGCTAATGTTACACCTGATATTGAACTGATAAAGATTTTATCAAATTGAAGATTTCTTTTCAATAGAGTCAGTGGTACAATACCTATTGCCGTTATTGGAAATACTATGCTTATAATTCTAATTACATTTGCAAGTCCCTCAATATTGAAGTAATCTTGTATATAAGTAGAAGTAAAAAATAATATTAAATAGATAGTTAATGATACGACAATATTAAACAAGCCAATTGAAGAACAGTCAATATCTGAGATGGTTTTCTCTTTTATTAAGCTCCCCCCAAGACCTGAATCTAATAGAATATTTGCCACAGTAAATATAACAGCAAGAACGCCAATTGTACCAAAGGCATCCGGGGTTACAAATCTGGCAAGTATTAGAGTTGTCAGAAGATATATTGCTTGAGGCGCAAATCTAGATAAAAGCCCCCATAAATATGCTTTTTTATTTTGCATAAGTAAAAATATATGTATTAATCTCTATGAAAAACATTATATGTATAAACCTGCTCCTCTATACCTGCGAGGTCATTCTTCGAAATGATTGGCATTAATTCCATTTGAGTTCACTATTAATATATTAGTTTTGTTGAAAACAAGTGAATAGAAGAGGCTTCCATTTGAGTCATCATATCTCTTTGCCTTTCAAAGTACTATATAAGCAATATAATCCTTACTAGTTCTGTTTGCTCAACAATGATAGGCACCATATTCTGTGAATCATCTTTCAATTTACACATATTTCATAATTTAATAAACAAGAATTGCCATGAATATTTATAGTTAAACTCGCCGAAATTGCGGATATTTCATGGTAATTCTTGTTTGATGTTATAATTTACGCCACACCATCTTATTTACGATACCAACATAACTCTGCACAATTTTCACAACTTTTGTTGATACATTTTCATCTACATAATCAGGAACTGGAATACCGTGCTGGCCATCACGACACAGTTCTACTGCAGTGTCTACTGCTTGAAGCAATGACTTTTCATCGATACCGGCAATGATAAAGTCGCCTTTATCTATAGCTTCCGGACGTTCTGTAGAGGTACGGATACAGATAGCAGGGAAAGGATGACCTACACTTGTGAAGAAGCTTGATTCTTCTGGAAGTGTACCACTATCGCTGACTACCGCAAAAGCATTCATCTGAAGGCAGTTGTAATCATGGAATCCAAGAGGCTCGTGCTGAATGACGCGTGGATCAAGCTGGAATCCAGAGGCTGCAAGACGGTTGCGGCTGCGTGGGTGACAACTGTAAAGAATTGGCATGTCGTACTTTTCTGCCATCTTGTTGATAGCAGAGAAAAGAGACATGAAGTTCTTCTCGGTATCAATGTTTTCTTCACGGTGAGCAGACAATAGGATGTATTTTCCCTTTTCCAAGCCTAAGCGTTGGTGTACGTCGCTTGCCTCAATTTCTGCAAGGTTATTGTGAAGAACTTCAGCCATTGGTGAGCCTGTTACGTATGTACGTTCTTTCGGCAAACCGCAGTCGGCAAGGTATCTTCTTGCGTGCTCTGAATACGCCATGTTTACGTCGCTAATAATATCAACGATACGGCGGTTGGTTTCTTCGGGAAGACACTCGTCCTTGCAACGGTTTCCTGCTTCCATATGGAAAATAGGAATATGCAGACGCTTCGCTCCGATAACACTCAAACATGAGTTGGTGTCACCTAATACCAATACGCCATCGGGCTTAGTCTGTGCGAAGAGCTTATATGAGCAGTTGATAATGTTACCGCAAGTTGCGCCAAGGTCATCGCCTACCGCATCCATATAGACTTCTGGTTCCGCAAGTTTCAGATCACGGAAGAAAATACCGTTAAGGTTGTAGTCGTAGTTCTGGCCAGTGTGGGCAAGAATTACATCGAAATACTGACGGCATTTGTTAATCACAGCAGCGAGGCGGATAATCTCTGGACGGGTTCCGACAACGATAATCAATTTCAGCTTACCGTTATCCTTGAACTTTATATCTGAATAATCAAATTTGGGTTGCTTTTCCATTGTTTTTATTTATTTCTCTACTTTATCAAAATAGGTATCCGGTCTATTAGGATCGAATATCTCATTGCAGTACATCACTGTTACCAAATCCTCTGTATCAGAGAGGTTGATGATGTTGTGTGTATAGCCTGGAAGCATGATTACACTCTGTATCTTATCACCGCTTACTTCATAGTCCAACACTTCGTCTGTACCTTCCTTTCGGAGTTGAATAAGTCCGTGACCAGAAACCACGATGAACTGTTCCCATTTTGTGTTATGCCAATGCTCACCTTTAGTAATACCAGGCTTTGAGATATTAATACTTACTTGTCCGCAGTTTAATGTATGAACTAATTCGGTAAACGATCCACGGTTATCTACATTCATCTTCAAATCGAAGATTGCTTTTTCCTTTGGCAGATAGCTAAGGAATGTACTGTACAGATCAGCACTTCGTCGGTGCCTTCCTTGCGAAGCTGAATCAATCCGTGACCAGAAACCACGATGAACTGTTCCCATTTTGTGTTGTGCCAATGCTCTCCTTTTGTAATGCCGGGCTTAGAGATATTTATGCTCACCTGTCCGCAGTTCAACGTATGAACCAACTCTGTAAATGAGCCACGGTTGTCTACGTTCATCTTCAAATCGAAGATGGCTTTTTCCTTTGGCAGATAGCTAAGGAATGTACTGTACAGACGCTTTGCGAATGAGTCGGCTGGAATTTCAGGGATCATCAATGTCTTTGGCATTTCTGCAAATTGATGAAGCAAGTCTACTATCTCGCCTAGGGTTATCTTATGAGTAACCGGGCAATAGCAGTAGCGTCCTTTTTCAGACGGAATTACATCAAGACCTTCAAATTCACAATGATGCTCCTCACCTTTCAATGCGTGAATCATTTCCTCTACGAGGTCGTCAATATAGAGAAGTTCAAGTTCTACGCTCGGATCGTTAACGGTGATAGGCACAGTAGCGTCCTTCTTCAGACGGAACTACGTCAAGTCCTTCAAACTCACAGTGATGCTCCTCTCCTTTCAATGCGTGAATCATTTCCTCTACAAGGTCGTCAATGTAAAGAAGTTCAAGTTCTACGCTCGGATCGTTAACGGTGATAGGCAGGTCGTTTGCGATATTGTTACAGAACGTAGCTACGGCACTGTTGTAATTAGGTCTGCACCATTTACCATAGAGATTTGGGAAACGGTAAACCAATACCTTCGCTCCAGTTTCTTTTCCGTATTCTAGGAAAAGCTCTTCTCCCGCTTTCTTGCTACGCCCGTATTCGCTGTTTCCGAAACGTCCAGTCAACGATGCTTGCTGAGAGCTTGAAAGCATAACCGGGCAATTATTGCCGTGTGCCTTCAATGTATCAAGCAAGGTAGAGGCAAAACCGAAGTTGCCTTTCATGAACTCGTCATTATCCTTTGGGCGGTTTACGCCTGCAAGATTAAAGACGAAGTCACATTCCTTGCACCATGCGTCAAGCTGCTCTGGCGTAGAGTCGAGGTCGTACTCGAATACGTCCTCTATCTGCAAGTCGTCGTAGCAACGTGCCTTGCCGTCTTTTATATTATTGAGTTGGGCACAAAGGTTCTTTCCAACAAATCCTTTGGCACCAGTTACTAATATCTTCATACGCTTATTACTGTACGAAGTTACCTTCGCCACTCAATTCTTTCTTAATGTATTCCAATGCGCCAATCTTAGCCTTGGTTTCCTCAAGGTTCAAGCGGTATGCGTTATCAGAGTTGAATTCTTCTATTTCTGCACGCTTGGTATCACCTTCTTTAAAGTACTTATCGTAGTTCAAGCCACGGTTGTCAGCAGGAACACGATAGAAGTTGCCCATATCTTCTGCCTTGGCACATTCTTCTTTAGTAAGCAATGTTTCGTACATCTTTTCACCGTGACGGATACCGATAACCTTGATTTCCTCTTTCTTGCCACCGAATAACTCGCATACCGCTTCTGCCTGAGTCTGGATGGTACAAGCAGGAGCTTTCTGTACAAGGATATCACCGTTATGACCGTGTTCAAAAGCGAAGAGAACAAGGTCTACAGCTTCTTCCAACGACATGATGAAACGGGTCATCTTAGGTTCTGTCAAAGTAATAGGGTTGCCGTTGCGAATCTGATCAATCCACAAAGGAATTACAGAACCACGAGAGCACATTACGTTACCGTAGCGTGTACAGCAAATCTTGGTCTTGCCAGAGTAGCGGCTCTTCGCTACAGCAATCTTTTCTTCAATAGCTTTAGTAATACCCATTGCATTGATAGGATAAGCGGCCTTGTCGGTAGAAAGACAAATAACTGCTCCTACACCAAACTCGATTGCTGCTGTCAACACATTGTCTGTACCAATAACATTTGTCTTCACTGCTTCCATCGGGAAGAACTCACAACTTGGAACCTGCTTCAATGCTGCTGCATGGAAGATATAATCCACACCGGGCATAGCGTTACGGCATGACTGCAAATCGCGAACGTCACCGATGAAGAACTTTATCTTGTTTGCTACATCAGGATACTTTGCCTGATATTCATGGCGCATATCATCCTGTTTCTTTTCATCACGTGAGAAAATACGGATTTCACCTATGTCTGTACGGAGAAAACGATTCAATACTGCGTTACCAAAGGAACCTGTTCCACCGGTAATCATAAGAGTTTTACCTGCAAAAATGCTCATAATGATTTTATTATTTTAATTGACAATCTTCTTATTTTATTTCCATCCGCTATTCAAACAAATAGCCATAATTAGTTCTCAATTCTTCATACTCCGTTTCACAACGCTGGCGAAGTTCAATATCACCAACGCTGGCGGTGATACGGTCTATCTCCTGCATTACTTTGTTGCCTTCTTCGAGGATGGGGTTCAAATCTTCTTTGAAGTAGTCTACGAATGGGGCGTAATAGTAGCCTATCTCTTCTATCATGAAGTAGAAGGTGTCGAAAGCATCTTTTATATCGAGCTTCTTGCTCATTACGTCGGCAAGGGTTTGATTAAGGAGTATCGCGATGTTTTCTTTCTGGGCTTCTACCTCGCTTGCCGTTCTTACCTGATGGAAGTAGCGGTCGATAAAGGCGTTACGTTCGTGAAGGTTGCGTTTGTAGAAGGTTTCGCGTTCCGACTTGCTGCCTTCGTTTTTGTTGACTTCTTCAAAACGTTCGGCGTGTACGTTAGAGATGGCTACTGCCATGCCGCCTACGTCCATCACCAAGCGACGGTCGCGGGCTATGCGGATAACATATCCTTCGAGTCCGGCATAGTCGCCGGTCATGATGCGAAGAAGGGTGCGGTTCTTTGAGTAGTACACAAAAGGACGAAGTAGAAAGCGAAGGCGTTCGGGCTCGGTCTCCACGATGCGCATAAATGATTCCATCTGACTGCAGGGGATGGTTGCCACCTTGCCTGTGCTGCAGTTCTTGCACAATCTATATGGTTGCAGTTTCTCGTCGAGGTATGTCTGGAGTTTTTTGGGAGTGCCTTGCAGAAATATCAGGCCGCTCACTGAAGGGATTTCAACTTCGCGCACGCCGCCTTTGTTTCTGTGGCGCGGAACGTACTTAATGGTTTTATGAACGAAGTAGGTTATTCCGTCTTTTTCGAGTTGTTCTTCGAATGATTTTACTTTTCTGTGATGCACGAAAAGATAGCACCACTGCACTTTCTGAGCGTTCGCTTTAGAGTGTTTCTCTACTACTGAACCAGTCGATTTGTCTGGCTCAGAAACGTATGTGCCCTCTGGAAATTCATTGTTTTCAGTAGTCTGAGAACGCTTTGTTTCGTCGGCTGTAGAACGAGAATCCGTGCAATCCAGCTTCATAAACTCTCTTCTACTTTATGTCTGTTGAGTTGGCCGCCATCGCCTTGGATAACTGCGCCTGTTTTACAACGACATTGTTCATAATAATACCATCAAGATTTTGCCGTTTGGGTAGGTTATTTCACCTACTTTCGTGGCTTCGTCTCTATCAGTCTTTCTTGGTCTTCTAATTGT
>FR881205.1 GCA_000434735.1 Bacteroides sp. CAG:530
TCCTGAATATACCATCACTCCGCATGAATGGAGCTATGGCTTTGTTATCATGAAGAAATAATTTAAGTTTTATCATAGTCTGTATTGGCTCATCCGGTTTTTATGTCTTCATAAAATCGGGTGAGCCAATTTTTTATTGCTCTGCCATAATGATGAAGTCGTCTTACTTCGACCGATACGCACGTTCACATCGGTCGATACGAACGCTCACACCGACCGATACGAACGTTAGCACCGTTCGAAGTAAGACGACTTTGTTTAATATTATGCTTAATTTATGTTAGTAGAGTGGTTATATTCTTTAAGAATAAGTCATTTATATTACACGCCAATATTGATGTAAATCAGATAAAAAAGATATATTTGCATGAAAATGGCGGGTGATAAATACATAATTAATTGCTAAAACAATACGGATATGGAAAGAATGTATGAAGAGAAGATTCAGGCCAGCGTGGAGAGTATTTTCACGATGTTGGCTAAGCGACTGGACGAAGAGCAAATGAAGATGGTACGTGCGGCGTATAACTTTGCGGCGATGGCTCACAAGGACCAGAAGCGTAAAACTGGCGAGCCGTATATTATACATCCCATAGCCGTGGCGCGTATCGTAGCCGAGGAGATGGGCTTGGGAGCGAACCCGGTGATGGCGGCATTCCTACATGACGTGATAGAAGATTGTCCATATACTATTGATGATATCCGCGAACGTTTTGGCGATGACGTGGCTTTTCTTGTTGGGGTGGTTACTAAGCAGAAGAAGGCTAAGTACGATAAGTCTAAGCAGGTTGATAATTTCCGTCAAATATTATCGTCGGTGCAGTTTGATGTGCGTGCCATATTGGTGAAGTTGGCCGACCGTCTTCATAATATGAGGACATTGAGCAGTATGCGTCCCGACAAGCAGATGAAGATAGCTTCTGAGACCGACTATTTCTATGCGCCTTTGGCTAATCGTCTCGGTTTGTATAATGTGAAGACAGAGCTTGAGAACTTGTCGTTCCGTTACCGCTGTCCTCGTGAGTATGACAAGCTAGAAAAACAGTTGGCCGAGCTTCAGTTGGCGGAAAAGGATGATGTAGATGCTTTCGTAGCCAAGGCACAGGAAATATTGGCAGCCAATGACATTGAGGCTCGCATCGAGTTGCGTATGCGTTCGCCTTACAGTATCTGGCGCAAGATGCAGGCTCATGGGTGCGACTTCCATCATGTTGATGGCAAACACTACTTACGCATTATTTATAATGCCGACGGATTGCATGAGGAGAAAAAAATGAGTCTGCATATCTATTCCGTGCTTTCAGACAATTTCAAGGAGCGTCCATGCTCTGTAGTAAACTATATCAATGCGCCCAAGGAGAACGGTTATCAGAGTTTCCACGTCAAGGTGCTAAATACGCAAGGCACGTGGGAAGAGATACATATCTCGTCAGAGCGTATGATACGTAATAACCGTTTTGGTTGTACGGCCGAGCGTACAGAAGAGAACGTAAAGGCTTGGCTTGAGAAATTCAAGGAGGTGCTTAAAGACATCGCTTTCCACACCAATGAAATGGATTACATGGATGGTGTTACGGCATCGTTCTATTATGATAACATAATCGCTTTCACACCAAAAGGAAGATGCATAGTGCTTCCAAAGGACGCCACGGCACTCGATTTCGCTTTTGAAATTCATACCCAGGTGGGGCTTCATGCTGTTTATGCACGCGTAAACGGTAAGCTGTCTTCGGTAAAGACTGTACTTCATCGTGGCGACTGTGTAGAGATAGGAACTGCCGATGATGCCATGCCCGAAGCTGATTGGCTCGGTCATGTGTTGACCTATAAGGCTAAGCGCAGTCTTGGCAGTTTTTTTGCCAACCGTCCTGTGATGGAGTATAAACGATGTACGTGTTGTCATCCTCTGCCTGGGGATGAAGTAATAGGATTCAAGGGTGCTGACGGAAAAATTACCTTGCATAAGCGCAATTGTCCTTCTGCTATACGATTGGCTTCGGAGCAGGGCGACTCTATTGTGGCGGTTAATTTTGAGGAGGACGATAGATTCCTATTTCCTGTGCGTATCTGCATACGCGGCGTAGACCGTCATCATCTGCTTAGTGATGTGGTGGCTTGCGTAACGGAGAAGCAGAATCTGTCTATCTCAAAGCTCGTCACAGAGACCAAAGACCGCATTGTGGAAACCACAGTAGACTTTGAGGTACATTCCGCCGAAGAGTTGCAGCAAGCCATAGACAGCATTGGCGAGATTAATAATGTGGATGAAGTGGCGAGAGTTGATATAGAATAATGTAATAATATACGTGTCTTTTAGAAGTTGTGCCCGACACGAATTAGGGTTGAGTGTATGAAAAATATTCTTTTTGTGGCATTTATGCTTTTGGCGTCTATGACTTTTTATTCTTGTGACTCATCGAAGAAAGAATTGCGTGCCAATGTTGAATCTGTTAACTCAGAGTGCCCTATTGACTTGGGTATGTTTGGCGAGATATCAAGCATGGAATTTAATGAGGATGAAGATGAAGTCGTTTTTACCATGACTATCAGTAAGGATATGCCTATTAAAATTTCAGCCTTAAACAAACTGAAGAATACTCTTAAAAGAGCGATGTTAGGATCATGGGCTGAGTCGGAGGATGGTATTAAGATGATGAAAGTAATAGCTAAAGCCGACTCAAAGATTACGATTGTTTTGCAAACCGAGGGCACGAATCAAAATGTTAAGATTAAAGTTTCGAAGGATGAGGTACGTGATTTGGCTGACGGAAAGATTGACCCTATTTCGCCTCGTGACTTGTTGGAAATCTATGTAACATCTACAAATGCTCAGTGCCCGATGCAGGTTGATGAATTGACAACCTTATCATCGGCTTCTCTTGAAGGAGACAATTTTGTTTATAATTATAGCATAGACGAAAGTTCTATTTCTATGGCGAGTATAGAGGAAAACAGGGAGTCTATAAAAGCTAATCTGAAACAGGTTTTATCGGGTTCAGACCCAACAATAAAGCAGATGGTAAGTGTATGCAAGAATGCTGATACTGGTATTTTATACAGATATGTGGGAGATATATCGGGTAATGTATGTATTATAAAGTTCAGTCCGTCAGAATTAAGTGATTTTTGATTTCTAATAATTGATAAGGATATATATAGAATAATAGCGGCTACAACTATATGGTTTATAGTTACAGCCGCTATTATTGTGTATTGCTTATAGATTTGAAGCTAAAATCATTTGCCGTATGATAAATCTATGTAACTTTAGCCTCTTAGAATGCGGCGACAATCGTTTTTGTATGGCTGCGTAAACTGAAATACATGGCACAAAAAATGAAAAAAGCAATAGTTGTAGGCGCTACTTCGGGAATAGGACTTGAAGTGGCTCGTCTTCTTGCAAAACGAGGATATAAAGTTGGTGTGGCAGGCCGACGTGTAGAGCGTCTTGCTGAGGCTGTAAAATCGACAGAAGGCATTGTTACATACCGACAGATAGATGTGAACGATGAGAATGCGCCTATAAAACTCCGTGAACTTATAGCCGAACTTGGCGGCATGGATCTCTATTTTCATAGCTCGGGCATAGGGTGGGAGAACTGCGAACTTGACATAGACCGTGAAATGAAGACGGTAGAGACTAATGCAGTAGGCTTTACCCGTATGGTGTCGGCTGCATATCGTTGGTTGGCAGATAATAATAAGGAGGGACGTATAGCCTGCATTACATCCATAGCCCGTACACGCGGTCTTGGTGCAGCTCCGGCTTATTCGGCTACCAAGCGATTTCAGTCGCATTATTTGGAATGCCTTTCGCAGCAAGCCCGAATGAGGGGTTTGAAAATACGCATCACCGATATCCGTCCGGGCTTTGTGGCTACCGACTTGATAGCCGGAAGTCATTTCCCCTTGCAACTGTCGGCAGAGAGTGTAGCGCGTACCATTGTTAAGGCTATAGAGCACGGCAAAGAGATAGTGACTATAGACTGGCGTTATCGTCTGCTCGTAGCGGCTTGGAGCTTCATTCCAAGATGGATGTGGATAAGAATAAAGTTTGCTAAATAATCATAGATTATGAAGGACACTAGTATATCGACCGGTGTTTACGAGCAGATAATAAATCGCCTCTTTCAATTGAAGTTGGATAAGGTAGACACTGAACGTTTTTATATAGGAAAGAAAATTATATCGAAAGATGACGCAGTGCATATTCTGAGCAAATATCTGCAGCGTCTCATCGAAATAGCGTTTGTGGGCAGTCCAGAAGACCTGAACGTAAATAAATACACTGATTTTGTAAACTCGGTCATTAAGACGTTAGGAAGGGAGTTTAGCGTAGATGATGCGGAACTCGATTTGATAGATGCTCAGAAAAGTATCCTTACTGCCGTAGTAGACCGTACGAATTGTGAATATCCGGATATAGAGAAACATTTGAGGGCCATTACGCCCGTTACATCACTGAGTCGAAGCGCACTGTTTTTTGGAGGCAGAGGTCCTGCCGATATGGAGAGCGAGTTGAACCGCGAAATTCTATGTGCCGACGAGATATGTTGGGTAGTATCTTTTATCAAAACAAGCGGATTAAATCTGCTTTGGAATAGTTTGCGCAAATTCACAAGCGAAGGTAAGAAATTACGTATTATTACGACTACCTATACTGGAGCTACAGATTATGATGCCATAGCTCGACTTGCTACGCTGCCTAACACCGAAATCAAGATTTCGTATGACGGGACACAAGACCGCCTACATGCCAAGTCATACATATTTCTTCGCAATTCAGGCTTTCATACAGCATATATTGGCTCCAGCAATCTTTCTCATTATGCTTTGAAAGACGGAAAAGAGTGGAATTTCAAGGCTACTCAGTTCGAACTGCCTCAGGTAATAGAGGAAGTTCGAAATTCATTCGAGACATATTGGTGCGACACTACGTTCGAGGATTTCATACCCGGTGTAAGCGACGAGCGACTGAAGAAGGCACTTGGAACAGATTGGGAAATTCCTTTGCTCGATTTTTCGGCTCTCGATTTGATGCGTGCCAAAGATTATCAGCAAGAGATTCTAGAAAAATTAGATGTAGAGCGAAATGTACACGGACATTTTCGTAATCTGGTGGTAGCTGCTACGGGAACAGGAAAGACGGTTGTCGCAGCTTTCGACTTTAAGCGTTATCGTGAGGCGCATCCCGACTGCCATTTCCTCTTTATTGCACATCGTCAGGAGATTTTGCGTCAGGCCATGCAGACGTTCCGTATTGTGCTAGACGATCCTAATTTCGGCAGTGTGTGGGATGGCAATAACGAACCTTCCAACTATCAGCATGTTTTCGCCAGCAAGGATACGCTGCGTAATCGACTGGACGGTCTGAATCTAACCGAAGATTATTACGATTATATGGTAGTAGACGAGGTACATCACATCGTGGCTCCTACATACGTCAAGCTTATTACGTACTTTAAGCCAAAGATATTGCTTGGACTGACGGCAACACCAGAACGTACCAACGAACAAGAGGATATCACCGTATTTTTCGATGGCCACATTTCGGCTGAGATTCGTTTGCCGGCAGCTTTGAACGCAGGATTACTTGCGCCTTTCCATTATTATGGCATACCGGATAATGTAGACTTATCAGAGGTGAAATGGAGCGGGCACGGTTATGATATTTCAGAACTATCGCGCGTTTATACACAGAACGACTTCCGTACGGGACTTATTTTAAAGAAGATGCAAGAGTATATCGGGAGCACTCGTCTGCATAAAGTGCGTGCGCTTTGCTTCTGTGTAGACAAGGAGCACGCCAAGTTTATGAATGCCAAGTTTACGTTAGCAGGATTAAAGACCGACGTACTGACTAGCGATGATAGCACTAATCATCGTAATCTTGTGAAGAAGCAATTGCAAGCAGGAATAATTAACTATCTGTTTGTAGTTGACCTTTTTAATGAGGGTGTAGATATTCCAGAAGTTGATACCATCCTCTTTCTTCGTCCTACAGAAAGTGCTACGGTGTTTATTCAGCAGTTTGGTAGAGGACTTCGTTTGCATAAAGATAAAGACCATCTCACCGTACTCGACTTTGTCGGACATTCGCGTGCGGAGTTCAGCTATAAGGAACGATTCGAATCATTGATAGGTCGTCATTCGCGCAGTATAAAAGAAGAGATAGAAGGCGGTTTTACAAATGCCCCTTTCGGTTGCAAGATTATTTTAGAAGAAAAAGCTAAAGAAGAAATCATTGCCAATATCGACGGTTATCTTCGAGGTTTGAACAGAAATCGGATAGTTAAGGAAATAGCCGCTTACCACAATGTTTGCAGCGGAACATTTTCATTGCAAGGCTTCTTGGCTTACAGTCACGTGCCTTTTCATAAAGTATACGGCAGTCTTACATGGGGCGAACTGTGTCATTTGGCAGGTGTGCGTACGGAAGTCTCGGTACACGCTTCACAGATAAAATACGCAGTGACAAAGAAGTGGCTGGCTACGGACTCGTTTTCATATTTTACGCAACTATTACGTTTTGCCGAATGTGGATTTAAATGTGATACTGCAATCTTTTCCGAACAAGAGAAGCGTTGCGCCGTGATGCTTTACTACGATTTGTTTGACCAAGCCGGGAATTACGCAAGTATAGATGAAATGTTTCGTGACATTGCTTCCGATGAATTGTTTGTAGAAGAGTTTAAGGAGATAGTGTCTTATTTGAGAGACAGATGTTCTGCTCCCGAAAAGGAAGATAATTCGGTTTATAAGCAGTGGAATCCCTTGCGTTTGCATGGAGTTTACTCAAAAGCACAGATACAGGCGGCTCTTGGACTATCTACTATAGAAAGAAAATCATCTTCGCGCGAAGGCGTTGAACGCTTGAAAGATATAAAACTAGAAGCCATGTATGTAGACATTATCAAGAAACGCGAGGAAGGATCTATGACCGCATATAAAGACTATGCACAGAATCGTGAGTACTTTCATTGGGAGACGCAGAACCGAGTGCGCGAGGGCAGTAGAGAGGCAGAAGCGTATCGAAATGGCGAGAATAACATGCTATTGTTTGTAAGGCAGCAGGTAGAGCATCCCGACTATGGCTGCAGAATGGGCTTTACGTATCTGGGGCAGGTAACTCTGAAGAGCATTGAAGGTTCTAAGCCAATGCAGATAGTATGGCATTTAAACACCCCAATGTCGGAGGCGACGTATGCCTTTGCTAGTCAGTATAAAGCTATTGGATGATAAAGAATATGGAAGAGAAGAAAAAAATAGAGGTTGTGGCCGCTGTAATCTATGATGGCGACAAAGTATTTGCCACGCAAAGAGGCTATGGTGATTGGAAAGATTGGTGGGAATTCCCCGGTGGAAAGATGGAAGTTGGAGAGACTCCAGAAGAGGCCCTTAATAGAGAGATACGTGAGGAGTTAGCAGCGGAAATCGCTGTAGGTAATTTGCTCACAACAGTGGAGTACGACTATCCGAAGTTTCATCTTACGATGCATTGTTATATGTGCAAGGTAGAAAGCGGAAACCTCACACTGCTTGAGCACGAAGCCTCGCGTTGGCTGAAACGAGATGAACTTAACTCAGTAAAATGGCTTCCAGCCGATGAAAAAGTGGTAATAGCATTAAAACAACTATGTCCCTTCTTATGAAAATCTCTATACTTAGCCTAAGTATATAAAAACTTAACCTAAGAAGTTTTCTTTGTGAGAATAAAGTAATTTTTTAAAACTCGTTCTCCGATTTTATCAAACGTTTATGGGGATAATCCATGTGTCAACAAAAAACAAGGACACCATGTGGATTTATAAATCCTATAGTTTGCAAAATGATGTGAGAAAGAAAAATACAAAAAACAAGATTTCTCTGTTAAGGGTAATTTGTTGCCCCCATTATAGAAAAATAGCCCAACGGCAAAAAACAATCAAATACAAGACCACATATGAAAAGAGATAGCATATTTTTATTGATTTTGCTTCTTAGTTTTTGCTGTTGTAGTAAAAAAAATCAACAGACAGATACTGTCAAGAATGACAGTATTACAGAGTTCTTTAGGAACTTTTATACTGGCTGCAATGAATATTTTGTCCAAATAGACAAAGCTGACCGTGACAACAAAAGCGATTCTTACAGACTGTATCTGACCGACAAGTTCATATCATTCCTCAAAGACTTCTGCTATGATGATATTGTTGCAGAAGCCTACAATTATGATTTAGACATATATGGACGAGACGGAATAGACTCTCTCAATGACAGCAATCTCCAATCCTTGCATGTGGAAAAGATGGCAAATGAAAAGAATGCTTATATTGTGCATCTACAAATGGACACGACACATATTCAAAGACTATATACACTCGCCAAGCAGGATGGAAAGATGAAAATCTATGCAATAGGCAAACGCAAACACCCCATGATTTTCCGCAACGATACTTTGCGTATAGCAGATTGCCCCAAGAGTCATAGTGGGTATTACCATTGGCACGGCTTCACCATTTCCAATTATTATTCAATAGCTGAAAGTATGATTATCAAGCCTAACTGCAGAGTGGCTGTATTGACTCCTTATTTTGAAAACACGGCAGCTGAACCTTTGATATACTCCGACCGCCTCTTAGTTGTGGAATACAAGAATCGAAAATGGGTTTATAATAATGTCATCAGTAACCAAAAGTATTTGGCAGGATGGACTCCATATGAGACTTTAGTAAAAACTTCGGAAGATGCTCCAGATGATTTTCTTGAGCGCAGCGATTTTCTTCTTTCTTACAGTGCAGGTATGGGATATAAGATTTATTATACGTTAGGCGTCAAGGCTATAGAAAATGAACTGTATCTGACAGGCTACAAATGGGAGGAACATGATTCTGGCCTTTTATTTCGCAAGCAAATTATACAAGAGTATGATGGCACGGAAATGCCTTTGGCTACATATCGTAGATACATGCCTTGGGAATTAAGGTTAGAATAGTCTTCAGAATCAAGTAAAATTTATTCACTTCTCATGGAAATGCTGTTGAAACAGCCAATATAAACTTAGTAATATGAAAATAATATCAAGTATAATTGCTTTTTTCTTCTTCATGGTCTATGATACCATAGATTATTTCAATAATTTTCTCCTTTTCATACCAAACATTCCTGATTCTTATATGGAAGCGAATAGATGGGAAAGAAAATTAAGAAAATTGTTAAAGCTCAAGCATAAATCAAAATAATATTGTTGGTAGGCTTGCCTATATAAGTAAATGAAATGATAAGAAATCCTAAATATAAAATAATTTTGTAAGTAATTTTACCAAGAAGCTAACTTTTTCATTATGAAAAATCGAGCTTTTAATAGGCTTTGTTATAGCATCACTATTAGAAAAGATTTTTTCGTCTTTTCGCCAGAATCTTAATATTTATCTGTACATTTCTATTTTCAATGATTTTGTGCGCATTTCGCAACCGCTTCTATCACTTCAGCCACTGTGTCTATTATTAGTTGATTATCAGTATTATACGCTCTGAACGGTAGAAAAGTGATTGTGTGGATTCTGTTTAGATACGGAAAGGTAATAATTTAACGTATTTAACTTTCGCTTACACCGATATTACCCCAAAGTGTATGATGTTGGGCGATTAGTAGAATGAGCAATTCTTCTTGAAGAGACAGGCATGATGGAGCTTACTTTGTCCCACACTCTTGAATGGTGGCAACAGGCATTTCGTAACAGTGTCAAAGACGTTATCCAAGATTCTAAGACGATTGGTTGCAAGACAAAGTAATGCGATATGCGCTTGCGTATCTTGTCTGCTTTCAGATTACGGTAAACCATGTTCACATTGCCAGTTGCCAGCAACTCATTGACTGTGGCATTAACCTCTACATACAAAAGGAACAGCTTACATTATTGGACGATGAAGGACATCCGTCCCTCTTTGCTCCTATAATGATAGCCACGCGCACTATAAACATCAAGAGCAGTTTAATCTGCACCAACCGAGCAAGACAGCCGCGGTGGTCAAGATACGATGTGGAAGATTTAGTTTAACTTCAAAAAAATGTCATTATGAACAATTCTATTTTCAATGATTTTGTTGTGCATTTCGCAACCGCTTCTATCACTTCACTTGTAGAATCTTTTAATAGTCAGGTAGGAAACCGAGGTTTCACATCTGCACGTGCCGCGCACGACGTAGCTCTAATCAGGGAACTTATCCGTCGTGGTATCGATGTGTCTGCCGTGTACGACGGCAAGTGGATCTCTTTTGCTAAACGAGTGGTTCTCAATAATAATAAGTTGGAGATTGCCGGATAAAGTTATCCGCTTAAAATAATAGAAAATCCCATGATACCGTCTGCTCTTGGTGTCATGGGATTTCATTGTTTCTTTAGTTTTTGTTTTTTTTGTCTACGTCAGCATTATGCAAAGCGTAAATGTAAAACATAAAATCTCTTATTGTTTCCCAAAAAAGTGTAGTTTTGCAGCGAGAGATTTTAATAACTTCATTATTGACTAAAAAATTAATAGGTATTATGAAACAAGAATCAAGCAAGAACTTCGTTGTGCCTTTGGCTTTTGTGGGACTAATGTTCTTTACTTTAGGTTTTGCGTTAGGTATTAATTCTTTCCTTATCCCAGTGCTGAAAGGATCGCTTAATTTGTCTTCGGGAGTGGCTTACCTGCTACTGGCTGCCACATTCATTCCGTTCATCCTTTTCGGTTATCCGGCTTCGCGCACCATTGCGGCTGTAGGCTACAAGCGTACTATGGCAATTTCGTTTGTTATTTTTGCCTTGGCTTTCGTTGTGTTCGTTATGTCGGCTAAGAATGAGAGCTTCATACAGTTTTTGGTAGCTTCGTTTACTAGCGGCATAGCCAATGCCTATCTGCAAGCTTCGGTAAATCCATACATCACTATTCTTGGACCTATCGACAGTGCCGCACGCCGTATCAGTATGATGGGAATTTGCAATAAACTTGCTTGGCCGGTGGCTCCGCTGTTCTTTGCAGCCGTAGTGCCCGATAGCACTAACGTGCAGATAGCAGACCTCTACTTGCCGTTCTATATTATCATTGGAGTATTTGTATTGCTGAGCATTATTTCGCTTATGGCTCCTCTGCCTGAGGTGAAGGCGACCGGTGAGGATGAAAACTCAGCAGATGACTGTCCTTACGCAGCAGGCAAGACCTCGATATGGCAGTTTCCGCACTTGTTGCTCGGAGTTGTAGCCTTGTTTATTTATGTAGGTGTTGAGACTCTTGCGCTCAGTACAGCTATAGATTACGCTACGGCAGTAGGATTGCCTTCTCCCGACCGCTATGCATGGATACCGAGTATAGGTATGGTAGTAGGATATATTTGCGGCATTGTGCTTATTCCTAAATATTTATCGCAGGATGGCGCTATGCGTATTTGTGCGGCACTCGGTGTGGTAGGTTCATTGCTCGTGGTGCTGCTTCCTGCTCAGATATCAATATGGGCAATATTCCTAATGGCTCTTGGATGCTCGTTGTTATGGCCTTCATTGTGGCCGCTGGCAATGGCCGACCTTGGACGCTTTACAAAGTCGGGTAGTGCCTTGCTTACAATGGCCATTGCTGGAGGAGCGGTTGTACCTACACTGTTTGGAGCACTAAAGGATTCTTTCGGCGCACAGAATGCTTACTGGTTAGCAGTGCCTTGCTTCCTTTTCATATTCTATTACGGACTAGTTGGACATAAGATCAGAAAATAATATATCCGTTTTTATAAGACAAAAAGCCTTCTGAAATTTCTTTCGGAAGGCTTTTTGTCTCTCTTTTAGTTAGTATCGGGTGTGTTTTGTATTGCTATATACGTGGTATTTATTCAAATACCAATACATGGCTTGTGCCATCTTGCGCTGTGAATACATTTAAACCTATCTTCATTAAATAGTCTCCACTGTATTGTTTGCCGTTGCATTCTAGTTCTGAAACCTTGCCGTGCATGAGGTTTGTTTCTTTAACGGTATACATCTTCTTGGCGTCTAATCCTTGTAATTTTATGTTTTGTAGTGGCTCTTTGTATCGTGGGTGTAGGTCGTAAGCAAAGAGTACGGCACGCTGCTTGTCTTTACTAACGTAGTTGATGGCGCAGTGGTTACCTTCGTATGGAGAAACCAAACGGTATTGATCGCCTTCAAGAATCATAGGCTTCATGCTATCGTAGTTCTTTACAGCTTGCTGCACGAATTTATAATCGTCTTTAGAAAGTGACTTAAGGTCGATGTCGAAGCCTAATTTGCATGAGCTGCAAACGTCGGTGCGGAATTTAACCGATGTATTCTTATTCCAATTAGTAACGTGCGATCCCATTGTCTTAGCTGGGAAGAACTTAGACAGACTCCACTGAATGTAGATACGTTCGTACGGGTCTGTGTCGTCAGAGCACCAGAATTCTGTAAAGTACTTCAGCATTTCGTAATCCATTCTTCCGCCACCGCCAGAGCAGAGCATCATCGGCAATTTAGGATATTTATTGTGTATGCGAGTTAGTACATTATAAATGCCGCGTATATGGTCGATGTAGAAATTACCTTGATTATGCTTGTGATATGGCGAGTAGATATTGGTAATTACGCTGTTGCAGTCCCACTTAAAGTAAGCCACTTCAGGATTTTCGGTCATGATATGGTCTACGATGCCGAACACGTAGTCTTGAACTTTGGGGTTAGAGATGTCTAGTACCAACTGGTTACGATAGTAATAAGTATCGCGCTGCGGTTGCATTATCACCCAGTCGGGATGTTTTTCGAAGAGTTCGCTTTTGGGGTTTACCATTTCCGGCTCAATCCAGATGCCGAATTTCACGCCTGCCTTCTTAGCGTCTTTTACCAGTCCTGGTATACCTTCAGGCAACTTGCTTTTAGTAGCTTCCCAGTCGCCAAGACCCGCATGATCGTCCTTGCGAGGATACTTGTTGGCAAACCAACCGTCGTCTAACAAGAACATATCTACTCCAAGGTCTTTAGCATCCTTCATCAACTCGGCAAGACTCTGCTGGTTGAAGTCGAAGCCTGTGTTTTCCCAGTTGTTCAGAAGTGTAAGTCTATCGTCCATGCCCATGTTTACCTGATACTGTCTAGCCCAGTTATGCAGATTACGAGATGCCTCGCCCATGCCGTTATCGCTCATGGCGAAGATAAACTCTGGTGTTGTAAACACTTCGCCAGCGTTCAACTTATAATCTGAAGCGTAAGGGTTGATGGCAGGAATAACACGAAGCGCACCCACGTTGTCCACTTCGAAAGTGAAGCGGAAGTTGCCTGGCCATCCTATAGTTCCAAGCATTACTTTTCCCTCGTTCTCCTTGGCTGGTTCATCGAATCCCAATTCGAAGAATGGCTCAGTCTGCATAGCTGCACGGGTACCAAGCTTGGTATCGATAATCTTCTTGCCTGTGCTAAGCTGTGTAGTTTCTGGCTGACCTTCTTTGGCCCAGTCGCTGTGGTAGTTGGTCAAATAATATTTTGATGACTTGAAGTATAGCATAGTAGAGCTATATCGCCAAAGTGTGATGGCCGATTTCTCTTTATGCGAGATTTCGCTCCAAGCTTTGATTACGTTTTCTTTAGGATAAGCCACATAGTGAAGCTTTACAGTAAGTGGATATACCTTATCTTGAAGTGTTATGATGGTTTCTGTGCCGCCATTTACAGCTTTCTGCTCATAATTTTTATAATACAGATAAGTTGTCATGTTTCCATCGGCGTGTGTTACCGCTACGGCAGGCTCGAAATAATCTTCAGCTCCCGAAGTAGCGTATACTTCATGTCCGCGTTGGCTTACAGATCCGTCGGATGCTGCATACACATCCCATTTCAGATTTTCATAATCAGCGGGATTTTGCAGTTTATCGCCAAGGTAAACTTGATAAAGGCGTCCTTTAGGCGATACCTTCATTACGAGGTCCGTCTTGTCTGTAGATACCCGAATGATTTCTTGGGCGAATGACATGATAGAACTCATGCATATGGCTGCTAGTAGAATGATACCTTTTTTCATTGTAGTGTGGTTTTTATAGATTGGTTAAATGATTTTTGTTTCACTAAATTAATTGTTTTTTTTTGTTTCGCTAAATTAAAATTTGATGTTTGCGTTGAATTCTACGGTAAACGGACGCATGTAGTTTCCGCTCATGTATTTGCCTGCATATTTCCCGGCTTTTTCTTTCGTAATCAATTCAGAACCGCTGATTGTTCCTTTGGCGCCTTTTTCATTGAAGATGTTTACTACACTCACACCGAGACTGAGTTTTTTGTTTACGTTCCAGTTTATACCGCCGAATGTTTCCCAATGACCGTTGAAGTATAGGGCCTCCTGTAGGTTGGCGTAAGTCTTGCCAAAGTAGCGGAAGCTGAGCCATGCGCTGAGGTTCTTTGTAATGTCATACTTGGGATCGAGTTCGATGAGTATCTGCGGAATCTCTTTCACAATCATATTGTTGGCATTTACGCTCATTGTCTGACCGTCGCTGAAGGTTACGCTTGCATTGTAGTTCTCGGCTAATTTATTCTCTGCCCTTGGTGTATTCAGGGCTTAACTCATTATAACCCTAGGTTTCAGAGCGACGAGCTGTCTGTGTAGGGTCGAGGGGATTTACATACATCTGACTCAATGTGCGAGGATAAGCTTCTACTGTTCCTGCCCATTGGAACGATGATGAATAGTAATCGAGGTGATAATACCACTCGTTCAAGCCAAGCATCAATTTATGGTTATCATATATTTTGCGTTTAGTTTCCACTGCCAACCATTATCGAACTGATACTTGCTTATCAAAGCCACTTCGTTAGCGTGGTTATCGTTTACGTCTGTCATGTTCCAAGTATCCATCTTTCCGGTCTTTGTGTTAAGGTAAGGAAAAGATCCTTGACGCTGAACATAAGAGTTCATACCTGGGTCGAAACCTTCTATTGTCTTTATGCTTCCATCGCCTGCGTAGATAAATGGAGCCGCATTAGCAAAGTTGCCTGGGTTCTTGCTGTTTGAATACTTATATAATAAGGAGATGCTTCCTTTGCCATTATTCAACAGACGTGTCAGACTCAAATGGTAAATCTGAGTGTGGTCGGCATAATCGGTGAAACGTAGCTTAAAGCTTCCCGGATCGAAGTTCTGGTACATGTCGGCTGTATAGAGCCATTTTTTGCCAATGCCACCAGAGAGGTTAAGGTCAAAGTTCTGCATACCGAAATGATTGGCTTTATAATTCAGTTTACCGCTGAACTCCTTTTGTCCTAATTCGCTGAATGCCGATACGGCATATGCTATATGTGTTCTTCGTATGCGTCTGTGCATACATTCCCGTAGAGGCAGAAGCCAGAATGGCTAATGAAAAAGTTTTAAATTTTAGATTCATAGTTAGCGATGTTTTGATTTCGATTGCAAAGTTAGCCTCAATAAGACGCAGAGTTTATCTGTGTAAATTGAGAGTAGATGTAGATGAGAGGCTTTTAGACTATAATATATTATGAATCAGGAAGTTTTATAAGTTTATCTTTTTAACTAAAGTAGATGTTCTTGTTTTGAAACTAATCGCTAAATTTGCAGCGTTAAACCTGTTTTTATGCGATTTATAAAGTGCTTAGTCTTTATTCTTATATTTATACCTTTACAAATAAAGGCCGATTCAAAATTGGCTACAGCCGATGTTGTGGGCGAAAGGCAGTTATTAGAGCTTCTTGATGAATATATTGATAAGCGCGATATGTGTTGCAAACGGAAGGAAGATAAGATAGACCAGCTGAAACTGAAATTGCGGATGGCCGATAGTGATACTTTGAGGCTTGTAATTCTCAATGATATCTATCGCGAATACTATACCTATCGTTATGACTCGGCTATGGTGTATGCTAATCGTGGACTCTCACTGTCGAAAAGAGAAAATAATGATTACTATATCAAGTTGAACCTTATTAATAAATATGTTATAACCAAAGGAATATGGATCAAAGTTGGCAAGATTCCTATTCGCGAAGATTTGCAGGTTTTACCTTTACGATTTGTTTATGATAGGATTAGTGAAAAATTTTTCACCTACAACCCTGAAACAGGCGAGACTGCTCCTACCACAATTGATGTTGCTGAAAAATTAGAGCGTGCTGCCGTTTGGGATGATAAACAGATAGAGGAGAGAATCAAAAACCACTATGATGGAGTTCCTTGCAAATGGCTGCAGGAAACATTTGAATTATTCAATATGGCTCCTTAAATAGCTATTTATAAATTGAGGAGGGAGGTCTTACCGAACAAAATAAACTATGTAAGATATGAAGATTAGATCTTTTTTTAAAATATAATATTGCTTCGGATTTGTTTTATCTCTTGTTCTATATCTGTTCAATTTATATGGCAGATATATAGAACAAACTCAAAATCCTATTACTGACTATACATATAATGGATATTTGGAAAAGAGACACTATAAAAGTTCAAATCAAATTTATATAACATACAACTCTAAACAATATACATTACATACAGGAGACCGGATATTGGACAAAATAAAGGCAGGAGAAATACCTAAGCTGTATTATTCTTCAAAAACAGATTATCTCTTTTTTGAAGATGATTACTTGCCTATTGGTTATGCTCAAGCCGCTTTACTTTTCACGATTATTTTTCCGACTATAGGAATTATAGTATGGAGAAAAGAACTTGATAATGATATTCGTACAATGTAAGAGACACAAACTACATAAAATAGTAGCCAAAACAGAAGGAAAAGCAGGGAAATGAGGCTGAAACCGCAGAATCACATAAAAGAGGGATAAGATTTCATGTTTTCCACTCAGTTCAAACACTTTACGTATGGTAACGTAACGGCTTTAGCGAAAATTGTATTAATTTTGTGGATAAGAACTGGATTGATAGTGAGATGACCGACAAAGAATACCAGAAAATGATAGCCGATGCAAGGCGTAGCGTGAGCCGTAAATATGGTTTTCGCCAAAGCTCTTATATCAACTTCAAGGTTGAGGGCGACTATTTTTTCTGTCTTTATTTTCTTTCCGATGAAGCCCGGCTTACTGTCAAGCCTATGTATGCCGATGATTTGTGGTGGAATATATGGGATGCCTCGGATAACAAGAAAGAACCTTTGAGCTTGCGTGGAACAGGAGCTTACTCTCTATCAGGGCAAATCCTAACTTCAGACGAGATAACGAAAGTTACAGACAAGGAGGAACTCACTGATATAATTGATGGAATGTTCAAAAATGCAACGGATGCAATATCAAAATTCATAATTGCCAATCCTAATGCAGACTCATTTTTCCCTGACGAGTCAAAAATGGATTATGACCCCGACCGACTGCTATATCTTATGGCTCTTATTCATAATGGCAAAGAGGAAGATGCTTTGGCAATTATCAAAGAAGCCCGCAAGAATAAACATAGATGTATTTTTCAGAGCGGAATGTTTAGCGATAGCTACACATATATCCGCCGTTGGTGCAACCGTGAACAAGTAGCCATTCGAATAAGAAATGTATTTGCATACATTTTCAACAACATTGTTCAGATACGTGCATACGCATTGATGGCTCTGGGTAGAAACAACAAGAAAGACACCATTCCCAGCGTTTATGATATCAGGCTTTTGGATGGTGGCATTGTGATGGCATTATGCTTTTCAATCATATTCCATTGGCATAATTGTACGTTGGCGTGGATTACACTTGCAGTTTATTTTATATGCGGGTGGTTCATGGACTTTGAAAAACGGAGTGAACGATATTATATCCGTTTCGGGAATTTACCCGATAAAACAAGACTTAGATGGAAAATCGGCATGTGGATTTTCGTAGTTACACTCTATATCTATTCATTCGCAAGCTTATATTTTTTGAACTATGAAACTGACCGATAAACCATTATGGATAACAATACAATACATTTGTGTATTGTTCCTTTCCGTGTGTCTTTTAGGACTCATTGTAAGCGATTTGATATTCGTATGGGTGATTGCCATGTTCTTTTGGTTATTCATTCCTGCATTTATTGTTGCCTGCATATCATTTGTCTGTTCGCTAAGGTACAATAGCAAACATAAGAAAATATTGTTGGTGTTGAATGGTGTAAATATTCTTTTGATTTCGTTCATATTTCTTAATCCGTTCAACAGATGTGATGCCGATATTATGGAAAGTCATTATACAGAATATGGCAGACGCATGGAGCAGATATATCGTAATCTTTACAATAAAATGACTCCCGGATGTTCCGTAGATATTGAATTTGAGCATGGCGATGTTTCTATCTTCCATTTCTCAAACAGCAGTGGTGAGATGAAATCCAATTGGGATCCGAGCGAGGAAAAGATAGATTCATTACTAATCCAAAGTGGTCTCGACAGAAATTCGTTAATATGGCTGAAGAAAGAGTTGGATGAAATAGGCTGTATTTCTATTTCCTTGCAGGCTATTCCTGACGCTCCTTTTGGTGTCGGATTCCGTCGCATCGGTATGGGAAAGTATTACTATCAGATATATCATATACCGCTCTCCTCTGATGAACAAAAGAAAATCAATGAATCTGAAGCCTCTATTGTTTACTCACCTTTCGTAGTGTTTGAATATGCCGGAGGAGCTATAGGCTCTCAAAATTTTATCGGCAAAGATGAATACCTGAAAAAGAAAATGCAATTATATCATGAAATTGACCGATAGGCGATCTTGGAATGGAGATTTATAAAGGGATTACAAACTGATTCCTCCTCGTCCTCTTGTCGGTTCGACCGGAATGTAAGCGTTTTCTGTATTCATAAGCCAAATTTTAATGGTGTTATGCTGGAGCATATAATCTTTATTTCAAGAGGCGCGTCCAATGACACGGCTCTTACCATGAGGGCAAGGACATGGGGAGAAATACTACCTTGTGAGTGTGGAGATTTCTCCCCGGTGCCGTCAAACGGTTTATCTTTAACTTGTAAAAAACGGAATTACCTTTGCGCTTGAAAGGAAAGATTGTCCGGCTGCCATGCGCTCAATGCCTTGCCTTCAATACAGGAAGCTCATTCCACTCGATGACAAGCCGGATTGTTCCTGTCAACTCGGTATAAAGCAAATCATATTCGGGCGTACTGTCAAACCCATCATCTGTTCTGTATTGCGCGAAAGCCTTTCGTACAGCTGTATTGCCGAGCAGGATTGCTGCCAACCGTTCTGCCAGACCTTGTGGAATGGTATCTGAAAATTCATTCCACAATACTTCCATAATCATGTCATAGGTTGAAAAATTGAGACCGTTGTATAAGATCTCGCTTGCAAGATTCTCTGCATCAAGGTGGGAACTACCATTCCTAATTGCATCGGCATATACGTTTAATGCCTCTTCCGCACGACTTACGATAAAAGATGTATCGTTTACCCTGTCCGGATGGTGTTCGTTCAGAAATTGCTCCAACACTGAACGAAAATAACTGATTTCTTATGTCATAACTGATAATATAATAAAACGTCTTTCTTAACTCTTAAAATATTCTTTGAAACCATTGAATTTATCCGCTGCCTGCATCATATCCTGCTCAATTTTTTTATTGGTAATGCGGGCATATATTTGTGTGGTTTTGATGTTGGTGTGACCAAGCATTTTAGATACTGATTCAATGGGTACGCCTTTACTAAGCGACATCGTGGCAAATGTATGACGTGCAAGGTGATAGCTTAACCGCTTTTTGATACCGCACAAATCAGCTATCTCTTTCAGATAAGCATTGATCTTCTGGTTTGACAATACCGGAAGCAACCTGCCGTCTTTTGTTTTACCTTCGTATTTTGTGATGATCATTTGCGGTATTTCCATAATCCGCCGTATCTCGTCATCTGTGAGGAAGCCCCTATCCACGTGTTCAAAATGGAAGTGATGGTTCAGGAATGGGTCGTGTGTCATCACACCGCACTTTTGTGCGAAGATGACAACAGTCTTGAAAAATTTGAGTGTCTTTGTGGCAGAGTTGGGTTTTAAGGCAACAACTGTTCTCAGATAAATTTCAAAATCGTGGATTATCAAATGAGTAAGTTCTCCCGGCATTAAATCTTTTCTTCCATATTTGGTATACAGGAAGTTCACGAAGTGCTTGCGTGCTGCTGAATACTTATGGTACAAAGCAATGCTCTTACCTGCACCTACCTGTGCCTTGATGTCTTCAAGATACTTATCATAGAACTCTACAAACGTGGTCTTGACCTTATTCTTTCCCAAGAATATGCTCTTGATTTTATCAAGTGTAAGGTCTTCGTCAAATTCATATTTCTTGAAAATCGTTTGCAGAGAACTTGAAATGTTATCCAATTGAGCATTCAAATTCAAGGACTCGCTGCTGCGACCTTTCATCCGACTGGTGGAACTGTCCCATAGTTTCTTATCAATGCAGATTCCGGAAGAACCAACATTCAGCATTTCTCCATTCAGGAAAATCCGAATCATCAGCGGTGATTTCCCCTGTTTGTTTTCATAGTTGGAACGCACATAGTACGACACTTTAAAAATCATTTTCACAACGATTCAAATTTTGTGTAGCATTACGGCTACAATGTTCGACATAATTTGTTATGAATCAATGATTTCAAGGGCTTCAAAATGGGCTTCATTTAGCAGTCACTGCTACATTTTTTTGATGGGTCATCAATCTGTAGCAGCCAGTGTAGCAGAAATTGACTGAACTTTGACTGCCAAACCCTACATACAAGCCTTCACCTTGTTGGGGTGCCTATATAGAAAAAGCACCGTAATCTATTGATATACGGTGCTTTAATGCTGTTTTTGAAGGCTTCTGTGAAGTCCTTCGTTTTTGTTTCAGCGGAGAGACAGGGATTCGAACCCCGGGTAC
>FR881206.1 GCA_000434735.1 Bacteroides sp. CAG:530
TAAGTCAGCAGAGCAGGGAAATGCGCTTGCTCAGTGTAATTTGGGGGCTTGTTATTATAAAGGTCTTGGTGTCTCTCAAGACTACAATGAAGCAGTAAAGTGGTATCGTAAGTCAGCAGAGCAGGGAAATGCGCCTGCCCAAAATAATTTGGGAGATTGCTACGAATATGGTCGTGGTGTTCCTATAGATATTGAAGAAGCAAAAAAATGGCATCAGCGATTTTTATCTAACAAAAACAGAAATGAGTAAGCAATCAGATGTGAGGAAACTGTCGTTCTTGGTCGTTTTGCCAATTACAAAAAGACGAGGCATTGTTTGTTTCGGTATTCTTTTGATTTTTGTTGGATATATGATTGTTCTTTTATTCCCCGAAATAATAATCGAGTTCTGATTTAGCATTGCCGTCAGAATTATCGATGTCTTTTATAATAATTCCGTGCTCCAGCAAGATAATACGCTCGCATAACTCGGTGATTTGGTTCAGATTATGGCTGGATATTATTATTGTGGCACCGGTAGACTGATTATAGTCTTTTATCAGATGCTTCAGTGCGACTTGCGATGAGGGGTCTAGAAAGTTGAACGGCTCATCAAGCAATACCAACTGCGGATTATGCAGAAGTGCAGCTACTATACCCGTCTTCTGCTTGTTGCCTGCCGAAAGGTTTCGGATAAGTTTTGAAGCCGATAGTATTTCTTCGCCTAAGAAATGAGAGAATCGTGTAATTCGCTCATCGATAGTCTGTTTGTCGATGCCGCAAATCTTGCCGATGAAATGGAAATACTCTTCGGGAGTAAGATAATCTATCAGAAAACTATCGTCGATATAAGCCCCCACTTTTTCTTTCCAAGCTTCGCTGCGGGCTACGTCGATACCGTCTATTTGTACTGAGCCGCAGTCCGCCTTTATTAAATCCAGCATCAGGCGGAATAGAGTAGTCTTTCCGGCACCGTTATTCCCTGCTAATCCTATTACGCCTCCATCGCTGATGCGGAAGTCGGCAATATCGAGTGCAGTGGTGTTATTATAACTTTTCTTCAGGTCTCTGATGATTGTTTCCATCTTTAAATTATCGGTTTATAATGTTTCTATTTAGAACTTCTGAATCCCTCCATATTCTGGTAACGGCGCTTCATCATACGGGTATATATATTATGTATCCATAAACGATGGGTAGCGAATCCGGCTATACCTAATATAATGAATAACACATAAGCCGTATCTTCATTAAAGCAGAAAATAAGTATCTTACAGATTAATAACGGCACGAAAAGTGCGGCTAATACAGTTACCGACTGCCATGTAGTGTTTTCTCGCTTCTTCACGATAGCTCCGGCATTTAGAGGACTCGTAGTATTGTTATATACTGCCATTTGCATCAGTCCGCAGAATACAATTCCCATGGTGAACGACATGTATGCCACGGACATAAGTAGCGGAATCTTTTCCAAACCTACAGCTATCATGCATAGAGAAAAAGGAAGTATCAAAAGGATGCACTGAATGTAGTATTTAGCGCAAAGCATGTAATAGATACTTTCTTTATGCACCATCAGTCCGTCTATATAATTACCTTCGGTCGACATGATTTGTGGTAGCGACATAACTCCTAAAATGCAGAAACAGTATAGACATACAAACTGCTGCATGTAGTTCTCTTGATATAAATCGGCTGTAAGCGCCGCTATGAATAAGCATGTCACAAAGATAGCACTCCAGAAACGGGTGCGAGGTCTTTTGTTGCGTGATATCTGTTTTACTTCCAGAAGCATGTATTCGCCTATGCCACCAATGTTTTCCAAGAAAGCAAAAACCTTGATTCGTCTTGCCCGGTAGCTGTCGTTTGCCGATATCTCTTTATAGACAGATGCCATCTGTATTCTGTAGTTAAGGTAGAAAAGTAAGGCTATAAGTGCGATTACGATAGCGAAAGCCCATACTTTACATAAGATAAATCCTTCTGCCAGATACATGAATGCGGTGCTTGTATACTGTGTATGAGGCAAGACTTCTGCTAAGATAAGTGGCAGATATACAAAGCACGAAAACAGTATATAGATAAATCGTTGGCGTTTAAGCACGCATATCAGCATACTCCAATAGCTGTTCATTACCATCAGCATCCATATGCCTAATAAATATCCCGTTACTCCGGAAAAGCCGTAGAACTGGGTTATGGTAAGCAAGGCAAAGGGAATAAAGAAAAACATCCAGAACAGATTGAAAGGCTGAAAGATTCTGCGGAGCAGAAAGCAAACCATCGTCTTTCGGCGCGAAATAGGGAGCAGGAGGTAAGGACGTATCTCTTGTGCAGGGGTAGGGAATGTAAATCGGATAATGAAATCGACGAAAAGTATCAATGCCAAACCTTTGTTCAGCATGTGATAGGGTTCCATCCCCGGCCATTCGGCTCTAAAAAGAGAGGGCAACATAGCCCCTAAGAATAGGAGATATGTTGCCCAAAATGCAATAGACAGAAAAATCAGGATTCGGGCAAATGTTTCTTTGTCGCGTGTAAGGTTACGTGACATCTCTACCCGTCGATTTTTCAGTATATCGAAATATAGCATAACATTAGTCGATGTTGCCCGAAGTCATGCTAACTTCTATGCGGTTCTTCTGTGCGAAGAATTTCTTGGCGAACTTCTTCAAGTCGGCTGCTGTGATGCTGCTGATAATCTTATCAAGACCTGTAGCGTTGTCAACACCTTCCCAGTAATAAGCGTAAAGAGCAGACATCCAGAATCCGTTTTCTTTCTGGTTAGCCTCGAAGTTCTTCATCATATATTCTTTTACTTTCTTCAAGTTCTCAGCGTTAGGACCGTTAGCTATGAAGTCGTTCATACCCTTGTCAATCAGCTCAACCATTCTTGCACGTCTGTCAGGGTCGGTATCAAAGCTGATTTCCATAGTAGCCTGCTGAGTTGGATACTTGCTTACGCTTCCAGAAACGCCTACTCCGTATGTTCCGCCTTCTTGTTCACGTACGGTGTCTGTATATTCCATAGTGAGCAACTGCGACAAGATATTCATCATGATTTTGTTCTTGATGTTATATTCGCATTTACCGCTGCGTACTATGCATACAGTAGCTTTCTTGGTTTCCAAATCTTTGTGGAACACATTCTTATGTATACCCTTCTGAACGTCTAAGTTGACATTACGGAAGTTCTCTTTCAGATTCAATGAAGGCAGTGAACCGAGGTATTTCTCAATCAACGGAATCATCTTCTCTTCATCGATGTTACCTACGAAGATGAATGTAAATCCGCTTGCATCTTTGAATCGGTTTGCATACATATCCATGATTTTCTGATAATCAAGCTGGTCTACCATGTCTGCCTTTAAGCGTGCAGAACGAGGATTGTCGCCATACAAAGTCTTGTTCAAAGTATCAACCAAAGCGATTTTTGGGTTGGCTTCTACATTTTCCAACTGTGCTTTCATTCTGTTCTTGAATGATTCGAAAGCAGCCTCGTCTTTGCGCGGAGCGGTAAAGTTAAGGTATGTAAGCTGCATCATAGTCTCGAAGTCCTTAGGAGCACAGCTGCCGTTTACGGCTTCAGTAAGAGTACGTACAGAAGCAGAAGTAGAAGCTACTTTTCCTGCCAAGACTTTAGGCAATTCAATTGCGCTGAACTTGCCCCATCCGCCTAATCCTACTACACGGTCGATCATTCCGAACTGAATAGCGTCTTTATCGTCGAACAAAGAGTTACCTCCGTTGCTGAACGACTGCATTCTGATTTCATCGGCCTTGAAAGTTGTAGGTTTCAAAACTACGCGAACACCGTTGCTAAGAGTAAGTACCTTAGAGTCGAAAATGCCGTTTTCAGTCTTTACAACTTTGCCGCCCTTCAGTTCTTCACTGATAAGAGGTTCGTTAGAAACCTTGTCTGCGTACGGTTCCAGCTTTTCGTTCTTCACGTCGTTAAGGACTTTCTGTATGTCGGCTTCGGTAGGAAGTTTAACGCCTGGTTTGTCGGGCAAGAAGAGACCTACTACCATGTTACTGTCTGTAACTAATGTCTGGAATATTCTGTTTACAGACTCTACTGGCAGATTAGGAACAATCTGCGACATGATAGCATATTCCTGCTCGATGCTTGGGATAGGCTCGCCTTCGATGAAGTTAGTTACATACTCTTTTACAATCTGTGCGTTCTTCATCTTGTTACGCTCATTGTATACTTTTTCGAGTATACTCATATAGTTAGCTTTGAAGCGTGCGAATTCTCCTTCGGTAAATCCGAATCTGTGTGCACGTTCAAACTCGCGCATCAAAGCGGCAAAACCTGTTTCGATATGGCCTTCCTTACAAGTAACCATTCCGGTAAAAGCTTTTTTAGTCTTAGCTATCAGGAAATCACCGTCTTGTGCACCGGCACCGATAAACGGCGGGTTGGCAA
Organism: Bacteroides sp. CAG:530; assembly: GCA_000434735.1. GTDB lineage: Bacteria > Bacteroidota > Bacteroidia > Bacteroidales > Bacteroidaceae > Phocaeicola. Next base: position 4,412 of record FR881206.1, read on the forward strand.
GTTGTGTCATTTCGTCCAAGCGGTCGCTAAGCATGCTTTCGGCAGCTCCTACAGCAAACTTGTAAGCAAGATATGCTATTGTATTCTTCTGCTCTTCAGGGAACGGTTCGTGCTTGTGGAATACGTATACAGTGTTAGCCTGTTGTTCCTTATCTTTAGAGATGCTAATGATAGTTTCCTTGTTGTCTGGCACAGAAGCATATTCGCGTTTCGCAGCGTTTTCGGGCATCTTGATAGGAGAGAAGAGAGCTTTAATTTTAGCTTCAATCTGATCTACGTCGATGTCACCTACAACAATGATACCTTGCTGGTCTGGACGATACCATTTTTCATAATAGTCGCGCAGAACCTGATAAGGGAAGTTATCTACTACTTCCATCAATCCGATAGGCAAACGATAAGCATATTTACTGTTGCTCAGCATTTTCGGGAATGCAGAATCGTACATACGTAGCATAGCTCCGTTACGTGTACGCCATTCTTCGTGAATAACGCCACGTTCTTTGTCTATTTCTTTCGGTTCAAGAAGCAAATCGTCAGCCCAGTCGTGCAAGATAAGCAAGCAAGAGTCGATAATACCCTCACGAATGACTGGAACGTCCGAGATGTTATAAACGGTTTCGTCTATAGATGTATAAGCGTTCAGGTTGGCACCGAATTTAACGCCGATGGTTTCCAGATACTCTCTCAAAGTGTTTCCGGGGAAATGCTTTGTTCCGTTGAAGCACATGTGCTCAAGGAAGTGAGCCAATCCGCGTTGGTTGTCATTTTCCAATATAGAACCCACTTTCTGTGCGATGTAGAATTCAGCTTGCTTTTTAGGCAATGCGTTGTGACGGATGTAATAAGTCAGTCCATTATCCAGCTTACCGATTCTTACTTGCGGGTCGGTAGGTAGTTGAGGCAATTGGTGCTGTGCAAAAGCGGCAGTTGTGCCTGCTACAAATGCAAAGACAATAAGTGCCTTTCTAAATAGTTTTTTCATAAAGTTGTATAATTGATATAAATGTGTCTTATTAGTGTTTGGGCAATTAGCGTTCTAACAGTCCGTTGGCAGAAAGATAACGCTCTACCTCGATAGCCGCCTTACATCCGCTTCCTGCAGCGGTGATTGCTTGGCGGTAGTGCGGGTCGGCTACATCGCCTGCTGCGAATACTCCCGGAATGCCTGTGCGTGGGCTGCCTTCTTCAGTCAGGATGTATCCTACTTCGTCGGTCTTTACCCATGGTTTGAAGATAGCAGAGTTAGGCTGGTGTCCGATAGCCAAGAAGAATCCGTCGATGGCTATATCGTAGCGTTCTTCGTCGGGCTCGCCCATGCGTTTTACTACGTGCATGCCTTCTACGCCGTTGTCGCCATACAGTCCTACTGCGTTATGCTCGAACAAAACTGTGATTTTTGGGTGATTCAGCACTCTTTCCTGCATGATTTTTGAAGCGCGCAAGAACGGCTTGCGTACTACCAAGTAAACCTGACGAGCCAAACCTGCCAAGTAGATAGCTTCTTCGCAAGCAGTGTCGCCACCACCTACTACAGCTACCACTTTCTTACGATAGAAGAAACCGTCGCAAGTAGCGCATGCGCTTACTCCCATGCCGGCATATTTCTTTTCGTCTTCTAATCCTAAGTATTTAGCGGTTGCGCCGGTAGAAATAATGACTGTGTCGGCAGTTATTTCTTTTTCGTCGTCAACAATAAAAGTGTAAGGAGTTTTGCTTAAATCAGCTTTAGTGATGATACCTGTACGTATTTCAGTGCCGAAACGTTCTGCTTGTTTGCGCAAGTCGTCCATCAGCACAGGTCCTGTAACGCCTTCAGGATATCCTGGGAAGTTTTCAACTTCTGTAGTGATTGTCAATTGGCCGCCAGGCTGTATTCCTTCATAAAGAACAGGAGCTATATTAGCTCGGCTGGTGTAGATTGCTGCCGTGTATCCGGCTGGGCCTGATCCGATAATCAGACATTTTACATGTTCTGTTGCCATTATATAAGTATTAAAGTTATATATCTTATTATTGCTGTCACTGAATAAAACTCTCAATGACAGCAATATTTTCATTACAATAACATGCAAAGATATGTGTTTTTTCTTAATACTTATTCCTTTTAGCTTTCTTTAAGTACGGGCAGAACTCATGCTTATAGTTATCTCATGTCCACAACTTCTGCTTTCGGATGCTTTTTGGTGTCGAAACGGAACGCTGATTCCGGTTGCTTGGACTGAGGGGTGTAGCTGCGTATGTTGAATGTCTGCGCATTCCCGTCGTGATCTTTTATGATGATGCGTACTGGCGAATAGTTTTTCGAAAGCCATAGGCTGATAACCTTTATGTCGCCTTTTTGTTTTGGGGCGAGTGCAAGGTGGTAAGTCTTGTTTCCGTTTATGTTTTCTTCGCCTTTGTATCCATAGCGGAAGCGGGTGTTATAGGAGTTAATTATGGCGTACGGATTTATGGCTTCCAACTCTTCAGGGGTAGGAGAGGAGATGGTAACCTCATTATTCTGTTGCATATAGCTCCACTGAGTCTTTCCGTCGAACCAGCTTTCCACTCCTCCGCAGTTCAGGTAAAAGCAGTCGCCCTGCAGCAACAGAGTTCCGGGTTGAGTGCCTTCAAATTGTATGCTTATACCTTGTGACTTCTTGTAATTTGCCGCAGCTTGGTCTAGTATCGACTTCGCTTTCTCCGCTTGTTGGGCGTGTAATGTGCCTCCACATGCGAGGCACAACCATATTAGTACAGATAATATATGTTTCATAATGGCTTTTCTTTATGTTAATTCTTTAAAGAACTCATTCGCATGTCCAAATCGTTCTCGTCCATGCACAATACCTCGCGTGCCTTGCTACCGTTTGTCGGACCTACAATGCCTGCATGTTCCAGTTGGTCCATGATTCGTCCGGCACGATTATATCCGATAGAGAACTTACGCTGTATCAGTGATGTAGAACCTTGCTGATGATAGATAAGCAAGCGTGCGGCTTCTTCGAACAGAGGGTCGAGGTGTTTCATGTCTACTTCTCCGCTTGCTCCGCCGCCATTGTCTGCATTTTCATCTACGTATTCAGGCAGTAAGAATGCGCTTCCGTATCCTTGTTGCTTGCTGATGAATGTTGCAATTCTCTCTACTTCCGGAGTATCTACAAAGGCGCACTGAACACGTACCGGGTCGTTTCCTTGCAGGTAAAGCAAGTCTCCCTTACCGATAAGCTGCTGTGCTCCCGGACGGTCGAGAATAGTGCGTGAGTCCATCATAGAAGCTACGCGGAATGCAACTCGTGCCGGGAAGTTGGCCTTGATGGTACCGGTGATGATGTTAGTAGTAGGTCGCTGTGTAGCAATGATAGCGTGTATACCCACGGCACGTGCCAACTGGGCTATACGGCATATAGGCAACTCAACGTCTTTTCCGGCTGTCATGATCAAATCACCAAACTCATCGATAATGATAACGATGTATGGCAAGAAACGATGTCCGTTGTTAGGATTCAACTGGCGGTTGATGAACTTGGCGTTATATTCCTTAATGTTACGGCAACCCGCTTTACGCAGCAAGTCGTAGCGTGTATCCATCTCTACGCACAGCGAGTTCAGTGTTTGCACTACCTTTGTAACATCGGTAATGATAGCGTCTTCGGCATCCGGAAGTTTAGCCAAGTAATGGTTTTCTATAGGAGCGTAAATGGCGAACTCAACTTTCTTCGGGTCGATAATGACGAATTTCAGTTCGCTTGGGTGCTTCTTATATAATAAGGAGGTAACGATAGCGTTCAAACCAACTGATTTACCTTGACCGGTGGCTCCGGCTACCAACATATGAGGTGCTTTTGCCAAGTCTACCATAAATACTTCATTGGTGATAGTACGTCCTAACGCTACAGGTAAATCGAATTTGGTTTCCTGAAACTTTTTGCTGCTAAGTATTGAGCTCATCGGCACGATGCGAGGATTGGCGTTAGGTACTTCTATACCGATAGTGCCCTTTCCGGGGATAGGAGCGATGATACGTATGCCCAGAGCTGACAGGCTAAGTGCGATGTCGTCTTCCAAATTACGGATTCTGGCTATGCGGATACCCTCGGCAGGAGTGATTTCGTATAAAGTAATAGTCGGTCCCACGCTTGCCTTTATAGAGCTGATTTCTATGTTGAAGCTCTTCAAGACCTGAATGATACGGTTCTTGTTAGCGTTTTGTTCTGCCATATCCACTACAGGTTCATTCGTTTCGTACGGATTGAGCAGGTCTAATGGCGGAAACTTGTAATTCTCCAAGTCGAGGCGCGGATTATAAGGCTGACTCAGATCCCCAACTGGGGTTTCATCTTCATCTGTCGGCAGAGGGTCGATAGTGAAAGAAGGCTCTTCATCTTTTCTTTTCTCCGGCATCGAAGTGGATGTCTTGGTAGATCTCTGCTCGTTTTGAGAATAAATAGGTTTAGCAGGCTCAGCTTCTTTTGGGTCGAGTTCTATTTCCACCGCTTTATCTTCGTCCTTTGTTTCTGGCTCTTCTATGATGGCAGTTCCGTTTTTGATGTTCTGTTGGCTGAACATCTCGTCTATGTCCATGCCGTTTTTAGAAACATCCTCTTTAGTTTGTGGTGCTTCTTGTACAGGAACAACATCAACAGTGGAAGGTTTGTTCTCCGGTTGCGGCGTATTGTTGTCTTCTTCATTGCCGTCGTTATTCGCTTTTCTCTTCAGCGGAAATGACGGGTGTACTACTTTTCTTACCACATTCATAGTCTCTCTGCTGAAAAACAAGCAGATGAAGACAAGCGTCACGAGCAGGATAATCACAAGTCCGGCGCTACCTACTTGCGAAGCTATCCATCGGCTTACGTTGTATCCGTGTAGTCCGCCCGGATATATAAATGAATCTTCGAAACTGCCTTGGAATGCGAAAGCCAGAGTCAATGACAACCAGAAAATAGATGCGAAACAACCGACAAACCACTTCCACACAGTGAATTGATAGGCGTTCATCAGTCTCATTCCGGCTATTATCAAAAATACTATGATGATGTACGAAGCCAGTCCGAAGCAGTCGTTCACCAAGAATTGTGACAACTGTGCTCCCGATGAGCCCATTACATTTTGAATTCCGTTATCGGTTCTTAGCAATTCTCCGGTCTCGGCGTGCATTACCAGGCTTTGGTCGTGACCCCCGCTGACCAGGAATGAACTGAACGCCAAGAGTAAATAAACTCCGAACATCACGAACAGCAGTCCTATCATAAAATAAGGGGTTTCGCCTTTGAATAAGGTAACTACTTTTTTCGCAGTAGCTAGTTTATCGTTATTTCCTTTGTTTTCAGTCTTCTTTTTATTCATAATTCAATCGGTTTGTCTTGCAAATGTACGAATAAAAGTAAAACCGAAAAATATTTTTCGTACCTTTGCACGTCAATTATTTGGGTTATGAATAATAAAACATCTATAGTTTACGATAAGAATACGGTGGAATTCATCACAGTGTCTGCCGAGTTTTGTGGCTTTTTGGAGCGTGTAGAAAGTATGAAGCGCAAATCTTTTGTTGATAAAATACTAAAGTTGTTGCCGCTTCTATACCTTAAAGCTTCGTTACTTCCCGAATTTGCCCGCATCGATGATTTCAATCCTGAGACATTTGTTACGGAGGGAGATTATGAGCGCGTGCGTCAGAGCGTGATGCAACTGTTGGGCGATAAGGACGATTATCTCGATGTTTTCCTCGACGATATGGCATATAGTGACACGCCCATCCGCCAGAGCATATCCGAATGTTTGGCCGATATCTACCAGCCGCTGAAAGACTGTGTATGTGTGTATCAACTTGGCTTTGAACAGACCATGAACGATGCTTTGCTGCTTTGCCGTGAACGCTTTGCCGAGTATTGGGGACAGCGTTTGGTCAATGCAATGCGTGCGCTGCACGATGTGAAGTACGCTCAGAACGATGACGAAGAAGATTCAGACCCGTTGGAAGAAGATACTTACGAGAATTCGTCGTTCGGAAAAGCTGATGCTGGATATACAGAAGCCGATTTGTACAAAGGGCTTGAAGAAGGTGAGGATGATGAATTAGATGATGATTACAAATATTGATAGATTCACAGAAAATACGAATGGTAGTATTACAAAATAAAATATCGAAGCAAGAGGTTGCCGCAATGGAGAAGGAGGCGTTTGCGGGGCGTATATTTATAATTTATACAGAAGCCGAGGCGCGAAAAGCCGTAGATTACCTCAATAAGCATACTATTGTGGGGGTAGATACAGAGACTCGTCCTTCTTTCCGTCGTGGAACGGTGCATCAGGTGGCGTTGCTTCAGATTTCTACTAAAGATACATGTTTCTTGTTCCGTTTGAACCACTTGGGACTTCCCGATTTCTTGGAAGATTTCTTGCAGAACGATGTGCTGAAAGTCGGTCTTTCACTTAAAGACGACTTTGCCATGCTGAGAAAACGCAATCAGAAAGACCCTCGTTTCGGCAATTGGATAGAGTTGCAAGACTATGTTCCCCTTTTCGGGATAGAAGAAAAGAGCCTTCAGAAGATATATGCGTTGCTTTTCAAGAAGAAGATATCTAAGAGTCAGCGCTTGTCGAATTGGGAGGCAGAAGTGCTGACCGAGGCACAGCAGCAATACGCCGCTACAGACGCTTGGGCTTGTGTAGAAATCTATAATTTCCTTGAGCCATTGCGCGTATCAGGCAATTACGAAATAGAAAAAGTGATAGAAGAAAAAATAAATTCATAATAATAAAAGACTTAACCAGAGTGGCATATAAAAAGGTTTATTTGAAACCCGGAAAAGAAGAGTCGCTTAAGCGTTTCCATCCGTGGGTGTTTTCGGGAGCCATCGCCCGTATAGAGGGTGAACCCGAAGAAGGTGAAATAGTAGATGTGTTTACATCGAAAAAAGAATTCATTGCGTGCGGACATTATCAGGTTGGAAGTATAGCTGTGCGTGTACTTACATTTACGCAGCAAGAAATCGACCGTGACTTCTGGCGACAGAAGTTGCAGGTGGCAAAAGACTTGCGTGTAGCGTTGGGACTGATAGGAAATCCGGAAAACAATACATATCGTTTGGTTCATGGCGAAGGTGATAACCTTCCCGGACTTATCATCGACGTATACGATCATACAGCCGTAGTGCAGGCGCATTCGGCAGGTATGCATGTGTTCCGTATGGAGATAGCTGAGGCTCTTTCTGAAGTGATGGGCGACATTGTGCAGAATATCTATTATAAATCGGAAACTACGTTGCCGTTTAAAGCCGATTTGTTGGCTCGTGAGAACGGATTCATCAAAGGTGGCAGCCCTGAGAACGTAGCGATGGAGAACGGACTGAAGTTTCACGTAGACTGGCTGAAGGGTCAGAAGACAGGTTTCTTTGTAGATCAGCGCGAAAACCGTCATTTGCTTGAACGCTATTCTAAGGGACGTAATGTTCTTAATATGTTCTGCTACACCGGTGGTTTCTCTTTCTACGCTATGCGTGGCGGTGCTAACTTGGTGCATTCGGTAGACAGCTCGGCTAAGGCTATCGACTTGACCAACGAAAACGTGCAGCTTAACTTCCCTGGCGACCCACGTCATCAGGCTTTTGCTGAGGATGCTTTCAAGTTCCTCGACCGCATGGGCGATCAGTACGATTTGATTATCCTTGACCCGCCTGCATTTGCCAAGCATCGTGATGCTGTGCGTAATGCTTTGCGCGGATATACCAAATTGAATGCAAAGGCATTCGAGAAGATTCGTCCCGGAGGTATCCTGTTTACCTTCTCTTGTTCGCAGGTAGTGAATAAGGACAACTTCCGTAACGCCGTGTTTACAGCGGCTGCTCAGAGTGGTCGTAGCGTGCGTATCTTGCATCAGCTCACTCAGCCGGGCGACCATCCGGTAAATATTTACCATCCAGAAGGCGAGTACCTGAAAGGATTGGTATTGTATGTAGAGTAACACCTTATATATAAGTATAACGTTTTATCAAATCAGTACTTCTGTAATTTTTTACCGAAGTACTGATTTGATATTTTTTTTTGAGTTTTCGATAATATAGGCAAAAGAATGTCTTGAAAACTATGATCAATTGCATAAAGTCATGAAATTCTTTAATGAAGTTGTCTTACTTCGACCGAAGTAAGCATTCACTTCGAGTCGGTCAACGTGCTTACTTCGGTCGAAGTAAGCGTGCGTATCGGTCGAAGTAAGACGACTTTGCGCTGTAGCCATTAGTTCCTTTCATTCAGACAATGGTTTTGCATGCCCGATACACAACGCTAAAATCATAAGCGATATAAACTTTATAGGAGTCGAGTTCATACTTTCACCGAAAAAACAATCAACTTGTCAAATAATTCTCTATTTTTGTAAAGAGCTTTATGATTAGTTATCGCAGAAAAACCTCTATGTTTTTCTTTAGGTGATTAATTTCTAGGGCTTTATACAAAATGCAAGAAATAAAGAAGATAATTCATCGATGACATTTTATTATTTCTTGCATTTAAAACGTTGTTATACTTTACAATTGTTATTAAGAAAAATAAATGAACCGGCGTGAAAACAGTATTGAACTGACCTATTTTAATGAACTATTTACAGAGTTTCATCAACGCTTTGTCCGTTTTGCTTATACTTATGTGGATAACTATATGGAAGCAGAGGATATTGTGATGGAGGCTATGACTTATTACTGGGAAAACCGGACTCGTTTATTGGAAACAAATCCTTCTGCTTATATTTTTGCTACAATTAAAAATAAGTGTTTGAACTATCTGCGTGATCAGCAGTATTTTCAGGCTGCATCAGAACAAATGCAAGAGCATGAAGCGTGGAAGTTATCAATACGGATATCTACTTTGGAAGCGTGCAATCCGGAGGAACTTTTGTCTCAGGAAATGAGGCAATTAGTGGAGCGTGCCTTAAACAAATTGCCGGAAAAAACAAGAAGAGTCTTTATTATGCGGCATTTTGAAGAAAAAAGTTATCGTGAGATTGCTTCGGAGATGAATATGTCTGTCAAAGGGGTTGAATATCATATGAGTAAGGCGACAGAATCTTTAAAGAAAGCATTAAAAGATTTTCTGCCTCTTTTGATTTTACTTATTACCATTAAGAATTTTACATTTATTAACTAGGGATTTCCTTTCATCGTGTGTCTTATTATAAAAGGCAGTTTAAAATGTGTCATTTTATATGAGTTTATGATGAATTTGGATAAAGAACTTTTATATCGTTTCTTCAATAATGCAACTACGCTTGAGGAAGAAAAGAAGATTCGTCTTTGGATTGACGAATGTGACGACCATCGTCATGAGTTTTTCCGTGAGCGTGTACTATTTGACGCGATGCTACTTCATGGGAAGCCGTCTTGTGAAAAGAGTCGCTCACGATTCTATATTCCATGGCGTAGAGTTGCGGTAGCGTTTTCCGGCATTGCGGCGGTTGTGTTACTTACTATAATCACTACTACATACTTCTTGCAACAATCTTTTGAAGATGATGCGATGAATACGGTTATCGTTCCTCAAGGGCAACGAGTTCAATTGTCATTGTCGGATGGAACAAAGGTTTGGCTGAATGCTAAGACCAAAATGGAATATCCGCAGAGTTTTAAAATGACTAGTCAAAGAATCGTAAAAGTGGATGGCGAAGCCTATTTCGAAGTGAGCAAGAATAAAGAGAAACCATTTATTGTCAAGACTGCTAAAGGTGATGTGGAAGTATTAGGAACAAAGTTCTATATTAACGCCTATACAGAAACTGAGATTTTTGAAACAGCTTTGATTGAAGGCAAGGTGAAGGTGCGTACCGCCAATGAAGATATGACGCTATATCCTGAAGATAAGGCAGTATTGCAAAACGGTGTTATCACTCGCAAACACATTGATGATATGGAAAGTTACCGTTGGCGTGACGGACTTTATTGCTTCAAGGATCTGTCGTTTGATGACGTTTTGAAACAATTTGAAATTTATTATGATGTCCGCTTTGTGAAAGAAAACCAACAGATTGCCAATCCGAAACTGAATGGAAAGTTCCGATTGATTGACGGGGTGGATTATGCCTTAAGGGTACTTCAAAAGAAGGTCGGTTTCTCGTTCCGGCGAGATGATGAGAATAATGTGATTTATCTTAAATAATTTGTTCAATTATAAAAGTGAATGCCTATGTAAATAAATAGAAGAAACCTAAAAAACGGAATCGGCAAGTAGTACCAATACCTGCCGATCGTGAGATTAATTTTCTCACCCGAGAGTGAAAAAACTATTAATAAAATCTGATCGTAAAAATATGAAAAATAAATCAACCAGGGATGGCTATAAGCTAAAAAAATCCCATGTTAACCTATTTTATAGAACTATGCGAATAACTACATTCTTATTGTTCTTCTGTTCGTTTTGTGCTTTTGCCAATGATGTAAATTCTCAAACGGCGAAGGTTACTATTAAAAGAAGTGATGTTACACTTCTGGATGTGTTGAATGAGATAGAGCATCAAACTAATTATCTGTTCATTTATTCCAATGATATCAATGTGAAGCGTCCCGTTTCGATTGATGTCAACGCAAAGGAAGTCAGCAGTGTATTGGCTAAGCTTTTTGCTGGTAACGACGTTTCCTATCAGATGGAGGGAACCCATATTGTTTTGACAAAAGCGGAGAAAAACTCTGAGAAGGCAGGTGCGCAGCAACAACAAAAAAAGAGAATTGATAATATTTCCGGTACAGTGCTTGATGAAGCTGGCGACCCGATAATCGGTGCTTCCGTCAAAGTGCGGGATGCGAATATTGGAGCCATAACAGATTTGGATGGAAAATTTGAATTGGAAGTGCCTTCAAAGTCTATCATTGAAATCTCTTTTATCGGATATAGAACAAAAACGGTCGTTATAGGCAAAGAAAAAAATCTTAGAATCTATTTGGAAGAAGATACTAAGGCGTTGGACGAGGTGATTGTTGTGGGTTATGGCACGACTTCAAAACGTAAGACTACTGCCGCTATCGCCAGTGTAAATGCTGGAGATATAGCCAAGGTGCCTACTGCCAATATTACACAGAGTCTTGCCGGACGGGCACCAGGATTGATGGTAAATACATCCGGTGGTGGTATCAATAATTATTCTTCAATTTCTATTCGAGGCGGTAAAACTCCGTTGTTCGTTATTGATGACGTTATCTGTGAGGAGCGCGATTTCCAGAACTTGAATCCTGAAGATGTAGAACAAATGTCTATCCTGAAAGATGCTGCTTCTACCGCTGTATATGGTGCACGTGCCGCCAATGGTATTATCATGGTGGTTACCAAACAGGGTAAGGCAGGAAAAATGAGCATCAACTACAACTTCAATTATAATTTGAGCCAGCCTACAACTATGCCAGACAAGTTGAATTCGTATGATGCCGCTTATTATCTGAATCAAGAATTGCTTAATGACGGAATGAAAGAACGCTTCAATTCTGACGAAATGGAACTTTTTGCAAATGGTTCCGATCCTCATCATTATCCCAATGTGGACTGGCAAAAACTGGCTATGAATAAGTTCGCCCCGGAACAGCGTCATACACTGACAGTGACCGGCGGTAGTGAAAAGGTGAAAGCATATACATCGTTTTCATACTTTGACCAGCAGTCTATTTAGGGACATTCAGTAAATACTATAAAAT
>FR881207.1:0-22338 GCA_000434735.1 Bacteroides sp. CAG:530
TCTCACATCGACCGATGTGAGCGTTCGTATCGGTCGAAGTAAGACAACTTTCTTTTATGCGGCAAACAAAATGCAAGCGTATGTCTTACATTTTTTCTGAGAGTATGCGTATTTAACATTAAAACAATAGTCGGTTTTTTAGCAAAAATTTGCAAAAGAACAATAGAACTTATAACTTCGTGGCACGTTTTATATGAAAATTGTAATCATTAGAAAAGAAGATTGTGAAATTTGTAAGATAAGTTCATTATGGAGAATATCAATATTGACAACATACGCCGTGGTGATAAATCTGAGTTTCGACGTCTTTTTCAGGTGGCTTACCCTCAAATGATGGCATTTGCGTGTCGTTTTGTATCGGAAGAGGTGGCCGAAGATATGGTTCAGGATGTTTTTGTGATGTATTGGGAAAAACGTGCGTCTATGAGTCCTGATTCCATACGCTCTTTTCTGTTTAAGTGTACACAAAACCAATGTTTAAACTTTTTAAAACACCAGAACGTTGTGCGCGACTGGGAAGATAACGTCCGTTTGGCTGAAGAACGTGTCGCTTTCAATCAGGAAGCATCGGACGACTGTGAGTCGTGGGATAACTTGGTTGATAGAGATGTGGAGCAGCAACTAAAGTTGGCTCTTCAGAAATTGCCACCCAAATGTCGTCAGGCTTTTGAACTATCTTACTTTCAGGAAATGACCTATCGCGAAGTAGCGGAAAAGATGAACATTTCTCCACGTACGGTGGAAGAACACGTGCAGAAAGCGACAAATTTGTTGCGTAACGACTTGCGATATCTACTTTATTCCACTTTATTGGCTATTTTGCATTGAGTTTAATTTTTATTGTAACATTCTTAGTTTCAATAACTTCCTTGTGTTAAACGCTTCAATTATTTAAATACCGAGAAAAATTTTTCATTTTTTTTGTGTTTTGACCCCGTAGTTTTCTGCGGGTGAGTTGTCTTATTATTGAATGAGGCAAAAAAACACGTGATAATAATAACGAATATCCTATTATGGAAGAAAATTTATTAGTTCGATATATTATGCATCACGTCACTCCCGAAGAGGAGATGACAGTGAAGAGTTGGCTCCGCGAGTCGGATGCCAATCGCCGTCGCCTTTTTGAATTGGAACAACTTTGCAGCTTGCGCAAGGAAATGGAGATTCGAAAAGATACGGAGCGCATGGATCGTGCTTTCTCTGCCCTTAGTGATCGCTTAGATTTTGCCGAAGAAGAACATAAACCGGTTAAAACAGCTAAGACATTCCGCCTTGCATGGTATAAGGTAGCTTCGGTAGCTGCCGTACTGTTGCTCTTGGTAGTAAACGTATTCTTCCTTACTCGTGAAGAAAAGCAGGCATGGAATACAGTATTTGTACCGAAAGGACAACGCGTATCTTTATTGCTTAGCGACGGTACTACTGTATGGCTTAATTCAGAAAGCCGTTTCTCTTATCCTACACAGTTTACTGCCGACCATCGTGAGGCTAAACTCGAAGGTGAAGGTTATTTCGAAGTAGCTCATAATCCTAAATGTCCGTTTACTCTTAGCTTGCCAATGCTTGATGTGCATGTGTTAGGTACTAAATTTAATGCACGCGCTTATTCTGGCGAACCTTGCTCGGTAGCTTTGAAAGAAGGATCTGTAGAGGTTGAGACTGCCGACCACGCCAAACGTCAGCGCATGGAGCCGGGTGATGAGGTTAATTACACTCCGCGTAATGGTTTGGTGTTGATAAAAGGGAAGAAAGATACATCGATTGATACTTGGACTACAGGCGATTTGATGCTTAAAGATATGACATTGCGCCAAATGATACGTCAGATGGAACGTCATTTCGACGTGAAGATTTACGTGGGCGACAATGCTTTGCTTGAAGAATACTTTACTTGCCACATCCGTAAGGATTTGACAATTAATCAAGTTATGGAATTGCTGAAAGAAACTCGTCGTCTTGATTATACTATTAATCATGACTCGGTATATATTTTCAGACCTTAAAAATGAAATAAGAATATAAATATAAAGTCAAACCTTGTATCTAATACCATGAGTGCCTATGAAACATGAATAATTAGAAAAATTACCAATTAAGGGATATAAGATATATAACTCTCTCTTATATAATTTTCCCGAAACATGAATTAATTACCTTAAAATACTTGAATTACCAACTAATCATTTAAAAAGTATGAATTATCTTGCTAAAACAGCGCGTATCGCGAAGTTGTCTCTTCTTTGCTTAGCATTGGAGGCTGCGCCTACTTTCGCCGCTTCAGCTGGTGCGCAAAACGTGAGAATTTCACTTCACATGAAGTCTGCTCCTGTTCGCGACATCTTGAGTGTCATAGAAAAACAGGGCAATGTTTATTTCACTTACAACCTTAATCAAGTAGATGTAGCCCGCAAGGCTTCTGTAGACGTTGAGGGCAAAGACCTCGGCCAAGTACTTGATCAACTCTTCGCTGGTCAGAATGTTGACTATAAAATTGAAAACGATCATATCGTACTCTTTAAGAACGCACCGTCGCACGGCGCTGCTTCTGCTCAGCAGCACCGCAAAGTGACTGGTACAGTTATCGCAGCAAACGGTGAACCTATCATCGGTGCTTCTATTCTTGAAAAAGGTACCAGCAATGGTATTATTACAGACCTCGACGGTAACTTCGAACTTACTCTTACTCAGGGTGGCGAACTTCAGATTAGTTATGTAGGCTTTATCACACAGAATGTGAAGGTTACAGACAACAAGCCGTTGAAGATTGTTTTGAAAGAAAATACTAAACTCCTTGACGAAGTCGTAGTAATCGGTTACGGTACTCAGAAGAAGTCAGACGTTTCTGGTTCTGTTACTACCGTTCAAGGTGATAAATTAAATAAGATGCCTACCGCAAATGCTGAAGCTGCATTGCAAGGTATGGCTCCGGGTCTTGCCGTAAACTTCGGTAGTGGTGCTGCCGGTTCTTCTCCAAGCCTTCAGGTACGTGGTGTTACCTCTTGGGGTACTGATAACTCTCCGTTGGTTATCATTGATGGTGTTCCGGGTGATATGGCTTATTTGAACCCTGAAGATATCAAGTCAATGTCTGTATTGAAAGATGCCGCTACAGCCGCTATCTATGGTGCTCGTGCTGCTGCCGGTGTTATCTTGATTGAAACTAACCGTGGTTCTGAATCTAAACCGAAAATCTCATTCTCTGCTTACTGGGGTATGGACGACCTGCCTAAGAAGTTGAATATGTGTAACAGCGAAGAATTTATCAAGGTTCGTAAGATGGCGTTGACTAATGGTAAAATCGCTCAGTCAAAATGGCCTAAATATATCGCTGCTTACGAAGCAGATCCTTCTCAGTTCGCCGATACTGATTGGCAGGACGAATACTATCGCCGTGGTTTCGTACAGAAATATAATGTAGGTTATACTGCTGGTACAGAATATTCTAACATCGCACTTTCTGCATTCTATTCTAAAGAAGACGCTGTAGTAATAGGTACTGGCGATGAAAAGATGGGCTTCCGTTTGAACTCTGACGTTAAGCGCGGTAAGTTCAAAATGGGTGAAAGCATCAGCTATAGCCGTTGGAAAGCCGATTTGGAAGCAAACTCTGGTTTCCCAGGTATCTATCAGGTTACTAACATGGAACCTCTTGCACCTGTTTATGACTCTAATTTCGAAGGCGGTTACGGTGGTGCCATTACAGGTATGGGTATGAGCGACGCTGCCAACATGGTTGGTTATAATAATTTGGTTGATTATACAAGTGCAAACGACTATATCTCTGCATCTGGTTACATTCAGTTTGAGCCGATTAAGGGATTGGTAATTAAGGCACAGGCTGCTCGTAACATTTACTTCGGAGAAACTCGTACTTTCAAGCCGACTTATCAGTTGGGTGCTATGAAGAGTAATGCACGCGCTTCATTGAATGAATCAACTTCAAGAACTCAGAACGATTTGTTGGAAGCTACAGCTAACTATAGCACTACTCTTTGGAACGATCATGAATTGCAGCTCTTGTTAGGTGCTTCACAAGAAGAGAAGACTTACAAAACAATCTCTGGTTACGGTGAAGACTTTGAAAGCAACGATTTGTCAGTTCTCGATCAGGCTAAAGAAAACTACAGTGCCGGTGGTTCACACACTCGTAGCGGTTTACGCTCTGTATTCGGTCGTTTGAACTACAACTATAAGATGCGTTATATGTTGATGGCTTCGTTCCGTTACGATGGTTCTTCTCGTTTCGCTAAAGGTAACAAGTGGGGATTCTTCCCATCAGTATCTTTGGGTTGGAATGTAGCTAACGAAAACTTCTGGGAAAACATGAAGGATAAGATTAACGCATTCAAAGTTCGTTTGAGCTATGGTGGTTTGGGTAACCAGAACATTGGTCTTTACAAGTATATCCCTGTTTTGTCGGGTAATACATCAACTTTGAACTATCCGTTCGATGGTAAGACTACTTCTTTGGGTTATGCCATTACTTCTTTGCCTTCAACTAACATCAAGTGGGAAACTACTATCTATAAGAACCTCGGTATCGACCTTGCTTTCTTCGGCAATAAGTTAGAGTTCTCTGCTGAAGCTTATATCAAGGATACACGCGATATGCTTTCTACTAAGAACATCAGCCTTTGTACAGGTTTCGGTTCTTTGACTGTAAACGATGGTAAATTGCGTACTACTGGTTTCGAAATCCAGACTATCTATCACGGTAGCGCAGGTCAGTTCAAGTACGACTTGGATATGAACCTTAGCCACTATAAGAGTGTATTGAAATCTATGGCCGATCCTAACTACCTCTATGAAAGCGGTGCAGCACGTACTTACGTAGGTGGTGAAATCGGTGAATTCTGGGTGTATAAAACAGCTGGTATCTTCCAGAACTAAGCAGAAATTAAGGAATGGAACAAGGCTCATGGACATACAGCTGTAGATTCTGAAACAGGAAAAGAAATATGGATACCCTTGCAGCCAGATGCAAAACCTGGTGATATCCGTTTTGAAGATCTTAACGGTGACGGTCTGTTAGATAGCGGCGATAAATATAAAATCGGTAGCGGTGTACCTAAGGTTTCTTTGGCATTCAACGTAAACTTGGCATACAAAGACTTTGACTTGGTAGCTAACTTCTACGGTAACTTCGGCGTTAAACGTCATAACTATACTAAGTACTATCTGCAGAGAATGGATCAGAACTTTAACTATGGTAAAGACTGTTTGAACGCATGGACTCCTGAAAATCCGAATACTGATATACCTCGTGCCGTACAAGGTGACCCGAACGGTAACTCTCGTTTGGCAAGCGACCGCTTCATTGAAAACGGTGACTACTTGCGCCTTAACAACTTGCAGTTAGGCTACAACTTGCCTAAGAAAGCTTGCACTAAGTTGGGCATCAGCAACCTCCGCTTCTACGTAGGTGCTACTCGTCTCTTCACTATCACTGGATATAAGGGATACGACCCATCTACAGGTTCTACAGTAGGTGAAATGGGTATTGACTATGCATCATCACCATTGAGCCGCACATACATGGTTGGTATCAAATTTGGTTTTTAATCGATAAATTGAATAGAATATTATGAAAATAATGAAAAACATATTGTTGTTGGCTGCTTTGTCTGGCGGTCTTACAATGACTTCATGTTCTGGTTCCTTTTTGGACGAAGATATGAACCCCAATTATCTGTCACCTGCTACTTTCTGGAAGAGTGAGGGTGATATTATGAAAGGACTGACAGCTGCTTATGGTGGTATGCAACCTAATGCAGCTTGGGCTGTACCATTCAAACGTTATATTGTGATTGATAACTATCGTAGTGATGAGCTTCTTCACCGTGCCGACGTTAGTTCTTGGATGGCTTTGGCTAACTTTACCAATGACGCTACAAATAGTGTTACAAGTCAAGAGTGGACTAACTTGTATAAAGGTATCAACTACGCTAATCAGTGCATTGACAATATTCCTAATGTACCGGAATCAAGTAGTGAAGTAGCTAGTTTGAAAAAACAGGCAATAGCAGAAGCTCGTTTCCTGCGTGCTTTCTACTACTATCGTCTTTTCATTAACTTTGGTGAGAACTTGCCTATATTCCTTCATCAGTTGGAAGGAACAGAAGAAGAATTCTATCCTGATCAGGCTGCTCCGGGTGAAGTGGTAAAACTTATAGAGAAAGAATTGACCGAAGTACAAGCAGATCTGCCCGAAAAATATGACGCAGACAATGGTGGACGTGCTACACGATACGCTGCAGCTGCATTGCTCGGTAAGTTCTATATGTTCCGTCACGAATTGGACAAAGCAGAAAAACAATTCGAGAAACTGATAGGTAAGTTTGAGTTGGTAGATAATTACTACGACAACTTCGACGGTATGCATGAAAACAATAAAGAATCAATATTGGAAGTGCAGTTTACAGGTGATGTAAGTGGTGGTCATTCTGAATATAACGTATTCGCTATCCACTTGGCTTCATTTAATGCTATTTACAATGGTTACGGAGGTTACGAAGAAGCTTATCCTTCAGAATGGCTTTACAATACTTTGATGGCTGATAAGACAGTAGATGGCAAACACAGTGACCGTGCAATCGGTACAATCATCTTCGACGATCCAGCTTGCCGTCCTTTCTATTATGAAAAGGGTAAATCATTCAGTGACTATCATAGCCCAAAAGAATACTTCTGGCATAAGTATGTACATTATGATCCTTCACAGGGCCCGTACTGGGATAACAGTGGATTCAATGTTCCTTTGATTCGTTACGCTGATGTACTTTTGCTCTATGCTGAATGTTTGAACGACCGTGGAGAAACAGCAGAAGCTATTGGTTTTATTAATCAAGTTCGTGACCGTGTGAATGTTCCTAGATTGCCGCTGGATATGAGCAAAGACGCTGTCTTGAAACACTTGCAAGATGTAGAACGTCCTTGCGAGTTGGCTCTCGAAGGCTCACGCTGGTACGACCTTATCCGTTGGGGTATTGTAGCGCAAGCTTTGAAAGACCACGGGAAACCTAATTGCGCAAGCTTCGTGGCAGCAAAACATACAAAGTTACCTATTCCTCACGAGGAGTTCTTGATGAACCCTGACTGGAAACAGAATGAGGGATTCAGTAAATAATCGTTTTTACAATTCTTAAAATTCTGAAAGGGGAGGGTTCCCTCCCCTTTTTTATTACCTTAATTATTTTATATGAAAACCAGATCAATGCTTTTGAATGGAGCGGCACTGCTATGCCTTGCTACAGCATGCTCTCCGTCTTCGTCAGAATCGAACGAACCATTGCTCTCTCAACAATCAGACTTTTATAATCTTATAAATGTCAAGAATGTGCCTACTCAGCCGCGTAACCCTTATGTTATGCTTAATCTTTTTGCTGACTTGGGTTCATGGTCGGGATACGCACTTCCTGAAAACGAGAGCAGCGACTACGCCGGCGCATTTATCGGCCCTATGGCTATGACCGGACGCGGTTGGGTGTCGGCAACTATGGCTCAGCCTTTCATCCAAGTCAACGGAAACCCTTACGACTTGGCTCGTAACATACAGACCAGCAAATATCTGCCCGGACGTTTGGTGCAGGAATTCAGCGACGAACAACTTCAAGTTAAAACCGAACTATGCTTCCTTTCTTCAAGAACAGTGTTGGTACATTCTTCAGTAGAAAACTGCAGCAATCAGCCTCTCACATTGTCTTGGACTTGGAAAGGTGGATCATTCCCCGAAACAGCAACTTGGATCTTCGAAGACCATCAGGCTACAGCACTCCGTCTGAAAGACTCGGTACGTGTAGCTACTCGCTTCATTACTGCAGCAGATGTTACCCCAGTGGGCAAAGACAGTCTGCGTGTAAACGAAAAATCTGATTTCGTATTGCAACCTGGAGAATCGTACACATCAAACTATACTCAGACTTTGATGTTACGTAATGAAGATATGCAGGCAGAACTTGCTAAATGGCAAGCTCCCGATGCAGAACAATGCTTGAAGCAGAACGCTGAACGTTGGAACGGATGGCTCGCTTCATTGCTGAACGGAAAGAGTAAATATCTGAAAGATAATATGTATCGCCGCGTGATTGTTAAAGCTATGATGACGCTTAACAGTAACTGGCGTTCGGCTGCCGGTGATATCTTGCACGCAGGTAGCAACCCATCGTACACAGGCTTCTTGGGTGGTATCTGGTCATGGGACTCTTGGAAAATCGCTTCGGCCAACGCTCTGTATAACCCAGAAATGGCTAAGGACGAAATGCGTACTTTGTTTGACCACCAAGCTCCTAACGGCATGGTGCCCGACTTTATCGGATATAATCGTCGATATAACAACTGGCGTGATACAAAACCACCTGTAGCAGGATGGGGTACAATGAACGTATACCGCGCATCTGGCGACAAGGAATTCTTGGCAGAAATGTATCCGAAGTTGATGAAGTTCCATCGCTGGTGGTATGCAGAACGCGACCACGATCATAACGGTATCTGCGAATACGGTTCTACCGACGGTACTCTTATAGCAGCAGCATGGGAAAGCGGTATGGATAATGGCGTACGTTTTGACGACGCTGTAATGCTTCAGAACGGCGAAAACGCTTGGTCAATGAATCAGGAAAACATCTGCTTGAACTCATTCCTCTATGCTGATAAGTTGGCTTTGGCTGAAATGGCAGAAATCCTCGGCAAGAAAGACGAAGCCGCACAGCTTAAGAAAGAAGCAGAAGTAGTAGCAGAACATGTACGTACTAAGATGTTCGATCCTGAAACTGGATTCTTCTATGACACACGTCTCGAAACAGGCGAGTTCATCAAGGTGATGGGAGCAGAATGCTGGTTGCCGCTTTGGGCTGGTATAGCTACTCAGGAACAAGCTAAGGCTGTTATGGAAAAGATGATGGATACTAACAAGTTCAATTCAACTCTTCCTCTTGGAACATTGGCTGTAGATCATCCGCGCTTGCGCCCGGTACGTGGATATTGGAGAGGTCCGGTATGGGTAGACCAAGTTTACTTCGGTATCACTGGTTTGCGTAAATACGGCTTCAACAAAGAAGCTGACTTCTTGACAGAGAAGTTCATCCGCAACGCTCAGGGTCTTACTACCGACGGTACTATCAACGAAAACTATAACCCGTTGACAGGTGAACAGCTTAATGCACCTAACTTCGGTTGGTCATCGGCTACTATTATAAAGATGCTTTTGGAGAATTAAACAACTTCAATTTCTAATACTTTAATAAAATAAACATGAATAATAAATTGAAATTTACGCTATTTGCATTGTGCGCTCCTTGGATGGCAATGTATGCTCAGTATAACGGAGAGCCTATGCAGAAACCGCAGGAGCAGGCTAAGCAGCAGCAACAGCAGGTGGTACAGCGTAACAAATATCCTCACTCTGATAACGACTGGGAAAACTTTAATGTACTTCATATCAACCGTCTTCCTTCGGCTGCTACATTCTTGGGTTATCCTACCCGCGAATTGGCTCGCGAAGATAACAAGGCTAAATCTCCTTGGTTTCTTTCTCTGAACGGTACTTGGAAATTCAAATACGTAGGCCGTTACGACCAGCGTCCGATGGATTTCTGGAAAATAGGTTTCGACCTTTCTTCTTGGAATGACATCCCCGTTCCGTCTAACTGGGAAATGGAAGGATATGGATATCCATTCTACGTAGGTTCAGGTTACGGTATCAAGAAGAACCCGCCGTTGATTGCAGTAGAAAACAGCCCTGTAGGTTCGTACAAACGCACCTTTACTATCCCTGCCGACTGGAAAGGAAAACAAATCGTGGTTTACTTCGGAAGCGTTGCCTCTTCATTCTATGTATGGGTTAACGGAAAGCAGGTAGGCTATTCGCAGGATTCTAAGACTCCGGCTGAATTCGATATCACTCCGTATGTAAAAGCAGGAGAAAACGAAATCTCTGTTCAGGTGTTCAAGTTTAGCGACGGTTACTATCTGGAAGACCAGGACTTCTGGCGTTTGGCAGGTATCCAACGCGACGTATATGTTTACGCTCGTCCGAAAGTACACGTACGCGACTTTGAAGTTGTTACCGACCTTGACCGCACTTATACCGATGCCGATTTTCATCTCTATGTAGAATTAGGAAAAGCCGGCGGTGGCAAGATTAGCGGAGCTGAAGTAGAAGCCGAATTGCAGGATGCACAAGGCAAGACTGTATATAAAGAAACTAAGCGTTGGAATCCTAAGGAAGATGTTCTGCATTTCATGCGCCACGTAGAAAAGCCGCTTTTGTGGAGTGCTGAAATTCCTAACCTCTATCGTCTTCAGATTGCTTTGCGCGTAGGCGGTAAGGTACAGCAGTACATCACTCGCAAGATTGGTTTCCGCGAATGCGAAACTCGTCACGCACAGCTGTTGGTTAACGGTAAGCCTATTTATATTAAAGGTGTAAACCGTCACGAACACGACCCATATAAGGGACACGTTGTAGACGAAGCGTCTATGATACAGGATATCAAGTTGATGAAGGAACTTAACATTAACTGTGTACGTACTTCTCACTATCCTAACGACCCACGCTGGTATGAACTTTGCGACGAATACGGACTTTATGTAGTAGACGAAGCAAACATAGAAAGCCACGGTATGGGATATAATCCTAACAAGTGCTTGGCTAACCAGCCTGAATGGGAACCAGCATTTATCGACCGTACAGAACGTATGTTCGAGCGCGACAAGAACCATCCGTCTGTAATTATCTGGAGTTTGGGTAACGAAACCGGTGAAGGATGTAACTTTGCGGCTACTTACCGCTGGGTACACGCTAACGACCGTTCACAGCGCCCTGTTCATTCAGAAGACGGTATCAAGGGGCCTTTCACTGATATCTTCTGCCCGATGTATAAGAAGATTGACGTGCTGATTAATCACACTCTCTACTTGCCTAACAAGCCGTTGATTCTTTGTGAATACGCTCATGCAATGGGTAACAGTATCGGTAACTTGCAAGATTATTGGGATGTAATAGAGAAGTATCCTTCTTTGCAGGGTGGACATATTTGGGACTGGGTTGACCAGGGATTCGCAACTAAGACTGCCGACGGCAAACCGTTCATGGCTTACGGTGGTGACTTGGCTCCTAAGGGTGTTCCTAGTTCGGCTAACTTCTGTATGAACGGTATCATCGCTGCCGATCGTACTCTCAAACCACACGCTTACGAAGTGAAACGCGTATATCAGAATATCGCATTCCGTCTGGCCGACTATCACGAAGGCTTGGTAGAATTGCAGAATAAGTATTTCTTCAAAGACTTGAAGGACTTCAACTTCTACTGGAAGTTGGAAGGCAACGGTGAAGAGTTGGCTAAGGGCCAGATTGAAAACGTTGCTTTGGCTCCACAACAAAAGGCGATATTCCGTACATCTTTCCCGAAGGTTACACCTGCTCCTGGAGTAGAATATTTCGTTCGCTTCTATGCTTGCTTGAAGAATGACGAAGGTTTGTTGAAAGCAAACACAGAATTGGCAGACGCTCAAGCTGAATTGCCTTTCTATCAGCCGCTGCAGGCAGCTAAGCAAGCTGGCAAGGTAGATATGAAGCAAACAGCTGAAAGACTTTCTTTGTCGGCTAACGGCTCTGAAGTAGAATTTGATAAGGCAAACGGTGCTCTTTGCTCTTGGAAACAAGCTGGCAAGGAATGGATCAAGTCTCCGTTGCTTCCTAACTTCTGGCGTCCTGTTACTGATAACGATATGGGTAACGGCATGAACTACACTCTCCGTGCTTGGCGCGAAGCTGGTAAGAACGCTCGTCTCGAAGAAATGACTCACCACGCTTTGAACGAAGGCGGTTATGAAGTGGTTTCTACTTATCGCCTTGACAGTGTAGCTGGTTCTACATTCAAGATTACTTATCGTATGCAGTCTCGTGGTTGCCTCGATGTAGAATGCCTCTTCATCCCGGCTAACGATACATTGCCGTTGATGCCTCGTATGGGTGTCAGCGTAGGTTTGGCACGCGAAGCTTCTCAGATGAGCTGGTTGGGACGTGGTCCTCACGAAAACTATTGCGACCGTAACACTTCGGCTTACGTAGGTCTTTACCACGGTGCCGTAAAAGATGAATGCTATCTTTACGACCGTCCTCAAGAAAATGGAAACAAGACAGACGTTCGTTGGATGTCATTGACCGATGCACAGGGGGCAGGTTTGATGGCTATCGGACAGCCGTTCCTCAGCACAAGCGCATGGCCTTATGATCCTGCATCATTGGATGAACCGGGTCTCCGCAAGAGCCAGCGTCACCAGAGTGATGTTCGCGAATCAGACGTTATCACTTGGAACCTCGACCTTAAGCAAATGGGTGTAGGTGGTGATACCAGCTGGGGTGCATTCCCTCATCAGCAGTACTTGATTCCGGCAGAACGCCAGTCGTTCTCGTTCCGTCTCTGTCCTGCTCGTTCAGCAGATGGCGCAGCCGAAGGCAAGCAGTATCTGAACATGAAACCTTAATATAGGCTTTTGTACATTTTCTTATAGATTTACCCGGTCCGGTGCAGTAAGGCGATTAAGCCGCTGCATCGGACTTTTTGTTGTTTTGTATAGTGGACTTTGAATAAAAAATATAGCCTGAAAAATATATATAATGATTTTAAATGCTTATATTTGTGTAAGTTACTAATACGATATAGCTTATGCCTGAAATTTGTAGATTCTTCGGTATTATTATATTCCTTTATTGGAAAGATCATAATCCACCACATATTCATTTTACTTATGGTGATTATGAATGTTCTATTAGTGTTTTAGATCGAATTGTAGACGGTCAAGCACCTGCGAAAGTTATCGCAAAAGTAAATGAGTGGGTTGATTTGCATGAAGCAGAAATTCTTTCTCTTTGGGAAAAGGCTCAAAAAGGGGAGAAGATAGAAAAGATAGAACCTTTAAAATAAATAGCTTATGTTACGAGTAATAGATGTAGATTATATCAGCGATTACAAGCTTCTTGTAACTTTCAGCGATGGGAATAGAAAGATTGTGAATTTGGAACCATATCTTAAAGGCGAGGTTTTCGGTGAATTATTGGATAAGGAGAAATTTGTTCAATATGGCTTGACTCGCGTTACTATTGAATGGGCCAATGGAGCAGATCTTGCTCCCGAGTTTTTATATGAAATTGGTACAGTAGCATAATCACAGATTCCTGTACGTTGTTATTAATACTGCCCGGTAAAAGTCAGCTTTATATAATATTGTGGCTGGCTTTTACCGGGCAGTATGATAGTTATGCTTATTTCAACGCTTGCAACATTCGTTTCAAAACTACTGTGGCCGAGATTTCACGGTTGGCAGCTTCTGGAATAACCAATGAAGTAGGCGCTTCTATCACATCGTCGGTAACAATCATGTTGCGGCGTACCGGTAAGCAGTGCATAAAGAAAGCATCGTTAGTAAGAGCCATGTGCTCTGTATCTACGGTCCAACTCATGTCTTTGCTCAATATCTTTCCGTAATCTTCAGGATTTGTTACACCAGGACAAGCCCAGTTCTTGGCGTAGATAAAGTCGGCACCTTCGAACGCTTTTTTCTGATCGTATTCCACTTTGGCTCCACGTACGAATTTGGGGTCAAGCTCATATCCGTGCGGATGAGTAATCACAAAGTCTACGTCGGCTTCGTTCATGAAGTCGGCGAATGAGTTAGGAACAGCCTGCGGAAGTGCACGTGGATGAGGTGCCCATGTCAATACAACCTTAGGACGCTCTGTCTTCTTATATTCCTCTATTGTAATCAAGTCGGCGAAAGCCTGAAGCGGGTGTCCTGTAGCAGCCTCCATAGAGAAGACAGGCTTGCCAGAGTATTTTATGAATTGATTCAGAATCTTTTCGTTGTAATCGTCTTCTCTGCTCTCGAAACGTGCGAAAGAACGCACTCCGATGATATCGCAATAAGAAGCCATTACGGGGATAGCTTCGAGCAAGTGTTCACTCTTGTCGCCGTCCATAATTACGCCGCGCTCAGTCTCCAGTTTCCAAGCACCCTGATTAACGTCGAGCACAATTACATCCATGCCAAGGTTTCGTGCAGCCTTCTGAGTGCTGAGGCGTGTACGAAGACTGTTGTTGAAGAATATAAGCAAGCAAGTGCGGTGCTTGCCAAGCGATTCATATTTATAACGGTCTTTCTTTATTTCAAAGGCTTCAGAAAGGGCGGTCTTCAAGTCGCCAAGGTCGAATACATTCGTATAAGTTCTCATGATATAATAAGTTTTATGTTTATATACTGTAGTGCTTCATTCATCACCAAGCTATCCGCTGTTTGATGAACTATTGCAAAAATAGCCTTATTTCTGATATTCCGATTAAAATATTCAGGTTTCGATTCGAATATATTGAAAAAAAGACTATCTTTGGATAAACATACAGAGAACATTATCCTTATTTAATATTAACCCTTTAAAACGTAACAAGACTATGGCAGAAAGAACTTATGGATCGTTGGTGGAGGTTTTTAAAGGTAGCCTCTGGGAAGCTGAATTGGTCAAGGGACTGTTGATTTCGGCTGGAGTAGACGCAATGCTTAAAGATGAGACATTGTCGGCGGTAACATCTCCTTATTCTAATGTAGGAGGTACAGTATTGGTTATGGTTAATAAGGAAGAGGAGGTGTATGCACGAAAAGTAGTTAAAGAGAGAAGAGTATGAATTTAAAATTTCTTGTAGTGCTAATATTGGCTCTCGGTGCTGTAAGTGCTTCGAGTGCGCAGGCGTTGCAAAAGGTGAAATGGAAAGCCTACGGGGTACAGTTTAATGCGCCCGTAGGCTTTGTTGTAGAAGATGATTCGGAAGACGGCTACATCATCAGTACAAAAGAGTATTATATTACGGTGCAGTTGCTGGAGGGCGATGGCATAAAGCGTTCCGAGTTGGCTAAGGATTTGAAGAATGTGGCCACCGACGATGAAGTGACCCAGCAGACAAAGGTGGAATCGTTCGAAACGCCGCAATTCTACGTGGTATGGCTGAAAGGCAATTGTGAAACCGATCAGTGTATGTATAGTTATCTGCTCGATAAGAAAGAGGGAACAGGCTTCTATCTATCAGTTATTTATCAGAAGAAAACGGATGAAATTCCGTTGCAGATACTGAAAAGTTTTCAGCTGTTCGAATAAAATGTTGTATTAAATTGGCTTAACTATTATCTCGTTTTTATTTTTAATATCTAACTTAGAGGCAATATTTAAGAACCTTAAAATGTCTCTGGGATGAAATTATCATATATATCAGTAAAGAAATTAGTTTTTTGTTCGTTGTTGGCCACACTGCCATTTGATACTCCTACCATGCAGGCTGCCACTGTGGGCGATGACGTGGAATACACTTGTGTGGAAGTTCCACGGAACATGGTGTTTTGCGGTGAAACGGTAGACTTGAGCCGATTTGACCGCCGAGAACGCATGGATCGTGAGTTGCTGGCGTTTTCGTTTATGCACAGCACGTCCATTCAGATGATAAAACGTGCCAACCGTTACTTTCCGATAGTAGAAGACATACTGCGCGAAAACGGAATACCCGACGATTTTAAGTATCTGATGTCTATAGAGAGTAATAATAACCCGTTGGCTCGTTCGGGAGCCGGTGCAGCTGGGCTATGGCAACTTATGCCGGCTACTGCCCGCGAGTTCGGGCTCGAAGTGGGACATAGTGTGGACGAGCGTTATCATGTAGAGAAAGCTACCCGTGCGGCATGCCGTTATCTGAAGCAAGCCTACCAGCGTTTTGGAAATTGGGTGAGTGTGGCGGCATCGTATAATGCCGGTCAGGGCAGAATTTCAAAGTCGCTTGCCGAGCAATACGAAGAAAATGCGCTCGACCTTCAGTTGGTAGAAGAGACCGCACGATACGTGTATCGAATTCTCGCAGCAAAGATTATGTTCGCCAGTCCACAGAAGTTCGGATTCGTTCTACGTGCGTCCGATCTTTATCCGATGATACCATACCGAGAGATAAAAGTAGAAGAGACGATAGACGATCTTCCTCGCTTTGCTAAGGGAAGAGGTATAAGCTATGCGCTTCTGCGTAATATGAATCCGTGGCTGAGAACCTCTTCGCTTCCGGTACATGGCAAATCGGTATACTATATCCGTATTCCAGATAAAGAAGGCATGAATGCTAATCCTAATATCATCGTACCTCACGACCCGGCTTGGGTAGTATCGCCAACAAACGTGTGGGGCGGAAAGAAGTAATGAAAAATAAAAGCCATTCCGGTTTCTTCCTTTTGCGGAGAGAATATCCCGGAATGGCTTTTGTTTTGTTGGCGAAAAAATCAAGCTTTAGGCAAAGCTTCTTTTATAACCATTTGGCGACCCATAAAGTCGCTTCCGCTTAATTCTTTAATTGCTTGTGATGCAGCTTCGTCGTCCATTTCTACAAAACCGAAACCTTTAGATTTTCCTGTTTCGCGGTCTTTGATGATTTTTACTGAATGCACAGTGCCATACACTGCTAACGCACGTTCTAAGTCTCCTTCCTTAACTCGATAGTTAAGGTTTCCCAAATACAAATTCATGTTTTTTTGATTTGAATGAAATAAAAATAATAATTGAAATATTCTCTCTACGACAGTGATGGAAAAAGAAATATGAGAGATTCGAACGACGAGCGTTTACACAATGGGCTTTCGCGTATGCGGTAAAAACCAGTAATAGAAATCGCTGTGATTAATTTTAATACCACTATCGCGAGCAAAGGAACGTATAAAAAATAAGATAACCAAGAGTTTTAAAAAATAAAATGTAGCGTTTTTAGATGGCAGGCGAGGTGTTTATCAGACAGTTTGTCAGTCGTGAACGGATTTATTTCTGTTACGGGTGATTTTAATTCTGTCTCAACAGAATATATTTCTATTGCAACTGAATTTAAATATGTTGCAATAGAATCCATATTTGCCAAAACAAATATTATGAGTGATTAAAGTGTTTTTTTTAGTACCTTTTTGGTTATTGAAATATTAAACATTATTTTTGCACACTCTTTGTATAAAGTGAACTATTAGAACATAATAAAGTAATAATTAAATAAATAAAGTCGGAAATGAATATTTCATTGCAGAATGTAGACAAAGTAAGCGCATTGCTTACTGTTCAGATTGAAAAAGCTGACTATCAGGAAAAAGTAGAAAAATCGTTGAAAACTATTCGTCAGAGAGTTAATATGCCGGGCTTCCGTAAGGGTATGGTTCCTATGGGTCTTGTTAAGAAACAGTATGGCGTATCTGTATTGGTAGAAGAAGTTGATAAGCTGATGCAGGAAAAAGTAGGCGAATATATCCGTGAAAATAAGGTAGATATGTTGGGCGCTCCGCTTCCTAAGGAGAGCAACGCAAACTTTGAAACTGACGAAAACTTCGAATTCTCATTCGATATCGCTTTGGCTCCTCAGTTTGAATTGACTTTGTCTAACGAAGACACTGTTGATTACTACGATATCAACGTAACAGACGAAATGGTTGACCAGCAGGTTAAGATGTATACTCAGCGTACCGGTAAATATGATAAGGTAGAAGAGTATCAGGATAACGATATGTTGAAGGGTCTGTTGGCTGAACTTGATGAAAACGGCAACACTAAAGAAGGTGGCGTTCAGGTAGAAGGTGCTGTTATGATGCCTTCTTACATGAAGAACGACGATCAGAAAGCTATCTTCAACGCAGCTAAGACTAACACTGTATTGGTGTTTAATCCTTCTGTTGCTTTCGATAACAACGAAGCAGAATTGGCTTCTTTGTTGAAGGTTGCTAAGGAAGATGTTGAAAACCACAAGGGTAACTTCAGCTTCCAGATTGAAGAAATCACTCGCTTGATTCCGGGTGAATTGAACCAGGAATTGTTCGACCAGGTTTTGGGTAAGGACAAAGCTCACAACGAAGAAGAGTTCCGCGCTCAGATTAAGGAAACTATCGCTAAGCAGTTCGAAGCTGACAGCGACTATAAGTTCTTGATCGACGTTCGTAACTACGCTGCTAACAAAGTAGGCAAGTTGGAATTCGCTGACGAACTGATGAAGCGTATCATGTTGGAAAACAACAAGGAAAAAGGTGAAGAATTCGTTGCTGAACACTATGACAAGAGCATTGAAGAATTGACTTGGCGCCTGATCAAGGAAAAATTGGTTAGAGCTAACGATATCAAGGTTGAACAGTCTGATATTACTGAGATGGCTAAGGAAGCTACTCGCGCTCAGTTCGCTCAGTACGGTATGATCAATGTACCTGAAGAATTGCTCGAAAACTACAGCAAGGAAATGCTGAAGAAACAAGAGTCTGTAGAAGCTTTGGTTAACCGTGCAGTAGAAGCTAAATTGTGTGCTGTGTTGAAAGGTCAGGTTACTCTGAACCACAAGGCTGTATCGGCAGAAGAATTCAACAAGATGTTTGAGTAATCAAAACGTAGGGGCTGATGTCCCAACGCTGATTGCTGAAACGATTAGATAAGAAGTGGAGCTTTTGATCTGGCTTTTCCGTTGTTGAGCTGAAGATTTTATAATTCTGCCCAATTACAAGTGAACAAGACGGTCGGAAGCTCCTCTTTATATATAGGTAAATTTAATAAAACGAAATAAAATGGACGATTTCAGAAAATATGCAACCAAGCACTTAGGTATGAACAGTATGGTGCTTGACGATGTTATCAAGTCGCAGAATGGATATTTGAATCCTTATATATTGGAAGAACGCCAGCTCAATGTTACTCAGCTCGACGTGTTCTCGCGATTGATGATGGATCGTATCATCTTTTTGGGTACCGCTATCGATGATTATACAGCCAATACCTTACAGGCTCAGCTGTTGTATCTGGATTCTGTAGAACCAGGAAAAGATATTTCCATTTATATCAACTCTCCGGGCGGATCGGTATATGCCGGTTTGGGTATTTATGATACTATGCAGTTCATCTCTAGCGATGTAGCTACTATCTGTACAGGTATGGCTGCTTCTATGGCTGCGGTATTGCTCGTTGCCGGAGAGGAAGGAAAGCGTTCTGCGCTTACTCACTCTCGCGTCATGATTCACCAGCCGATGGGTGGCGCTCAGGGACAGGCGTCTGATATAGAAATCACTGCCCGCGAAATCCAGAAGTTGAAGAAGGAACTCTATACTATCATTGCGGAACATTCGCATACCGAATTCGACAAGGTATGGGCCGACTCCGACCGTGATTACTGGATGACCGCTCTTGAGGCTAAGGAATACGGCATGATAGACGAAGTTCTGTCGCGCAAGCCTGCAGATCTGAAATGATTAAGAGTGTAGAACAGAAAGAATAAGTTGAATATAAAAGAATAAATAAGAGAACATTGGAAGGAGATAAACCAACGAGACGGAAATCGAACAAACGCTATTGCAGTTTTTGCGGACGTAGCGAAGATGAGGTTGGTTTCCTGATAACGGGGCTGAACGGCAATATATGCGATAGCTGTGCCGAACAAGCTCATGAGATAGTTAATGAGGCTTTGCATTCGCATGGCAATGTAGCCGATGGTCTTGATTTAGGCTTGGCCGATCTTCCGAAGCCGAAAGATATTAAGGCTTTTCTCGATCAGTATGTGATTGGCCAGGACGATGCCAAGCGTTATCTTTCGGTAGCCGTTTATAATCACTATAAGCGTTTGCTTCAGACTCAGACTAAGGATGATGTGGAAATTGAAAAGTCGAACATCATTATGGTGGGAAGCACCGGAACCGGAAAGACTCTGTTGGCTCGCACTATAGCCAAGTTGCTTCATGTTCCGTTTACTATTGTCGACGCTACGGTGCTGACTCAAGCCGGATACGTGGGCGAGGATATAGAAAGCATACTTTCGCGCCTGTTGCAGGTGGCCGACTATGATGTAGCCAAGGCGGAACGCGGTATCGTATTCATTGATGAAATAGACAAAATAGCACGTAAGGGAGATAACCCATCTATCACTCGCGACGTAAGCGGTGAAGGTGTGCAGCAAGGATTGCTGAAACTGCTGGAAGGGTCGGTAGTAAACGTGCCACCTCAGGGCGGACGTAAGCATCCTGAACAGAAGTTCATTCAAGTAAACACTAAGAATATCCTCTTTATCTGCGGCGGAGCGTTCGACGGAATTGAGCGTAAGATTGCTCAGCGTATGAATACTAACGTGGTGGGATATGGAGCTGCTAAGGAAACTACAAAGATAGACCGCTCTAACCTGATGCAGTATATCGTGCCTCAGGATTTGAAGTCGTTCGGTCTGATTCCAGAAATCATCGGACGTCTGCCTATCCTGACTTATCTGAATCCGCTAGACCGTACAGCATTGCGCAATATCCTTACAGAGCCGAAAAACTCTATCGTGAAGCAGTATATTAAGCTTTTCGAGATGGATGGAGTGAAGCTGGAATTCCAGCCCGAGGTACTCGACTATATAGTAGACAAGGCTGTAGAGTATAAGTTGGGTGCGCGTGGTTTGCGTTCTATCGTCGAAACCATCATCATGGATGCCATGTACGATGTACCGTCAGAGAATATAGATCATTTTGTGGTTACTTTAGACTATGCACGCAAGCAGATGGAAAAGGTTAACTTTTCTCGTTTGCAGATGGAGTGATGATAGAAAAAAGTGGAAAATAGATAAAACGGAAGTTCTTTCGATAAAATATTCCTCGAATTATTTGTGTAATATTAAAAGTTGTTTATAACTTTGTTACAATCGTAAAGAGAGAGACATCTCTTGGTCGGATGTATAATCACTAAAATAAGGGAATAATGGCGGAGACTATTAATTTAACTGCTGAGCTGAAGAAATATTTCGGCTTTGATACATTTAAGGGGCATCAGGAAGAAATCATCCGTAACTTGCTGGATGGAAATGATACGTTTGTTTTGATGCCTACCGGGGGTGGTAAGTCACTGTGCTATCAGCTGCCTTCGTTGCTAATGGAAGGTACGGCAATTGTAATATCTCCGCTTATAGCTCTTATGAAGAACCAGGTTGATGCCATGCGCAATTATAGCGAAGAAGATGGTGTGGCACACTTCATCAACTCCTCGCTGTCTAAGTCGGCTATAGATCAGGTAAAGTCGGACATAGTATCGGGTAAAACCAAACTATTGTATGTGGCTCCTGAATCTCTGACCAAGGAAGACAACGTAGACTTTTTGCGCCATGTTAAAATCTCTTTCTATGCGATAGACGAAGCGCATTGTATATCAGAGTGGGGGCATGATTTCCGTCCCGAATACCGTCGCATACGTCCTATCATTAACGAGATAGGAAGAGCACCGATAATAGCCCTGACCGCAACCGCTACTCCAAAGGTGAAGATGGATATCCAGAAGAATCTGGGTATGACAGAAGCCAAGGAGTTCAAATCGTCGTTTAATCGTCCAAACCTATACTACGAAGTAAGGGCAAAGACTAACAATGTAGACAAGGACATTATCCGTTTTATTAAGCAGAACCCTGATAAATCGGGAATCATTTACTGCTTGAGCCGTAAAAAAGTAGAAGAACTGGCCGAAATCCTTCAGGCTAACGGCATAAAAGCCCGTCCGTATCATGCTGGTATGGATTCGGCTGCCCGCAATGCCAATCAAGATGCTTTCTTGAAAGAGGATATTGACGTGATAGTAGCGACCATAGCATTCGGTATGGGTATCGATAAGCCGGATGTGCGTTTCGTAATTCATTACGATGTGCCTAAGAGCTTGGAAGGCTATTATCAGGAAACAGGACGCGCCGGTCGTGACGGTGGCGAAGGCCAATGCATCACTTTCTACTCAAATAAGGACTTGCAGAAATTAGAGAAGTTTATGCAGGGTAAGCCTGTTTCTGAGCAGGAGATTGGAAAACAACTGTTGCAGGAAACAGCGGCGTATGCGGAGTCGTCATTGTGTAGACGAAAGATATTATTGCATTATTTCGGTGAGGAGTATACTGAGGACAACTGTGGTAATTGTGATAACTGTTTAAATCCAAAAAAACAAGTGGAGGCTCAGGATTCATTGTGTGCAGTGATTGAAACAATCATTGCGGTAAAAGAAAATTTTAAGCAAGATTATATAGTAGATATCCTTTTAGGTAAGGAAACATCCGAGGTGCTTGCGCATAAGCATGAAGAGTTGGAAGTTTTCGGCTCGGGCATGGGCGAGGAAGATCGTTTGTGGAATGCTGTTATCCGTCAGGCGCTGATAGCCGGATATCTTACTAAGGATGTTGAAAACTATGGCTTACTCAAGGTTACTGCCGAAGGACGTAAGTTCTTGAAGAAGCCGAAGTCGTTCAAGATAGTAGAAGACAACGATTTCGATGATGAAGATGTAGAAGAAGTTCCGATGAGAAGCGGAGCGTC
>FR881207.1:22365-32783 GCA_000434735.1 Bacteroides sp. CAG:530
CGTCGTGTGCGGTAGACCCTGTTCTGTTTTCGATGTTGAAAGACTTGAGAAAGAAGATGTCTAAGAAACTCGATGTTCCTCCTTATGTGGTATTCCAGGATCCTTCATTGGAGGCTATGGCTACTATCTATCCGGTGACTCTTGAAGAGTTGCAGAATATTCCGGGTGTAGGTGCCGGTAAGGCTAAACGCTACGGACAGGAGTTCTGCGAACTGATTAAGAAGCACTGCGAGGAGAACGAAATTGACCGTCCGGAAGACTTGCGTGTACGTACCGTTGCCAATAAGTCGAAACTGAAGGTTTCTATCATTCAGAGTATCGACCGTAAGGTGGCTCTTGATGATATAGCGGTGGCTAAAGGTATTGAGTTTAACGAATTGCTCGACGAAATTGAAGCTATCGTTTATTCGGGTACTAAGCTTAACATCGATTATTTCCTCGATGAGGTGATGGACGAAGATCACATGCTTGATATCTACGACTATTTTAAAGAGTCGACAACCGATAAAATCGATGACGCTATGGATGAGCTTGGATCAGATTATACGGAAGAAGAAATAAGACTTGTCCGTATCAAGTTCATTTCGGAAATGGCGAATTGATACTAAGACTTAAAAGAGGTATTACTTGGAATGCAGCAGACTGATTTATTTGTCTGTTGCATTCTTTTTTTGGGTAATATTCGAAAAAAAATGCAAAGGGTATTCATGGTTTTTCTGAAAATGCGTATATTTGCACGCAATAAAATCTTAACGCATAAAAGCCCTATGTCATTTATTGCAGATAAAGTAGTGATGGACGGATTGACTTACGACGACGTATTGTTAATCCCGGCCTATTCTGAGGTATTACCTAAAGCTGTCGAACTCTCGACAAAGTTTTCACGCAACATCGATTTGAAAATCCCGTTTGTAACTGCCGCTATGGATACTGTTACCGAGGCTCAAATGGCTATCGCTATCGCACGCGAAGGCGGTATCGGTGTAATCCATAAGAACATGTCGATAGAAGAACAGGCTCGTCAGGTAGCAATTGTAAAGCGTGCCGAAAACGGTATGATTTATGACCCTGTAACTATTAAGAGAGGTTCTGCTGTGAAAGATGCTCTTGATATCATGGCCGAATATAAAATCGGTGGTATTCCTGTAGTAGACGATGAGAAATATCTGGTCGGTATCGTTACAAACCGTGACTTGCGTTTTGAAAGAGACATGACAAAGCGTATTGACGAAGTCATGACTAAAGACAATATCGTAACTACCACTCCGGGTACAGATATGGAGACTGCATCGAAGATTCTTCAGGAGAACAAGATTGAGAAACTTCCTGTAGTAGACGAAAAAGGTAAGTTGATAGGTCTTATCACTTATAAAGATATCACTAAAGCTAAAGATAAACCTATGGCTTGCAAGGACGAAAAGGGTCGCTTGCGCGTAGCTGCCGGAGTAGGTGTAACTGCCGATACATTGCAGCGCATGGAGGCATTGATTAATGCCGGTGCCGACGCTATCGTTATCGATACAGCTCACGGACATTCATTGTCGGTTATCGAAAAGCTGAAAGAAGCTAAGAAAAGATTCCCTAATGTAGATATAGTAGTAGGTAACATCGCTACTGGCGAAGCTGCTAAGATGTTGGTAGAAGCTGGTGCTGATGCTGTGAAAGTAGGTATCGGTCCGGGTTCAATTTGTACCACTCGTGTTGTAGCAGGTGTAGGTGTTCCTCAGCTGACTGCCGTTTACGATGTAGCCAAAGCTCTTGAAGGCACTGGTGTTCCTTTGATTGCCGATGGTGGTTTGCGTTATTCTGGCGACGTTGTTAAGGCTCTTGCTGCCGGTGGTTACTGTGTAATGATCGGTTCTTTGGTAGCAGGTACTGAAGAGTCTCCGGGCGACACTATCATCTTCAACGGACGTAAGTTTAAGTCTTACCGTGGTATGGGTTCTTTGGAAGCTATGGAAAATGGTTCTAAAGACCGTTACTTCCAGGCTGGAACTACCGATGTTAAGAAGTTGGTTCCGGAAGGTATCGCAGCTCGCGTTCCTTACAAAGGAAGCCTTTACGAAGTAATCTATCAGTTGGTAGGTGGTTTGCGTTCGGGTATGGGATATTGCGGAGCGCATAACATCAAGGAACTCCATAACGCTAAGTTTACTCGTATCACCAATGCAGGTGTATTGGAAAGCCATCCGCACGATGTTGCAATTACCAGCGAGGCTCCTAACTACAGCCGTCCTCAGTAAATGGAATAATAGCGTTCTTGCCTCTATCTGTAAAGATAGGGTAGTGAACGGATAGATATCAGAAGCGAAGAATTACGACATTAAGATTAGCGTAGTTCTTCGCTTTCTTTTTTTTGATTGGTATAAAGATGAAAGTAAAAACATTATTGTGTATCGTTGCGGCTATGTGGATGGCGATGCCATGTGCGTACGCTTCTCTGCAAGCGGATGAATTACTGAAGATAAACGGTACTTCAGTCCCTAAGTCTGAGTTCGAAAGCTATATGAAGCGTCAGTTACGCAGAGGTACAGACGGCTCGTCGGTGTCGGTGTGCTTCAATCATTTCTTGTTCGATAAGCTGAAATTGGCCGATGCACTCAGTCAGAAATGGGATACCTTGCCCGTGTTTAAGCAAGAACTGAAGGTGATGCTTGGCAGTAGATTGATGTCGGTAGGTACTGACCGCCAGAAAACTGATTCTATCGGTAGGGCGCTTTCAGACAATAAGAAGGGCCGTTTTTTGACATCCGATAGGTTTCGGTACGATCAGATATTCATTCCTCTGTCTCAGCGCGACGGTAAGCGGCAGGAACAGCGTGCCATGCTTCGGCTCGATTCCATCTATCGTGCTTTGCGGCAGGGAGCCGACTTTCAGTCTTATTCGCCTTCCGCTCCAGTGTGGGCATCGGGGGTAGAGTTGCTGAAGGAATTCTCAACCCGTTTGCAGTCGCTTTCCGTTGGTCAGTTCTCGGAGCCATTCTCTTCGCCTTTAGGGGTACATATAGTGCGGTTGTTGCAGAAAGAAACTGCAGAAAAAGCCGATAGCGTAGGCAAGTCTTGTCCGGTTCTTTCCGTGCGTTCAGACATCGCCTCGTCGTTGCTCAACAGTAAGCTGTATGCGGGGTGGGCAGGAGGTAAGTCGGTAGCGCAATTGGCTGAGATGCTTTCCATGACTTCACTTGCCGACAGTTTGCTCGTGAAGTATTGGGATAAGAAAAATCCGTCTTCTTATCCTAAAGAGGTTTCTACCTTACAGCTTGTAGATTATTTTCAGGCGCATAAAAGCGATTATGTGTGGAGTCTGCCGCATTTCAAGGGAGGAGTTATCTATTGTCAGAGTAAGAAAGATGCGTCAAAGCTGAAAAAGAAACTGAAGAAATTGTCTTTAAATGAGTGGCAGGCAGTCGTTGCACAATGGAATAAGGACAACCCGAAAAGTCAAGCGGATGTAAAAACAGGTTTGTTCCGCATTGGTCAGGATGCAGAGGTTGATAGGTTAGCGTTCAAATGCGGCAATGGAGGAATCCGTACGGCATACCCATACGCCATATCATTAGGCAAGTTCTTGAAGCGAGGACCGGAATCATATTCCGACGTGGCCGATAGAGTGAAAGCAGACTATCTCTTCTCGCTCGATGAGGCTCGCGTTAAGGAAATGGGCAACCGCTTTAAAGTAGAAATCAATCAAGAATTACTGAACACTCTTATTACGAGTAAGTAAATATATCAAACATAAAAAACGTAGAGAAAATCTCGCAATGCGCGTAAGAAAGAATGCGAATTGCAGCACTGCAATATGCGAATGGTAAGGTGAAAGAATGCAATGGTTTGAATGAAGCATTGCATTCTTTTTTTATCGATTTTCAAATGAAGAAAATCGGCTCCAGAAGCTATATGAGAGGGGTTTATCAGACAGTTTTCTACTCCTGAAACCAATGTATAGCAAAATAGCATTCTTCTTTAATAGTAAAAGTATACTACATAATAACAATCTGCGAACCATAAGATAAAGCCCCGTAATAAAAGTAACAGCTTTTCTTGTTTATTGCACAATGCTTTGTATAGCGCTTTATTGCGCTGAATCAGTGTTAAAAAACAGTTAATAGTAATGTAGATAATAATTAATAGTGTATCTTCGTTCACTAATTAACAGGAAATGACCGTAACACTGAAATATAGCCTTATGGCTTGTGCTTTTTTGTTTGGAGGCTGCTCTTCGTCAGTCTCTCCGGGTGCTGGTACCCCATTGGCAGAGGTGAACGGGGCGTTTCTTTATGAGGAAGATGTGGATAGGGTAATGCCCGTGGGACTGCACGGAGCCGACAGCGTTAATTTTGTGAAGCAATATGTACGCGATTGGGTAGGAGATGCCTTGCTGTATAAAAAAGCCAAAGACAATGTGCCCGACAATCAACGGATAGAAGAACTTGTATCTTCGTATCGCAAGACGCTGATAATGCATACGTATCAGGAAGAGCTGGTAAAGCAGAAGTTGAGCGGTGCCATAACCGATGCCGAGGTAGAGCAGTATTACAATCAAAACCCGGAGTTGTTTCGTGCTGATGCGCCTTACATTAAAGGACTTTTCGTGAAAGTGCCGGTCAATGTGCCCAACCTGAACACATTGCGTGGATGGTGCCGTAATAATGTAGAAAGCAACCTCGACCGTTTGGAAAAGTTCTGTGTAGGTACTGCTGTTAACTACGATTATTTCTTCGACCGCTGGCTCCCGGTTTCCGATTTCGCTTCGAAGATGCCGCTTGCGGCCTTGAAGTCTAATCCCGGTTACCTGTCGAACGACAAAAATGTAGAAGTTAAAGACTCGTTGTTCTGCTACATCCTCCACGTAGAGCAGTTCCTTCCTAAAGGAGAAATCCTGCCGTTAGAGTATGCTCAGAATGAGATAAAAGAAATATTGGTCAACCAAAAGCGTACCGAATTCATTAATCAGATGAAATCTGAATTATATCGCGAAGCTTCGGAAGACAAGAAAATAAAATATTATAAGACAATAGATTAAATGAGTGGATTGAAATTTTTAAGAATTTACGCATGTTTGCTATTCGTACTTATTGCTTCGGCAGTTGGTGCACAGAATAATGTCATCGATGAAGTGGTATGGGTAGTAGGAGATGAGGCTATACTGAAGTCGGACGTAGAGAATGAACGTCTGAATGCGCAGTATGAAAACCGACGTTTTGACGGTGACCCGTATTGTGTTATACCAGAGGAATTGGCCGTACAGAAATTGTTCTTGCATCAGGCAGAGATAGATAGTGTGGAAGTATCCGATCAGGAAGTGCTTCAGCGTGTAGAACAGCGTACATCATGGCTTATCGATCAGTTCGGTTCTAAGGAAAAGCTTGAAGAGTATTATAACAAAAGCTATACTCAGATTCGTGAGATGCTTCGCGACAATATCCGCGAGGGTATGAGAGTGCAGCAGATGCAGCAGAAAATTATAGGCGACATCAAGTTGACTCCAGCCGAGGTGCGCAACTATTTCAGCAAGTTGCCTAAAGACAGTATTCCGTTTGTGCCCACTCAGGTGGAGGTGCAGATTATCGAGTTGATGCCGAAAATTTCAGAGAAGGAAATAGAACGTGTAAAAGCTCAGCTTCGTGAATACGCCGATCGTGTTAACAAGGGCGAGACTTCGTTCTCTATCTTGGCACGTTTCTACTCGCAAGACCCTGGTACCGCAGCTCGTGGCGGTGAAGGCGGTTTTACCGGTAGAGGTGAGTTGGTTCCAGAATTCGCCAATGTGGTGTTCAACCTTACAGACCCTAAGAAAGTATCAAAAGTATTCGAAACAGAATTCGGATACCATATAGCACAGTTGATAGAAAAACGAGGCGACCGTGTAAACTATCGTCACATCTTGCTTCGTCCGGAAGTAGACAAGAAAGACATTGACGCAGCTTTGGCTCGTCTTGACTCTATCGGCGATGATATCCGTAAGGCTAAATTCTCTTTCGATGATGCTGCTACATGGCTTTCGCAAGATAAAGATACCCGTAATAACCACGGTTTGTTGGCCAACCCTCAGAACAGTACATCGCGCTTCGAGATGCAGCAGTTGGCTTCTCTTATCTCGCAAGATGTAGCTAAGGTGGTAGAGAAAATGCAAATAGGTGAAATCTCTAAAGCTTTCACTATGATTAACTCTAAGGGTAAAGAAGTATGTGCCATCGTTAAGTTGAAAAACCGCATCGATGGACATAAGGCTACTATTACCGAAGACTATCAGCGTCTGAAATCGATGGTGACAGCAAAGCGCAGTGAAGAAAAGATTCAGAAGTGGATTGTTGAAAAGCAGAAAAATACCTACGTACGCATTAACCCGTCGTGGAGAAACTGTGATTTCAAATATCCGGGATGGATTAAGAATTAAAGACCTTATATGCAAGGAAACGAAAAGAAAAAACATAATATACGTGGGCATAAGATACTTCTGGCAAGTGTCTTATGCCTTTTCGGCTTTTGTTTGTTAGCTCAGAAGCCGGTGCAGAACAAGCAGTCGCGCCCGCAGCAGGAGGCTAAAGTACAGGCTCCTAAGAAGCAGCAGGCCAAGAGTAAGGTGTACCTGATACATTCTGATATGTTGCGAAAAGATTCGCGGCATCCCGATGCACAGGTGGTGACGGGAAATGTGGTGTTCCGTCATGACAGCGTGTATATGTATTGCGATAGTGCTTACTATTACGATAAGCTTGGTTCGTTCGAGGCGTTCAGCAACGTGAAGATGAATCAAGGCGATACGCTCTTTCTGTATGGCGACCGTCTTTATTATGACGGAAATACGCAGATAGCCGAGGTGCGCAATAATGTGCGTATGGAGAACCGTAACACTACGTTGCTTACGGATAGCTTGAACTACGACCGTCTGTATAACTTGGGTTACTTTTTCGATGGCGGTACGCTGATGGACGAGCAGAATGTGCTTACCTCTGAGTGGGGAGAGTACAATCCGTCTACCAAGCAGTCGGTGTTCAACTATAACGTTAAGTTGGTGAACCCGCAGTTTACGTTGACTTCGGATACTTTGGAGTACAACACCCAGTCGAAGGTGGCGGAAATTGTAGGTCCGTCGGACATATTGAGCGATAAGAACCATATCTATTCCGAGCAGGGAACGTATAACACCGCTACCGGAAAGGCGGCTCTGTATCAGCGTTCTATTATCACGAACGACGCTAAGCAACTTACCGGCGACACGTTGTTCTACGACCGTAACACTGGGGTGGGCGAGGCGTTCTCGCACATGGAGATGCGCGACACCATCAACAAGAACATGATGACAGGCGAGTATGGTTACTATAACGAGAAAACCAAGTACGCCTTCGCTACAGATAAGGCGGGAGCCATAGATTATTTGCAAGGCGACAGCTTGTTTTTTTATGTTGATACGCGACAGCTTGTTTCTTCATGCTGATACCTTGATGATGGAGACATTTCATCTTGATACCGACTCTATGCACCGTGAGATGCGTGCTTTTCATAAGGTTCGTTTTTACCGTACCGATATGCAGGGCGTAGCCGATTCGCTGGTATTCGCTACGAAAGATAGTTGCCTTACTCTGTACAAAGACCCTATCCTGTGGAACCAGAATCAGCAGTTAGTAGGCGAGAAGGTATGTATTTACTTTAACGATAGTACCATAGAAAGGGCGCATATCATAAACCAAGCCCTCTCAGTAGAACAAATAGATTCTACCAAGTACAACCAAGTGTCGGGCAAGGAAATGAAATCATACTTCCGCAATAAGCAGATGTATAAGACCGAAGTGATAGGCTCTGTGCGTGTGGTTTATTATCCGATGGATGCCGACAGTACCCTTATAGGTATGAATGTATCCGAAACCAGTAAGCTGGATGTATACCTTGAGAACCAGAAACTGGAGAAAATGGTGATGAGTCCGAAATCGAGCGGCACGTTATATCCGATGACGCAGATTCCGGCAGGAAAAGATAAACTCGATAACTTTGTGTGGTTCGACTATATACGTCCTAAGAACAAGCAGGACATTTTCAACTGGGTACCAAAGAAGGTTACCGACCAGCTGAAGAAGAGCGTGCGAGGACCGGTAGAACTGCCGAACCAACATTTATTTGAAAAGAAAAAGAAGGAGGAATAGCTATGGGACTGTTTACAATGAGAAAACCCCGTCCGTTTCATCATGAATACATCTATGTAGACGAACGGAAGGAAAAACTGCAGAAGATGGAGGAAGACGCCAAGCGTGATTTGGGAATGATTCCTCCTAAAGAATTCTCGCCCGAAGATATTCGCGGCAAGTTTATTGAAGGCACTACCCATCTTAAGCGGCGTAAGGAAAGCGGACGTGAGCCGTTGTCGTACGCTACTATCTTTGTGGCAATTGCCGTACTGCTGTACATACTCCATTATCTGGTTACTGGAGAGTTTACATTATAATAAAGAGAGAAAACCATGAGTGATGTAATCCGTTTATTGCCCGATTCCGTTGCCAATCAGATTGCGGCGGGCGAAGTAATTCAACGTCCGGCTTCGGTTGTGAAAGAGTTGGTAGAAAACGCCATCGACGCCGGAGCCAAACATATCGACGTGCTTGTAACCGATGCGGGTAAGACCTGCATTCAGGTAATAGACGATGGGAAGGGTATGTCGGAAACAGACGCTCGGTTGGCTTTCGAACGACACGCTACTTCTAAAATCCGTAAGGCTACAGATTTGTTTGCCTTGCATACCATGGGTTTCCGTGGCGAGGCTCTGGCTTCTATAGCGGCTGTGGCTCAGGTAGAACTACGCACTGCTATGGACGGTGGCGAGCTTGGAACGCTTATCCGCATATCTGGCTCTAAGGTAGAAGGTCAGGAAGCGGTGGCTTGTGCACGTGGAAGTAATTTCAGCATAAAGAATCTGTTCTTTAATATACCGGCACGCCGTAAGTTCCTGAAGTCGAACCAGACGGAGCTTAGCAATGTGCTTACCGAGTTCGAACGTATAGCTTTGGTAAATCCGGAAGTATCGTTCACGCTATCTCATAACGGTACTGAAATGCTGAATCTGCCTGCTATCTCGTTGCGTCAGCGCATAATGGGAGTGTTTGGCAATAAGCTGAACAAAGACTTGCTTTCGCTCGATATAAATACTAGCATGGTGCAGATTCACGGCTTCATAGGTAAGCCCGAGACCGCACGAAAGAAAGGGGCACGTCAGTTCTTCTTCGTAAACGGACGATATATGCGTCACCCGTATTTCC
Source organism: Bacteroides sp. CAG:530 (assembly GCA_000434735.1). Taxonomy (GTDB): domain Bacteria; phylum Bacteroidota; class Bacteroidia; order Bacteroidales; family Bacteroidaceae; genus Phocaeicola. The sequence goes on from FR881207.1 coordinate 31,614, forward strand.
ATAAGGCGGTGGCCGATGCTTACGAGAACCTTATCCCCGTGGGCGAGCAGATGTCTTACTTTATCTACTTTACGGTAGACCCGTCGAATATTGACGTAAACATACATCCTACCAAGACGGAGATAAAATTCGATAACGAGCAAGCGATATGGCAGATACTGTCGGCAGCCGTGAAAGAAACTTTAGGACGCTTCAATGCGGTGCCTTCCATCGATTTCGATACGGAAGGAATGCCCGATATACCGGCTTACGACGGAACGCCTACAGACGGTTCGTCGGTGCCTCCTGCTACATCGTTCGACCCATCTTATAATCCGTTTAACGTATCGTCGGCACCTCCATCGTCGTATTCTTCCGCTTCGTACGAACGCAAGACACCTACATGGCAACCGCTGTTTCAGGGACTCGACAAGAAGGCCGACCAACCGTGGAATTTGGCTGCGCAGCCCGATCAAGGTGGAGAATGGGAATTGCCTCCCGAAGAAGAAAGTCCGACGGCAGAACCTACGCTTTATGATGGACATCCGGAAGCGGCGGTTCAGGAGAAAGTGCCTTTGCATTATCAGTATAAGGGAAGCTATATAATAACGTCTGTCAAATCGGGCTTGATGATAATAAATCAGCAGCGTGCCCATATCCGTGTGCTTTACGAGCGTTATATGATGCAACTCTCATCGCATCAGAATGTATCGCAGCGTATGTTGTTCCCCGATATGGTACATTTCTCGCCTGCCGAGGTGCCTGTGCTTGAGGAAATAATGGAAGACCTTAAATACTTGGGATTCGAACTGAGCGATTTAGGCGGCGGTTCGTATGCCATAAATGGTGTTCCTGCCGGCATCGACGGACTGAATCCGGAGCAGTTGGTAAGCGACTTGGTTCACTCTGCTGCAGATAAGGGCAGTAAGGTGAAAGAAGAGGTTCAGGGCGTATTAGCCCTTTCATTGGCCAAGGCAGCAGCCATAGTGCCGGGACAATTGCTCAGCAACGACGAGATGAATAACTTGGTAGACGAGTTGCTGGCAGTGGGCACACCAAACTATACTCCTGATGGAAAGACCGTATTGTCTATTCTGAAAGAAGAAGAAATTGAGAAAATGTTCAAATAAATCCATCTTATATTGCGCTAATGGTAGCGTGAGGTAAGAGGTAAAAGCAAGAGAGGGTGGG
>FR881207.1:32823-82490 GCA_000434735.1 Bacteroides sp. CAG:530
CCACCCTCTCTTGCCTATTGAAAACGTTGAATAATTATTTATTATTCTGTGATAATGATGGTTCCTAATTTATATCTTTTATGCCCGTCGTTATCGTCATAAGGAAGCTCGAATACAGGAGTTCCGTCTGCTTGTCCTACAGAAATGTATAATTCATATTTCCCTGGTTTACAAGTTCTATAATAAGTACCCTTGGAATCAGTGAATTTTTGTGCTACTTTGAATACAGAGTTCAGAGTATATTCTTTTGCTTGATCAGGTTCACCAACCTCCATGTTACGGACATTAAAGCTTTCGTCAACTAATACAGAAACGATGCCACCCTTACTATTTTTAATGGTGAAGCAAGGATAACCACCAGGATAGCAAGGTGCAACTCCAGCATTTTTCCATTTAGATGTGATAGTGAAATCCTGACTTTTAACAATTCTACGTGGCCATTCTATTTCTGGAGCTTGCAGACGATAACCCAAACGCAGATTTATGCGGTCTATTACGTCGCGGTTTTCTTCAAGCAACAATCTTGGCCAAGTATGTATTGACATGTACGAGGCATGATATTCTTCTATAGACTTCAGAAACAATTCCTTATCCCAAGCGCCTTTCTGTTTGGAGTTTTCATAGTGCTCGTGTTCTAGAACTACCGGCATGGTAGGCCAGAACAGCTGAGCCATTCCACTGTGGTACCAATGATGTGGGGCAGCCTCTACCAAGATACTGTCATCGCGAAGGGTAACACCTTTCGACAATGCATAGTCAATGATTTCGAAGTGAACACCTTCTGAATAAGGACCAGCAAAGTCGTCAGAAATAACAATCTGTGTATGCTTGAAATACTTTACATACATATCAACGAACTTCTTCTGTACATCGAATCCCCATGAGTGTCCATGTATTGGACTGGTCATTACGGTATGACCTTCACCCCACATGCCAAATAAGCCTATGTCAACAAATGAAACATTTGGGTTATTGTCATAACGTTCTGCCATTTTAGCAACGAACTTTTCCGCTTTTTCCAAAAATACAGGATCATTGTAATCTGGTTCTATGTATCCGTCTACTTCATATCCCACAGCTCCTGCATTGAACACCCATTGAGGAGTACCAGAGCGCATCCAGTTTTCGGTAGCTGTGATACGGAAAGCGACTTTTTTTCCGGCTTGAATCCATCGTTGTGCTGGAGTATCGAGTACTTCCCAGTTGAACTTTCCTTCTTCTGGCTCTACGAAGCTCCAAGGGATACGAAGGTAAACTGTGCTTACTCCTGGAAAATCTTCTATAACATCTTCAGGATTTAATTTTGAACCATAATTAGTAAGCAGGTTAGAGTAGAAATGCATAGTCCATCCCATCATAGGATTGATAAGAGCCTTACCATTATCTTTGAGTTCTGCTTTATGTGTACCTTCCCATGATTCTTTGTCATGATATTCTTCAGTAAGCAATTCGTTTTTTCCGCATCCGTAGATGGTAGTAGAGCATAAGAATGCTAGGACTATTGAAAGTAATAATTTCATATGTATAATGTGTTTTTAGTGAGGTAAATATTTTATTTATTCCCATCCTGGGTTTTGATAGTTTACACCTGTGTTTTCTTTCAAGCGTATAGCTTCGTCTCCAGGAATTGGCATGATGAGATACTTATCTGTATAGGCTTTACGGTCTTTGTCTACAACAAAACGCTGATACGTGAATGATCCATTGTTGTTTTGGCAAGACATGCCGGTAATTACTTTATCGGTTTCGGATAATATTTTCCAACGGCGTACATCATAGAAGCGATGCTCTTCGAAAGCCAACTCTACGCGACGTTCGTTTCTTACCTTCTTTCTAAAATCTGCTTGACTCATGTTTTGCGGAACGCCAGGCATGCCTACACGTGAACGAATAGCATTTATAGCATTTATAGCTTCTTGTGGCGCGGTGCCATTTGATGCTTCATTAAGTGCTTCTGCCGCGTTTAAGTAAAGTTCTGCCAAGCGGAACATTTTGAAATATCCGTCTTTATTGCTATTCTTGTCTGAATTGAAGTTAGAGTACTTACGCAGATAATATCCGGTACGTGTATGCATCATACTGGTGGTAGAGCGTTCACAGTTTCCACCCTCGTAAGTCCATACTCTGCTGTTTCCGTCGCCTAAGTTAAATAATGCACCATTGTAGTAGATAGATGCTTTAAGTCGAGGGTCACGGTTAGCATATGGGTCTGCTTCGTTGTATAGAGTAGCCTCAGGATTGATTATCGGGTGTAAATGTTCATCATCAGAGTAGCCCAGTATAGGTGCTACACCGTCGGTCGTTTCATAGGCATCGACTAACTCTTGCGATGGGCAGTCGCCACATTTAATCATTCCATTCACGATAGGAAGGCCGTTATACATAAATACCGGCATTTGACTTTTGCTTTCGAAAATAGTTTCTTTGTCGGTAGCCCCGTTTACATCAGAGCGCGAATAGAAATAAACATCATATGGCAGATATCCTACATTGCCGGCAGGAGCTTGGCTATATAGTTCGTACCCATGATTTAAACATGCATTAAGTGCCTCTTGCGTAATTTGTGCAGCTTCGCTCCATGTAAACGAGCCGTCGTTCCATAACGGGCTTGCTGCATAGAGTGCGGTTTCTGATTTGATGGCATAAGCCATTGCTTTGGTGACTTTTCCTCTATCGCTTTCGGCATTGCCTGCACGCCAACCTAAATCAGAGTCGGATACTTGCAAGGCTTCATCACAGTCTGCCAAGATTTGGCGAGCTGTTGTAGTGAAGGTGGTCTTTTTGATTTTAGAGTAATCAAAGTGTATAGGCGAAGGTTCTGTTATAACCGGAACTCCACCATATCTTTTGATGAGTTGTAAGTAATAATAGGCTCTTAAGATATGAGCTTGTGCACGCCAGCCAGCACGGTTTCTCTCTAACGATAATGTAGCATTATCTATGTTCGAGAGGAATATATTGCAGTAGCGAATGCCTGCCCAGTATTGTTCCCACCAACCGTTGTTTATAGGATTGCTATATGCGGTAACTCTTCCTTTATACCATGTATACGCACTTCCGTTTACGGCATCGTTAGCATCGTGCGCTTCGTCGGTAAATCCGGCTAATAGTGTACTGTTACCATACTGCATTCCGTAGAAATCTACAGCAGAATAGCAAAGATTCAGGTAAGCGGCTGTTTTTTGGTCGTTTTGGAAAATCTCTTCGTACGAGATTCGTCCGTCGTCATAATCTGTCACTTCGGTACAAGCATTGTTTGTAAAAAGCAATACCGAGAGAATGACTGCTGTGTATAATTTATTTTTCTTCATGGTCTTTATAGATTAGAATACTATGTTTAGTCCGATATTGTACGTGCGGTATTGAGGATAAACCGACAAACTGCTAGATTCGATATCGAAATCTTTGAACTTCTGTCCGCTGAATGTAAGTAGGTTACTACCACTCAGATAAAAACGTATCTTGTTGGTATGTAGCTTTTGGCAAATATACTTAGGTAGTGTGTAACCAATCTCTACATTTTTAAGGCGTAGGTAGTCAGTATTGCGAATAAAGAACGAGTTGGCTTGAGTACTTGAAGACTGCGAGGTAGACAAGGCCGGGAATGATATAGTCTCGCCCTTGGCATAACGTTCTGCAGTCCATGCTTCTTGATGTAAGCGTGTGTATACACCTTGTGCGAAATACTCGTTTACTCCATATCCTGCATAATACGAACTAGCTTTTGCTATGCCTTGCAACTGCATGTAGAAATCAAAATTCTTATAGTTTACAGTAGCGTCGAAAGCATAACTTATGCGCGGCACATTACTATAGCCTATAGGAGCTTGGTCTTGCTCATTTATCACACCGTCTTTGTTCAGGTCTTGATATATAAAATCGCCTGGACGTGGAGCGGTTCCGCTGTAGGTTAAATTAGAGTTGCGTATCTCTTCTTCGCTATTGAAATAGCCGTTACCGTTTGATGTATCTATCAAGTATCCAAAGTACTGTCCGATAGAATATCCGTTTTGACGATATGGGTAGAAGAAATTGCTTGATCCTCTATTAATTTCGTCTACATCAATGATTTTATTCTTGTTCCATGACAAGTTGCCAGAAGCATTCAAACTCAAGTCTTTATTGAACCGATGAGCGAATTCTAATTCTAATTCAAAACCGCGATTCTCTACTTTTCCGAAGTTAGTATACGGATATTTTCCTGAACTTAATCCTTGCATTTGAGGCACCTTGCTATCTTTTCCTACTCGGTCGTTGGTACGCTGGTAGTAATAATCAAAGTTAAGTGTCAGCTTATTAAACAAACCTACGCTGATGCCATAGTTTTGTTGATGGGCAGTTTCCCATTTGATGTCGGGGTTGCCTAATAACGACTCGTTTATAATAGAGCCTGAATACAAACTATTTACATAGCCTCCACCGCCCATGCGGATATCATCTTGATACATATAGCGGTATCCGGCAATCTGATCGTTTCCTACAGTACCGTATGAAGCCTTCATCTTTAAGAATGATAACCATGAAGCACCATCCCATTCTTTGAAGAAATCTTCATTACTGATTACCCAAGCGGCGGAAACTGTCGGGAAGAATCCGTAACGTGGACTGCGGCGGAATTGGTCGGAAGTCATCCAGCTGGCATCTGCTTGCAAATAGTATTTGTTCTTGTATCCATATTTTGCATGTAGGTTGAAACCAATTTGGTCGTATGGCAAAATCTGTGCACCTCCACCTTCACGAATTATGTCTTGTACGAAGTAGTTTGCATAAGCGTTTACTTCATGATCTTCATTGAATGTACGTTCATAATTCAGTGTGCCGTTGAAGTTTAAGAAATATCTATAGTTTGAGCCTTTACCTAAGCTGAGAGCGGAATCTATCCATGAACCGTAAGGCTTAAATACAAGTTCGGACGTGTTTGATTCGTCTTTGATGTATCTGGCGTACGAAATGGAACCCATGATGCCACTCTGCTGGCGCGATTCATATCCTAACGTTCCTTTTAGAGACAAGCCTTTTGTTATAAAATCGAGACCCCAGTTTAGTCCTAACGCTACATTTACGGTAGATTCTGTATAGCGTTGGTATCCAGATCGGTTTATTCTTCCGTATGTAGATTCTGCATCGTAAGGAGTTACTACTATTCCTCCATCGGGAGTTAACGGACCAGGTTCGGTAGCCGGAGTTCTATAGAAGCTCTCTAGAATGCCACCCGTACCGTAATAAGGCGATTTCGTTTTCTTGATAACCACCATTTGGTTTAGAAATGCATTTAAGTTAGGCAAAATCTGGATGTCTAAGTTGCTTCGTTCGTTGAATCGCTGCATGTATTTTGTTGCATCGTATTTGTCTGATTTCTCTACTTTCAGCAAATCGCCTTGAGAAACGAATCCGGCACTTACAAAATATTTGATGCGGTCGCTACCTCCAGAAATGTTTATGTTGTAACGCTGCATGGTAGTCATGTCTCGCATGAACATTTTATACCAATTATTGTCGGGATATAGCGCATTTCCTCCGTTTTGATATTGCTTGATTTGCTCATCGGTAAAGGCTGTTGGCAATCCGTCGTTTTTCAATGCCTGATTTCTGAGTTGGGCATATTCCCAGCTGTGTAGCATATCTGGTGTAACGGTAGGTTGTTGCAAAGCGAAGTTGGCTGTTACAGAGACCTTCGGCTTTCCGTTATATCCACGTTTTGTTGTGATAACAATGGCTCCGTGAGCAGCTTGAAAACCATAAGCTGCGCATGCTGCGGCATCTTTTAATATTACTATAGACTCTAAGGATTCAGGATCGAGCAGATTGATGTCGATAGTAGGCGAGGGGATTCCGTCGAGGATAATTAACGGAGTGTTTCCGTTGGTTGTTCCGTAACCACGCAGATACATGCTTCCTCCATCATTGCCAGGTTCGCCAGATGTCTGCATGATGGTTAATCCGGCCAACTTGCCCGTTAATGTTCCAAACAGTCCTGCAGATGGGTACTGAGTGAGCTTATCTCCTTTTACCATAGAAAAAGAGCCTGTAATAGACTGGCGAGTTTCTTTTCGCATCTGTGCTATAGGTATGAGTTCGTCGGCCTTACAGATGTCTTCTTTCAGTGTGATGGCCAAACTGCTATCGTCTGTTAAATTGACGTATGTAGTAGCAAAGCCTATGCAACTTACTTTTAGTTGAGTTTCATTTTCGGGAATAGATAACTCAAACTTTCCGTTTATATCGGTTACCGCTTCTTTCTTTGCCGATTTTGTAGAGACCAATACTCCGGCAATAGGTTGCCCGTCGGTATCGGTTATTGTACCAGAAAGAACCTTGTTTATATCTTGCAGTCCGATATAACTTTTATTTATGTTTGATTCTGCTGCTTGCCCAACTATACCGTGAGCGTTAGATGCCAGAACCAACATGAAAACTATATTTTTTATTATTACTTTTTTCATATTCTGTACTCGTTTGTAGTTAATTACCATCCTGTATTTTGCCATGAAATTCCTGTTTGTGATTCCAATTTAGAAACCTCATCGAGTGGAATAGGCAGCAAATGGTATTTCTTTTCGTATGACATCTTGCTTGGTGTTTCTGTACTGAGGGTACCAACCAAAACTCGTTGATATGAGAATGTATTATCTCCGTTACGAGTGATACGCATACCAGTAGAGAATTTTTCGCAGGTATTATCTTCATCGGGTTTGCACCAACGGCGAGTATCAAAATAGCGATATTCTTCGTAGCATAATTCTACTTGGCGTTCATGACGTACATATAGTACAGCTTCTTCTTTAGAATTTGCTTTTATATCTACCGATGGTGAGAATCCGGCACGGTGACGTATTGTATTTACATATTTCATAGCCTCTTCTGTTCTGCCTGTTTGGGCGGCCGCTTCGGCTGCGTTTAGATATACTGCGCCTAGGCGGTAGTGTTTCCATAAGCCATCGTCTTGCGGACGTAACTGACCTGCTTCGGGATGCATGTATTTGCGGTTGTAATATCCTGTACGAGTGTGCGAACGGTCGTTGCTGATGCCGCAGTTTCCGCCTACAAATGTTTCTACCTTTATAGGAGTACCGTTAACCAATACGGTGCTACCATTGAAATGTATAGAGGCATAAAACCGAGGGTCGCGTCCTTCATATGGGTTCTGTGGGTCGTAACCAGATCCGGGATTGTAGTTTGGTTGCAACTTTGTTTCGTCGTTATAAGGCTTGGCCAAATTCAATACTGGCTTTCCTGTAGCAAGCATATCGTAAGCGTCGACTAGCTCTTGAGTTGGTACCGCTCCGGCCATATATCCTCCACCTTGTACCGGCAATCCGCGAATTACAAAGTGGGAGGCTGTTTTTTGATGTCCCTGCCAAATGGTTTCTTTATCGCGAGGGTTCTCTCTTAAGTCGGCGGTTTCTATAAAATACTCTTCGTATGCAGTTTTGTAAAGCGAAGGATTGTTAATATGAGTGTATAATTCATATCCATGGCTAAGAAGCATATCAAGACTTTCTTTATTAACTTGATAAGCCCATTCCCAAAGATCTTTACCGTCGTTGAAACGAGGGCTTGCTGCCCATAAACTTGCCTCGGAACGAATGGCACATGCAATGGCTTTAGTCATTCTTCTGATTTCTACTTCCGAGGTAATGCGCCAAGGCAGATTATTGCTGGCTATAGCGGCGTCACAGTCGGCTACAATTTGTCGGGCACATTCTTCGAATGAGTTCTTTCTCAGTTTAGAGTAGTCATAGTCTACCGGTATCGGTTCTGTAAGAACTGGCAGATTACCATACCATTTAATAAGCTGTAGGTAGAAATAAGCTCTTAATACATGAGCCTCTGCTGTGAAACGGTCGCGTTGTTCTTCGCTCTCTACTGTAGCAGAAGGTATATTGCTCAAGAATACATTAATGAAACGAATTTGTTTCCAATATTTTGTCCAATATAAACCATCCCAATCTGGTGCATTAGGTTCTTCAAGTGGATGTTTGTTAGAACTGGCGTTTCCTTTATAGAATTGGGCGATTTGCAAACCTTGGGCATCGTCGCAGTCCCAGCTTTCATCGCTGATAGCAATAGGAATATTATTCCAGAAGAAATACCAATATCCTTTTTGCGGAAGGTTATTATAGCATGTACTCAAATACTTGGCAGTAGTTTCTGGATCTTGAAACACTTTTTCCAAAGTACTTCTTCCGTCCGGTTCTATATTCAAAATGTCATTGCACGATGACAAAAGAAAAAGAGTGGACAAGATTATGATTAATCTATTTTTCATACGATTTAAAATTAGAAGGTTACGTTAACACCAAAATTATATGTTCTCATTGTAGGATACTGTGTTGGCCCTGTTTGTTCTGGGTCAAAGCTATCAGTTTCAAGATGATGCCATGTATAGAGGTTGTTTCCGTTTACGTAAAAACGAATTTTCTCTGCACCGATAAAGCCACTTATCTTCTGCGGTAAAGTATAACCTAATTCTACATTCTTAAGACGTACATAAGAAGCGTCCATAATGTAATAGTCATTCTTTACGTGGCTAGTAGATGTGGTGTTTGCCAGTCGTGGATGAGTTATAGTAATATCTTCACCTTGTAGCTTACGCTGATAACGGTCTTCCGACCAACGGTTTAGGTGCATGTCAAAATATGATTTAGCACTTAGCTCTTCAAAGATTCCTGCATCGGCATAGTACTTACTGAATTTACCTACTCCTTGCACTAAACATGATAGGTCTATGCCTTTCCATTGAAGTGACAAAGAAGCACCGTATGTAATTTTCGGAACTAAGCTGGAGTATTTGATAGGAACGATATCACGGTCGTTTATAACACCATCGTTGTTTTGGTCTACGTAGATGAAGTCGCCAGGTCGTGGAGTTCCGATTTCATATTTCAGTCCGCTATTGGTAATGTCATCATTGCTATTGAAGAATCCGCTTCCGTCTTTACCTTTCTCAGGATCTACGCTACGGTCAATTTGGTATCCCCAGTTCTGTCCTAAGGCAAATCCTGTATTACGATAGCGATATGCATAGTCTTCGGATAGCATAGCTTCATCGTAGTTTAATACGCGGTTACTATTATATCCTAAGTTGATATTTGCGCCAATATAGAAGTCTTTCTTTATATTTTTATTGTATCCTAATACCAATTCATATCCTTGATTTTTTACTTCACCCATGTTCACTTTAGGTAATGAGCTTTGCTCACGGCCTTGGATTGCTGGGATTATACCTCTTTCAATTAAAATCTGTTTTCGGTTCTCGATGTAATAATCGAACGAAACAGAGATATCGTTGAACAATTTAAGGTCGATACCGTAGTTTTGTTTGGCAGCAGTTTCCCACGTAATGTTAGGATTACCTAATGACCGTTCTTCAATTTTTCCTCCGTGACCTAAACTAGGAACTGTAAGTACATAGTTTCCGTTGGTTCCTCCGTTTGTGTTGATATCGTCTAGATATAAGAAACGAGCGTTACCTATCTGATCGTTGCCGACTTTACCATATGAACCTCTGAATTTTAAATAGGTGATGTAAGGGTTGTTTTTCAAGAACTTTTCATTGCTGGCTACCCAACCTGCAGAAAAAGCAGGGAAGAATCCGAATCGTTTTGATGGTGAAAACTGTTCAGAACCATTATAACCAACGTTTACCTCGAACATGTATCTGTCATCGAACGAATATGTTCCTCGTGCAGAGAAACCTAAAATGTTAAACGGTAGATATTTGTCTTTTATGTTATCATCTTCTGAAGCTTCTTTGTAGTCTCTTTGAGCCAAGAAAAGTCCGCTAACTCGATGCTTCTCTCCGAAAATTCTAGCATAGTTCAATTGCCACTGTAGGTTTAATACATATCCTGAGGCTATAGAACGCCCCATGTTTAATGAACCTTCAGAATCGTCTACACCACCATCGAGTACATAATTATAATCGCCCGAAGCTCCTTTAGTGTATTTATAGCGAATGTAGCTTCTCGATCCGTAAGCGGTGGAACGCGCATGTGGGTTATATGATATTTGTCCTTTTGTAGAAAGTCCTGGAGTGATAAATCCTAAATCGATTTCAAGACCTGTAATTGCGTTAAGTCCTGAGCGTGTTTCTGTGTGATAACCACTTCTGTTCAGCAGAGCATAAGCAGATTCCAATGGGTCTAATGGGTCGCTTACTACTCTGTCGGCTTTTGACGAAACAAGGTCAGAACCAATCTGTAGCGGATATGACGTATCTGATAACGGTCCTGCCGATGTTGGTCTATGTGTTAATGATCCTACAAATATAGTTTGTAGTGATCCATTTGTGGCATTTACTTTTTCTACATAGCTAGAAAGGTTAATATATGCCTTTATATTACGGTTGAATCGATAGTCTAAGTTAGAACGGAAATTATATCTGTCCAGATTAGTCTGTGGGTTATATCCTAATTTGCTCTTGCTTTCTACGTTGAATATACCTCCCTGATGAGTATAACCAGCACTTACAAAGTATTGTACTCTGTCAGTTCCTCCGCTGATGTTTACATTACTTTTCACCATAGGAGCAAAATCTTTAAATAAGATGTTTTGCCAGTTTTGGTTGGGGTGCCAGTAGGGATCTTCTGGATTGCCAGTCGACCATGAGTCGAATAATTTTATGTCGTTTTCAGAAAACTCAGAGTAAGGAGCTGCTCCTTCGTTTTCGAGAGCTTCATTGCGCAGTCTGGCATAAAGTGACGATGATGTACGTTTCGGCTTGAATGCAAATTCCTGAATGCTATATTCTGCCGAAGCGTCTATCTTCATTTGTCCTTTTTCTCCGCGGCGAGTTGTTATCAAGATAACGCCGTTAGCACCTCGTACACCGAAAACTGCTGTTGCCGAGGCATCTTTCAATACCGAGATATTAGCAACTTCGTGTGGGTCAATATTAGATATTTTGTCTACAGTTACACCATCTACCAATATAAGAGGTGAAGTACCGTTAAGCGTAGCTGCACCACGTAAGAAGAGGTTTACGTCTTCGCATCCTGGTTGACCGTTAGTTTGCATTACTGTTAATCCCGGCAGATGTCCAGACAATGCTGAAGCTAAGTTGGCGGAAGGGGATGAAAGTATTTCTTTTTGTCCTACGGATGCAAATGAACCTGTAACAGTTACCTTTTTCTGTGAACCGTATGCAACCACAACAACTTCATCAAGTACTTTATTGTCTGGCTGAAGTTGGATGCGTAGATTTTTGGGGTTGCTTCCTACTTTAATTTCATAGTTTTGATACCCAATGTACGAAATGACTAGGGTAGAGTTGGTTGGCACCGACAACGAAAAATGTCCGTTTACATCAGTTACTACACCAAAAGATGAATTTCCTTTGGCTACCACGTTAACTCCAATTAGAGGTTCGCCTTTTTCGTCTACTACTATACCTTTTACTTCTTTGGTTGGTTGCTTGACTTGGGCATATATGGCGTTACTTTGTGGGAAATAAACGCAATTACCCAATCCCAGCATAAACAAATACAATATTCTAGCTTTATATATATTGTAATGTAAGCCATATGTATTAAATAGGTGAAATTTCATATGTTTTTAAACTGTTGATATTAGAAATAAGTTAGTGAACTCTGCCTTCCGTATTATTTAATAAGCCAGAAGAGCTTTTGTATTTTGCAGTATTCATTTCATAGGCATTGTTTTAATAGGTTTGTTTAATAGTTGTATTATATAAATATGCATATTTCTTCTTTTTCTAAAAGCGAAGCTAAATTAGTGTACGTTAATATATCAATGAGAGTTGATTATCTTTTTTTTTATCTCAAACGTACAGTGCTTCTTTTTTTTGCTGTGATGTACAAATGAGCAATTTAATTGTATATATTTGAATAGATAAAATGGGCTTTAACTACTTAATTTGTACAACATGAAACGAGAAAACTTATATCATATTTGTTGTGTAGTGCTTTTAGTATTCTTTTTTTTGCATTGCGCAAACGTTCAAGCTTATAGTAATTACTTAAGCTATGATTATTTCTATTTTCGTTCGCTAACTATCGATAATAAATTACCCCATACCGATGCAAATGCCGTGCTTCAAGATAAAAAAGGATTTATATGGATAGCTACTTACTCTGGCTTGGCTTGTTATGATGGCTATTCTGTGAAGACATTTTATAATGAACAAGGAGGCCCGGATAAAGCTTATACAAATAGAATATTCGATTTGTGCATAGACGATTCCGGCCTATTATGGATGGCTACTTCGGCTGGTGTTCAGGTGTTCGATACGAATGTACGTAGGTTCCTATCTGTACAAATCAATAAGACTGATAAGGAAGAAGTATATGAACTTGAAAAAATAATGGTCTCGTCGAAAGGTGATCGATTGCTTATCAAGACGAATACAAATCATTTGGTTATATATGATATAAAACCGAACTTGCAGTTGGAGAGACAAAAAAATGTTGTTTTTAAATGCCATTCTTTGTGGAAAGACAAAAAAGATAATATATGGATTGGAACCGATAAAGGTTGTTTCTTGTTCTGTGGAATGCTGATGACGCAGTATGTATTACCGTCTTCTGTGATTAAAGAAGAAGGCTGTGATGTATATTTTGTATTTGTCGATTCTGATAATAACATTTGGATTGCCACTAAGGATCATTTGTATGTTGGTAGTTATGATGTGCCGGATAGTAAAAAAGAAGGGACTATTAAAATAGCGGAAAAATCGCCTATTGATTTTTCTTCCGGTCTTATTACTGATATGGTAGAAGATAAGAAAGGACATTTTTGGATATCCTCTACAAAAGGATTATATCTGTTGAAGAAATATAGTGGACGTTTTATGACAACACGAATTCTGGCTGATGGAGATAATACTAATCTGAAATCAGATTTTATAGTTCGTCTTTTTATTGATAGAAGTGAAAATCTGTTTGTTTCTACCTATGCAGGAGGAGTGAATATGCTTGATTTGCAGCAACGACCTTTTTATTTGCTACAGCATGAGGTTGAATCACGTAATACACTTTCTGAATCGGTAGCTCGAGCTGTAGCTGATTCACATAAGTATCTTTGGATTGGTACAAATTCTAGAGGACTTAACAGACTTGATAAGGAAACAAGACAATTTACGGTTTTTCAAAAAGATAATAATCCGAATAGTATTGGTGGAAATGCTATTCGGGCATTGTTGAATGACGGAAACAAATATCTGTGGATTGGTCATGACAAGGGACTTGATAGACTAAATCTCCAGACAGAGCCTGTATCGTTTCAACATATGAATGATGCCTTTCATCTGCCAGAGAAAGAAGTGACCTCTCTAGCAAAAGATGTTTTCGGACAGATATGGGTCGGTACTTGGAATAATGGAATTTGTAGAATACGTAGACAAGAAAATGGTGATTACCATTTAGACTTTATGAAAGGACTACAATCAGGAATGAAGGCTTTATCGCCATCAAGAGTGATAACTATCTATGCGGATCCTGTGCGCCCTGAAGTCTTTTATTCGTCTGGGAAACAACTTATAAGACTCTTCTTAGATGCCAAAGGAGATGTGGTGAAAAGTTATGTCTATCAGGCTATAGAAGGAAATGCCAACTCTCTAAATTCTAATTTTGTTTGTGACATATGCAGGGAAAATGATTCTATTTTATGGGTCGGTACTTTAGGAGGTGGTCTTAATAAACTTACGTTAAAACCAAATGGTAATTATAAGGCGCAGCACTTTACGGCGAAAGATGGTTTTGGTATGAAAGATGTGGAATGTCTTGAGATGGATGATGCTGGTAATATATGGGCAGGCGGTAATGAACTCATAAAATATTCTCCTAAAAGCGGTATATTCCAGAACTATTCTCTTATTAATGGAGAAAAAAGAAATGGTTATAAGATTGGCGGGTCGTGTATAGGTGAAAACGGATATATTTATATGGCCGGCATACGTGGAGTTACGTTTTTTAATCCAGAAGAAATTAAAAATAATCTCACTGATGCCAGACCTTGCGTATCTTTCATTTCGTTGAACAATCAAGATATGTTTGTTCAAAACAAAGTGGCATTAAATTATTTGCAAAATAATATAGAGGTTCATCTTACAGCTTTACATTACAATTGTCCGGCTTTGTGTAGATATAAATATAGACTTATTGGTTATGATGATAACTGGAAATCTTTACCAGCTATGGATAATGTGATTAATTTCGCCAACTTGCCATATCGTGATTATGTATTAGAGGTTAAGGCAACAAATAACGATGGAAAATGGAGTTCTGAAATCTACTCTCTTCCAATATCAGTAAGTGCTCCGTGGTGGCTCACTATTTACTGTAAGATATTATATGTAGTATTGACAATTATTGTTATAGTGTTGATATATATATATTTATTGCGTTGGAATTCGTTGAAGAAGAGCATGGAAATGAAAGAATTGCAAGCACAACACGATAAGAAAATACAGGAAATACGTGTCAAATTCTTTACGAATATATCTCATGAGTTCCGTAATCCGTTAACTCTGATTTTAGGAACGATAGAGAAGATGAGGCAGGATAAGAAATTTGATGATGATAGCAGTTTGGTCTTAATCAGAAACGTTAAGCGGCTACTTAAGTTGGTGGACGACGTGATGGATTTTAAAAAGGTAGAAAGTGGTGAGCCTCGATTACAAGTACAGAAAGAAGATTTGTACTCCTTTATGCGTCAGATAGTAGACGATTATAAAACACTATCGTACGTAAAGCATAAAAACTTTGAGGTTTATATACCCCAAGGTGAGCAGTGGGGATGGATTGATGAAGAGGTGGTAACCAAGATTATACTTAATCTGCTAAATAGCGCATTTAAGTATTCTAAAGAGAATAGCACCATACAATTGGGTGTGTTGGCCGAAGATGAAGTGTATTTACCTGCCTTTAAGTGGAAACATACCATTTCAAATTACGGACATTCGGAGCATTGCCTTCGTTTTTATATACGAGATAATGGCGTTGGAATACCAGAGAATTCTATCGGTGATATATTTAACCAATACTATCAGATTCAAGATTCAGATAACGATATGTATTCTGGTATAAACTTGGCGTTTGTTAAGAGTTTGGTGTTATTGCATAAGGGTAAAATTTCAGTGTCTAGCGAATTACATAATGGTACAGATTTCTATCTTACAATTCCATGTGATTCGGCTGACTATAGCTTTGATGAGCATTTGCATAAAGCTTACGTTCCTTCCGTCAAAGAGTACCCTGAAGAAGTAAAAGCAGTAACAAATACTAAACAGATAGCTAAATCTGATAAATTATTAGATAAGAAATACCGAATTCTTGTGGTAGAGGATGATGCGGAAGTGAGGAACTTTATTGTAGGATGTTTATGCGATAAATATCAAGTGATTGAGGCGGTTAATGGCGTAGAGGCTTTGCAAAAAATGCAAGCAGAGGTTCCTGATATGGTTGTTAGTGATTTGATGATGTCAGAAATGGATGGCGGTAAATTATGTAAAAAGATAAAAGAAAATCCAAAGTATGATTCTATTCCATTTATATTATTGACGGCTAATAAAACGCAAGAAGCGCAGATAGACGGAATACAGTCGGGTGCTGATGCCTATCTAAATAAACCAATCAGTATTCAATTATTGGAAACTACGATTACTAATTTGCTTGAGTCTCGAAAGAGAATGCAAAATTATTTATCTGTAAATTATCTGTCTACTGCGATAAGTGAAAACTTGCAGAATAAGGATAAAGAGTTTTATAATCAATTAATAAGCGTTATCGAAAATAATTTGTCTGATCCCGACTTTGATGTTAGCGAATTAAGTACGCAGATAGGATATAGCAGAACTAGGTTATATAATAAAGTGAAGCAAACCACAGGGTTGCCTATTAAAGAGCTTATCCGATTAATTCGTATTCGAAAAGCTGCTCAGCTCATGACCGAAGAGGGAATGTCCATACCTGATGTGTTGCTTCATATAGGTATCCAAAGTCAATCATATTTTACCGTGTTGTTTAAAAGAGAGTACGGAAAAACCCCAGCAACCTTTGTAAGAGAGTTGAAAAACGGATCGAAAAACATATAACTTATAAATAACTTATAAATAACTAAAATGAGAAACATTTTATCTATTATTATTCTAGGAGGCATAGTGCAAGCTTGCTCGTCAAGTTCAGTGATGAATGAAGAGCAGAAAGACTACTGTCAATACGTCAATACACTTATTGGCACAGCCGAAAACGGTCATACATATCCTGGAGCAACATCTCCTTTCGGGTTGATACAAGCTAGTCCTGAAACAGGAAATGACGGGTGGAAATATTGTTCAGGATTTAATTTATCTGACGATTCCATTATAGGATTTGCACAAACTCATCTCAGCGGAACGGGAGGTCCAGGGTTAGGAGATATTCTTTTACTTCCTTTTTCGCATGATAAAAACAGTTTTCCGTATAAAACCAAATATGAGAAAGATAGTCAGGTGGCTACTGCGGGGTATTATAGTGTAGTTTTGCCCGACGAAAACATTCAGGCGGAAATGACCACCACTCAAAGAACGGCTTTTTATCGTTTTATTTATAAAGCTTCAGACGAACCTCGCCAATTGTTACTTGATTTGCAGAATGGTATTGCAGGATGGGGTAAGAATGTAAACCAGTTAGTGCTTTCGGCTACCATGCAAACTCCCGATGCTTACACTATTACAGGATATAATGATATTGAGGCTTGGGTTCATAGACGCTGTTTTTATGCTATAGAGTTTGATAAGCCTTTCCAAACGAAAAAATCGTTGCCCAAACAACCCGATCAGAAAGCGGAAAGATTAGTGTTGTCTTTCGATACCGATACATTGCTCGTAAAAGTGGGATTATCTACAGTGAGTGTAGAAGGGGCATTACAATCGTTGAAAAAAGAAAACAGTCAGTGGAATTTCGATAATGTGAGAAATGAAAATCAAGCGGAGTGGAATAAGCAACTATCTGTTATAGATATAGACGGAACCGATGAAGAAAAGGTGAACTTTTATACATCTTTATATCATGCTTTTATTCAGCCTAATAACCTTGCTGATACGGATGGGCAGTACCGTGGCGCAGACGATAGCATAGCACATTCTATGTCTGGAAATTACTATTCTACTTTTTCTCTTTGGGATACATATCGGGCACTTCATCCGTTATACACGTTGATTATGCCAAGCAGAGTAGGTGATATGGTGCAATCGATGGTAGAACATTATCAGAGAGTTGGTATATTACCTATTTGGACACTTTGGGGAAAGGAGAATTATTGTATGATTGGTAATCACTCCATTCCGGTTATAGTAGATGCTTACTTAAAAGGGTTTAAAGGCTTCGATCCGGAAAAAGCGTATAAGGCTATCCGTGCTACCCTGACAACAAGTCATTTAAACTCAGATTGGGAGACTTATGATAAGTACGGGTATTATCCATTTGATATTATTAAGGTAGAATCTGTTTCGCGTACTCTTGAGTCTACTTTCGATGATTATTGCGCCGCTTTAATGGCAAAGTCGTTGGGTAAGGAAGCTGATTACAAGATGTTTCTTAAACGATCTGAATATTGGAAGAATTTGCTGGACCCTTCAACCCACTTAATGCGCGGAAAGGATTCAAAAGGAAAGTGGAGAACGCCTTTCAAATCATTGCAACTATCGCACGCCACTACTTCTGGCGGTGATTATACAGAAGGGAATGCTTGGCAGTATACTTGGCACGTACAGCACGATGTAAATGGTTTGGTTCAGCTTATGGGTGGAGCAAATGTGTTTGCAGAAAAGTTAGACACACTTTTCTTTCTCAATTCGAAAGAGAAGAATACAGGATTCACTCAAGATGTTACTGGTCTTATAGGTCAGTATGCTCATGGCAACGAGCCTAGCCACCATGTTGTTTATCTATATAATTATGTCGGACAGCCTTGGAAGACTCAGCAGTTGGTGCGTGAAGTATTTGATAGGTTTTATTTGCCGAAGCCCGACGGTTTGTGTGGAAACGATGATTGCGGCCAGATGTCGTCTTGGTATATATTCTCGGCTATGGGCTTTTATCCTGTCAATCCGGTGAGTCAGGAATATGTGTTAGGTGCTCCTCAAATACCTAAAGCTGTTATTCATGTTTCGCCATCGAAGACATTTGTAATTGAAGCTCGTAACTTGGGTAAAGAGAATAAATATGTAGAATCAGTTTTACTGAATGGAGTACCACTTAAGTCGTTTGTTCTTAAACATAGCGATATTTTAAATGGTGGACATCTTGTCTTTAACATGACTTCCATTCCTAATAATTCAGAAAAGAAATGAGTATGCGTAGTTTTTTATATTGCTTGTTTACGCTTTTTGCGTTGCTGGTTCAAAGTTGTATTGGAGGGGAGATTAAAATAGTAAATCTCAGAACAGAATATCTTACAGAACCTATAGGCATAGATTCTAAAGCCCCACGCTTTACATGGGAATACGCTGGCGGAAAAGAATGTCAACCTATCACTTCGTATCAGATAAGTATAGGTACGCGGAAAGATGATTTGCGCCCTTATGTTGAAGAATTCAAATTCGAGCCTTGTACGCGTTATTATTGGAAAGTAACCGCTTGGATAGAGAATGATACAAAGAAGATAGAGTCGGATGTGGCTTCGTTCGAAACGGGTATGATGTCTATAAAAAATTGGAAGGGTATATGGATTACAGATTCGTACGATAAAGAGTATGAACCGGCTCCTATGTTCAGAAAAACATTTGTGATAAATAAAAAGGTAAAAGTAGCCAGATTATATATTGCCTCAGGAGGATATCATGAAATATTCTTAAACCAGAGTAGAGTAGGAAATCATTATCTCGATCCTGGATATACGCAGTTCGATAAGCGATGTCTTTATGTGAGTCATGATGTAACATCGTATGTTAAAAAAGGAACAAATGTAGTGTGTATGGTTCTAGGAAATGGATGGTATAACGAACAGTCTGTGGCTGTTTGGGGCTTTCATGAGGCTAAGTGGCGTAGTCGTCCTTGTGTGTTGGCCAATTTGATCTTGACTTATGATGATGACGCAACGGATGTAATATCTACCGATCAGTCATGGCTTACTTCTACCGGACCTTACTTATATAATAGCCTGTATAGTGGTGATGTTTACGATGCGCGTATGGAAGAAGATGGATGGAAAAGTGCAAATTTCGATGACGGCCATTGGTCGCATGCACGACAGACTACGGCTCCTACAGATAATATCGTTTCGCAGGCTATGCCTCCTATTCGTATCGTTGATGAAGTCTGCCCACAGAGCGTCAAGAATATAAATGATAGTATATATGTTTATTCTTTCCCCAAAAATATGTCAGGTTTTTGTAGACTCAAGATAAGGGGTAAGCGAGGTACTAAAATATCGTTAAGCTATGGAGAATTACTTAAGAGTGACGGAAGGTTGGAACAAGGAAATGTGAATGTATATTATCATCCTGTAAAGCCTTATGAAAAGTTTCAAACAGACACTTATATCTTAAAAGGAGAAGGAGTAGAGGTTTTCCAACCTTCGTTTACTTATCATGGTTTCCAGTATGTAGAGGTTGAGGCTTCAGAGAAAGTAGATCTTGATAAAAGTAGTCTTACTGCTTTGTTTTTGCATACCGATTTGCAACCAGTGGGGAAATTTGAATGCTCATCACCTTTATTAAATAAAATATGGGATGCTACTATGCAGACATATCTAAGCAATATACACAGTATTCCTACCGATTGTCCGCAGCGCGAAAAAAATGGTTGGACGGCAGATGCACACATTGCTATTGATTTGGCTCTGCTAGGATTTGACGGTATTACTTTCTATGAGAAATGGATGAACGATGTTTTGGATAATCAACATCCAGATGGTGACTTTTCGGGCATTATCCCGTCAAACGGATGGGGATATGGAAAGTGGTATGGTCCTGTATGGGATGCGGCTCTTTTCGTAATACCAGAAGCTCTATATAAATATTACGGCGATACCAGATGTATCCAAAATCTATATCCTACGATGAAAAGATATCTAGACTATTTAAAGCGTTCTGAAACCGCAGATGGTTGTATCGATTTCGGATTAGGCGATTGGGTATATTGGAAATCTATTACAAACGTAGAGTTCGTTTCTACAGCCTATTATTATAGAGATTATGTGCAGATGACTCAGTTTAGTGATTTGATAGGTCAGGAGTCAAAGACTTTCAGGCTGAAGGCAGATTCGCTAAAAGCGTTACTTAACGAGAAATATTATAATCAGGCTACGGGCTTTTATGCTGAAGGAACTCAGACAGCGCAGGCATTGGCTCTGTATTTTGATTTACCGGATAAAAGTGAGAAACTTCGCGTGGCAGAAAATTTGCATAAGTTGGTAATGTCAAATAATTACTTTCTTGATTGTGGATTAATTGGTACTAAAGTAGTATTGCCCATGTTGGTGAAGTATGGTTATATGTCAGATGCAATGAAAATCCTTATGCAGACTGATGCTCCATCATGGGGATACTGGGTTGAAAAAATGGGTTATACCACTTTGCCAGAAACGTGGACTTTAAGTCCTGAGTTTAAAGACGCTTCGCTAAATCATGTATTTATGGGCGATGTCTCTGCATGGATGATGAAAACTTTAGCAGGTATAAACCCTGATGAGGCTGAACCGGGTTTTGCAGAGTTTGTTCTAACTCCGCACTTTGTGAAAGAGCTAGATTGGGTAAAAGGTAGTTATCATAGTGTAAAAGGTCTTATATCATGCCAGTGGAAGCGCATTGGTGACAGAATTGAATGCGAGGTACAAGTGCCTGTAGGGGTGAAAGCTGTTTTACAGTTAAAGAATGAGCGAAAGCAAGTTTGCTCAGGTAAGCATAGATTTGAGATATCCGATAATGTAACTGAATAAATTAATATTATAAATTTTATGAAGATGTTGAAATGTTTATTGTCATGTTGTTTGTTTGTTACTGTTAGTGCTTCATACGCTACAGTGAAATTGCCAACAGTATTAAGTAGTAACATGGTATTGCAGCAAAATGAAAAGGTGTGTCTTTGGGGTAGTGCCAAAGCTAACTCTACTGTAACCATTAAGCCTTCTTGGAATGGCAAAGCGACTAAGACTCAGGTTGATAAGAATGGGAAATGGGTAGCATACGTAGAAACAGCTAAAGCTGGTGGCCCATATAGCATTACATTTGATGACGGTGAAAAACTGACATTGAACAACATTCTGCTAGGAGATGTATGGATATGTTCCGGACAGTCTAATATGGAAATGCCATTAAAAGGATTTACTGGACAACCAGTCAAAGAATCCCTCAAGTTTGTAACCGAGTCGCAAGGATATCCAGAGGTTCGTATGTACACTGGAAAACAAACAGCTTCATTATCTGAAGAATCAGATAATCAAGGTAGCTGGGAACAAGCTTCCATCCAAAATGCACCACAATTCAGTGCCATCGGATATTTCTATGCAAAAGAACTATATGATGTTTTGAAAACGCCTATTGGCATGATTCACGTAAGTTGGGGTGGAGCATCCATTGAAAGTTGGATGAGTGAAGAGACATTGAAAATGTATCCTAATGTTAATCTAAAGGATAGAAGAGTTGATGCTCCTTATCCTCAACAAGTTCCTACTTTACTATACAATGGAATGTTACGTCCAATATCTAATTATACCATAAAAGGATTTATTTGGTATCAAGGAGAATCAAATATAGGTAATTATAAAGAATATGCATCTCTCTTCTCTGATATGGTAAAGGAATGGAGGAATCTGTTTAAAGCTGGAGAAAAGTTGCCTTTTTATTATGTACAAATTGCACCTTTCCAATATGAAAATCCTGAAAACACAGGATGTGCACTCCTTCGTGAGTCTCAATTGAAATGTTTGTCACTTATTCCAAATTCAGGGATGGCTGTTACTATGGATAAAGGTGAATTAACCTGCATCCACCCTTCTGAAAAAGAGATAGTAGGACAAAGATTGGCTTATCAAGCATTGAGAAAAACATACGGATTCAACCAATTACCTTGTGATGGACCAACTTTTAAATCGATGAAACTGCAAGACAAAAAACTGATAGTCACTTTCGATAATGCAGAAATGGGACTTTATCCAATGTATGTAGAATTACCAGGTTTTGAAGTAGCTGGTAACGATGGTAAATTCTATCCAGCCAAAGCTGTGGTTAATCAATTTGGTAATACTATGGAAGTATGGTCAGACCAAGTAGAAGCCCCTGAATACTTGAGATATGCGTTTAAGAATTATATCCAAGGTTCGCTTTATAACGGTAGTGGATTACCTGCAAGTTCTTTTAGAACTGACACGTTTTAAAGGACAGCATACTAATAGAGAGATTGTTGGCGCAATAATTGAGAGGTAAAAGAAAATGCCGCACGAAGTCGAGATGATTTCATGCGGCATTATTGATAATTATATCGAGATGTGTTATTAAAGTACGTTACGCAAACGCTGTAAGAACTCGTCGGCATCGGCCATGGTGAGGCACAGCGGCGGCAACAGACGGAGTACGTTGGTTCCGCTTGCTCCGGTAAATACTTTCTGTTCGAACAGCAGACGCTGACGAATTTCCTTGATAGGATAGTCAAACTCCAGACCAATCATAAGTCCGCGGCCACGAACTTCCTTTATTCCGTCGAATTTCTTCAGCTCTTCGAGTAGATATGCTCCAACTTTTGCTGCGTTTTCTATCAAGTTCTCATCTTTCATTACATCGAGAACTGCGATAGCTGCAGCACATGCCAAGTGGTTTCCGCCGAATGTAGTACCAAGCTGACCATATACTGGCTTGAACTTCGGGCTAATAAGAACTCCTGCCATAGGGAATCCGTTGCCTATACCCTTGGCCATTGTTATCATATCCGGGCGGATGTCGCTATATTGGTGAGCGAAGAACTTACCGCTACGTCCGTAGCCCGACTGAATTTCGTCGAGAATCAATACGGTACCTGTCTCGTCGCAAGCCTGACGCAGTGCTTTCAGGAAATCGGCTGTCGGCAATTTGATGCCGCCTACGCCCTGAATACCTTCTATGATAACTGCGCATACATCGCCTTTAGCCAATTCAGCCTTCATAGCCTCTACATCGTTCAGAGGCAGATAAGTTACATGTCCGTTATCGTTGATAGGAGCTATAATCTTTGGGTTGTTTGTTGCCTCTACCGCCAGTGAAGTACGTCCGTGGAACGCCTTCTCGAACGATACGATACGAGTGCGTCCGTTGTGGAATGAAGCCAGCTTCAGCGCATTCTCGTTAGCTTCCGCTCCAGAGTTGATAAGGAAAAGCTGATAATCATCGTAGCCGCACATAGCGCCCAGACGGTCGGCCAATTCCTGCTGCAACTTATTTATCACTGAGTTAGAATAGAAGCCCAGTGTAGCTACTTGCTTGCTGATAGCTTCTACATAATGCGGATGCGCATGACCGATGGAAATCACAGCGTGACCTCCGTAAAGATCAAGGTACTCTTGTCCTTTATCATCCCATACGTGGCATCCTTTTCCCTTTACAATGTTTACATCGAATAGGGGATATACGTCGAATAGTTTCATGATTTTGTCGTATTGTTGTTTAAAAAGCACTTGGCTTCAGTTTCAATCCTACGGTTTCTTCCAGATTGAACATCAGGTTCATGTTATGAACAGCCTGTCCGCTTGCGCCTTTCAGCAGGTTGTCTATGCATGAAACTATGAGCAGTTTGTCGCCATGCTTCTCCAAGTGTATCAAGCACTTGTTGGTATTTACTACTTGTTTCAAGTCGATGTTCTTTTCAACGATATGCGTGAACGAGTCTTCTGCATAATAGTCTTCGTACATCTTCACAATTTCTTCCAGCTCTATCTTGGTCTTTACCACTATGGTGGCGAAGATACCTCTCGCAAAGTCGCCTCTATACGGTATGAAGTCGATTTCCGAGTCGAAACTGTTTTGCAGTTGTTTTAGCGACTGCTTTATTTCGGGCACGTGCTGATGAGAGAACGGCTTATAGATGCTCATGTTATTGTTACGCCAGCTAAAGTGGCTTGTAGCACCTGGTTTCACTCCGGCTCCGGTGCTTCCGGTAATGGCGTTAACCATAACGTCGTCGTTAAGCATAAGATGCTTAGCCAGCGGCAGCAATCCCAACTGAATGCAAGTAGCGAAACATCCTGGGTTTGCCACATGTTTGCTCTTGCAGATAGCGCGGCGGTTAAGCTCTGGCAGTCCGTATATAAAGTCGTGGTCGTCGCTCTTGATGCGGTAATCCATCGAGAGGTCGATAATCTTCAAATCTTCGGGAACCACGTGACTTTCCATGAACTTCTTAGTGTCACCGTGAGCCGTGCAGAAAAACAGTACGTCTATGCTATCCAGTGGAAGCTCATCAGTGAAAACCAAATCCGTTTCGCCGTAAAGTCCCTCGTGTACGTCTGTAATCTTGTTGCCGGCGTTACTAGAACTATTTATGAAAACTATTTCTACATCGGGGTGATTAAGAAGCAGGCGAATAAGTTCGCCTGCCGTATATCCCGCTCCTCCTATAATTCCTACTTTAATCATATCAGATGTCTGCTTCGTCTTTATGGTTAGCATAGTAAGCTCTCAGCGGAGTAGAAAGCACTTTGATGAATCCCTTAGCGTCTTCGGCAGTCCATCCCTTCTGCATTTCTCCGTATTCGCCGAACTTGTTCTTAACCAAGTCGTCTTTTGAGTCAACACCTACTGTAGAGAAGCAATACGGACGAAGTTCGAGGATCGCTGTACCGTTAACGTTACGCTGTGACTCGGTAAGCATAGCTTCGATGTCGCGCATTACCGGTTCCAGATACTGACTCTCGTGCAAGAACATTCCGTACCAGTTGGCAACTTGGTCTTTCCAGTACTGCTGCCATTTGCTCAATGTATATTTTTCGAGGAACTTATGCGCTCCGATAATCAGCATAGGGGCAGCGGCTTCAAATCCTACACGGCCCTTGATACCGATGATAGTGTCGCCTACGTGCATGTCGCGGCCAATTCCGTAAGGAGCGCCAATTTCTTCCACCTTCTGAATAGCCTTAATCTTATCGTCGAAGTGCTCTCCGTTTACACCTACCAATTCACCTTTCTCAAATTCCAGACGCAACAATTCTGAACCTGTCTTTTCTACCTGTTTCAGGTAAGCCGATTCTGGCAATCCATGTGTAGAATCCAATATTTCTCCACCGCAGATAGAAGTACCCCAAATACCTACGTTGTACGAGTATTTCAGTTTGGTAAAGTCAGCTTCGAATCCGTGTTCGTTCAGGTAATTAATCTCGTATTCGCGGCTCAAAGCCATATCGCGTGTCAGAGTGATGATTTCCACACCCGGAGCCATCACCAAGAAAGTCATGTCGAAACGCACCTGATCGTTTCCGGCACCTGTAGAACCGTGAGCAATAGCGTGCGCTCCTATCTCGTTAGCATATCGTGCAATTGCCAAAGCCTGGAAGATACGTTCCGAGCTTACCGATATAGGGTAAGTTCCGTTTCGCAGTACGTTACCGAATACCATGTATTTCAAGCTCTTTTCATAATATTCTTTAGTCACGTCGAGGGTAACATACTTGGTAGCGCCCAATTTATATGCATTCTCTTCGTTCTTTTTCAGTTGTTCAGGACTGAAACCGCCTGTATTGGCACATGCGGCATATACTTCATATCCTTTTTCTTTAGCCAGATACATCACCGTGAATGAGGTGTCCAATCCGCCGCTGAAAGCAACGACTACTTTTTTCTTTTCTTCCATTGTATTATATTGTTTATTGAAGCGTCTATCTTCTGTTTTTAAAAGTTGTTTATTTTATCGTCTGTATGCAGAGCCGGGTCATAAAGCATGGCTGTGCAGATACAGAACTTACGTTTTTTGGCCATCAATATCTCGTGGTTGATACAGCCTTCGCATCCCTTCCAGAACGATTCATCGTCGGTCAGTTCATTGAATGTTACTGGCACATATCCCAGTTCGGTATTCATTTTCATTACAGCGGCACCCGAAGTCAAGCTGAAAATCTTAGCTTTAGGCCATCGCAAGCGTGCCAAAGTGAACGAAGCATGTTTTATGCGTTTGGCCAGTCCGCATCCGCGGTATTTAGGATGTACAATTAATCCCGAAGTGGCCACGTATTGCTTGTTGCCCCACGATTCGATGTAAGTAAATCCGGCGAAGTCGTCACCGCACAATGCGATAATCGCCTTACCTTCTTTCATCTTGGTGGCTACATACTCATGAGTTCGCTCGGCAATACCAGTGCCGCGCACTTTTGCTGCCTCTCGGATAGTATCAAGTATCGTGTCAACGTAAGCCTCGTGCGAGGCGTCGGCTACCATAACATCTATTTGTTTAGTAGATTCCATTTTTTCTTATGTAGTTCTTTTATTGGTTTCTGTTTTAAATGCGATTAATGTCGGGGATGATATGAGCAAGAGCTTGTTTTACGTCGGTACGGCTGCATCCTTCGCTTACCACCATCATGATGGTGTCGTCGCCGGCTATGGTGCCTATGATTTCATGCAGGCTGGCGTTGTCAATGTCGTATGCCAGACTGCTTGCGTATCCCGGACGTGTCTTGATAACGGCTATGTTGGCCGAAAATTCTATGGATTTAAATCCTGTGTTTCGCAGCAAGTCAGAGGCTGTATGCGGTTCGGTCATTCGCTTGTACATGGTATTGTTGGGCAATACATATACATAGTTTCCGTTCATACTAGCTGCCTTGGCAACTTTCAGTTGCTTTAGGTCGCGCGATAGTGTAGCTTGTGTTAATTTGAATCCTTCGGCGGTCAATTCTTTAAGTAATTCTTCTTGGCTGCCTACCTCTTTGCTTGAAATTATCATTTTGATAGAATCAAGTCTGCTGTTTTTACTTTTCATCTCGTATAATTATTCTGTTTTCGGTCGCAAATTTACCGATTTGTTTGAGATAATATGCATGATTTGCAGTAAAAATCCAGCTTTATTCTTAATAAATGTGAAAAGGATGCATAAATAATCCGACTTATTGCATAAGTGTTACATATGTTTAGAATATGATGTTCTTTAGAATGGTGTGTGGGTGTGTTGAGGTATGGGCTGTGAGAAGTGCTTTTCGAGTTAAGTTGGGGTAAAAAATAAAGGGATAAATACAGATTTTTGTACTTATCCCTTTAGTGAGGTTAGAAGTATATAAATTACTTCTTGATACGGTTATAGCGGCTCATGAACTTATCTACGCGTCCGGCTGTATCTACCAATTTAGATTTACCAGTGTAGAACGGGTGAGAGCTTGAAGAGATTTCAAGTTTCACACAAGGATATGTTTCGCCTTCGAATTCTACTGTGTCCTTAGTTGCACAAGTTGAACGAGACAAGAACATGTCGCCGTTTGACATGTCTTTAAATACTACCGGGCGGTAGTTTTCAGGATGAATACCTTTTTTCATTTTTAGTATATACTTTATTGTTATTATTAGCTGTTTTGGTTGGTAACACCTATAATAAGCGTGTAATGGTCTGTTTCGGGTTGCAAAGATACTGCATTATTTTTAATTGAAAAAACATTTGGCTAAAATATCTTTGTTTTTTGTTGAATGACAAAAGAAACGCCTCTTGAGAAATTCCATTTATGGCGGAATCTTCTCAAGAGGCGTTATGCTTTTTTCGGATAAGACCGATTTTATATTATCTTGCTACAAAAAGCGGAGACCCTTCGAGCGCAGCCTTTGCTGTAGACATACCCATCACGTCGGGAGTTACTGTTTTGCTGCTACCGTCTTTCTGCTTGAAAGTGATAGTACCGTCTTCGTTCATAGTGATAAGTTCGAATGACTGTCCTTCTGTTTCAGCGTTCCAAGTGCGGTTCTCCTTATTATATACCAAGTTTAGAGGCTTGTCTTCTTCGCCTTGCTTTATGATAGTATAACCATCTTCATTTGTGCGGAGGGTATAGTCACCGTTTTCTCCGTGGATAATCTTTTCTGTGCCTATCTGAGCTACAGGATTAGAACCCGACCAGAATTCGATGCTGTTCAATACTAATATATCGGCAAGGTAAGCTACACCGTATACAGGGATAATATTAAAAGCTAAGAACACAATTTCGTTTACAAACTTAGTTCCTACACCCTGGTTCCAGTCTTTTAAACCGTTCCACAATCCGAAAGAACCGATGCATGAAGAGAAGAGCAAGCTACCGCTCAAGATGGCACATATTGCCGTGGTCTTAAATTTTTTCATGGTGCTAGTTTATTTATTGTTATACATCTTTTTTGCATTATTATTCCATGCCAGAACAATATGTAACAAAGATAGAACTTATTTGCAATCAATGAACTAAAAGGGGCGAAAAAAAACGTATATTTGTGCGCTTTTGCATGAAAATATATTATAAAACATAAATTTAAGATGAAAGAACAAAACATTAAAAGGCTGAACGACTCTTTCGCTATGCGTTGGGGGGCGTTAGTCATTGTTGCCTTCACGATGATGGCGTCTTATTACGTTAACGATGTGACCGCTCCGCTGAAAACTATGCTGCAGACCGATTTGGGTTGGACCAGCAGCGACTTCGGAGTGTTTACCGGAGCGTATAGTTTCCTGAATGTATTTTTATTGATGCTGATTTGGGGCGGATTGATTTTGGACCGTTTCGGAATCCGCTTTACCGGAAAGCTGGCAACTATATTGATGGTGGTAGGTACGGGAATTGAATACTATGCCATGACCTATATGTCGGGTAGTGCCGACTTGGGTACTATCTTAGGATATCGCTCGGATGTGTTTATCGCTTCGGCAGGTTATTCTATTTTCGGAGTAGGAGCCGAGGTGGCAGGTATCACAGCCACTAAGATGGTAGCCAAATGGTTTAGAGGTAAGGAACTTGCTACAGCGATGGGTGTTCAGGTAGCTTTGGCGCGTGTAGGTTCGCAAGGCGCATACGCTTTGTCTATTCCTTTGGCTAAGGCATACGGCATCACATCGCCTGTGTTTGTAGGATTGATTTGTTTGTTTGGCGGACTTATCGCTTTCTTCTCGTTCTCTATCCTCGATAAGAAGTTCGACCGTCAGATAGAAGATGAGCTGAAGGCCGAAGGTGCTTCCGATGAAGAGAAGTTCTCTTTTAAAGACGTTAAGCTCATTCTTTGCAATCCTGGATTCTGGTTGATAGCCTTGTTGTGCGTACTCTTCTATTCGTGCGTGTTCCCATTCCAGAAATACGCTTCAGAGTTGATGATAAGTAAATACGGTATCAGTGAAGACTTGGCGGGACTCATTGCCGGTCTGCCTGCTATGGGAGCCTTGTTCTTGACTCCTGTATTCGGCGGTTTGATTGACCGCATCGGTAAGTCGGCTTCTATCATGATGTTCGGCTCTGCCATGCTGATTGGCGTTCACGCAATCTATTCACTTCCGTTTATTACCAGTGGAGTAGTTGCCATCGCATTGATGATTGTATTGGGTATTGCCTTCTCATTGGTTCCGTCTGCCATGTGGCCGGCTGTGGCAAAGATATTCCCTGCTAAGCAGCTTGGTACAGCATACGCATTGATTTTCTTCATTCAGAATATCGGTTTGTGGGGAGTTCCTACACTGATAGGTGTAGTTCTCGACAAGTTCTGTGTTACAGGTGTTGAAAACGGTACCGTGCTTTATGATTACACCTTGCCGATGTGCATCTTCACCGGCTTTGCTATTTTGTCTTTGACAGTGGCGTTTGCTTTGAAGGTGGCCGACCGCAAATTCGGTTATCATTTGGAAGAAGCTAACATAAAGAAATAAATAGAAGCCATAAGGTAATTAACGCTCCGCATGAAGTCGACTGATTTTATGCGGAGCGTTTTTTGTATGTGTTATAGTAAAAACAGCATATATGAAAATTGGCGAAAAAATCCGTTAATCCATAAAAATCCATTCGTATATTGCAGACCTGCCATTCGCATATTGCAACCTTACCATTCGCATATTGCAGGTCAACTATTCGCATTCTTTTCCATTCTCTTTTCAAACTGGTAAAAACGGCCTCAGAAGGTACTCTGAGCGGGGTGTGTTTTACCAGATTTATACCTTAATCTTGCTGATAGGTAATAGCCCATTTATCTCCTATAGTAAAAGTATACTACACTGGTAAGTGGTGTACTTTATTTTGCATCTTGAGGGATTATTTTAAGTACGATTAAAATAAAGGCGATTTTCTGTAGAAATTTTAAGTACGATTATAATAATGGCAGAAATTATGGATTATTTTAAGTACGATTATAATAATACTCTATACAAAAAACCTCAGTAGCTCGTCAAATTCAAATCTGACGAGCTACTGAGGTTTTTTTGAGTCCACTAAAGATTAGTCTTTATCTATTTTCACGATACCACCGGTTTCGGGGTTGAATATCACGCGAGTATTCAATTTTTTGTTGAATAAGTCGGTAGTCAGCACCTCGGTGCTTCCAAACTGTGTGATAGGCATATCACCGCTGAAATAGTTCTTTCCCTTAAAGCTTGCTGTTACCTTTCCTTTGCCCGGAATGTTATAGATAGCTCCTTCGGGGCGTTTCTTCTTTTTCGCGTTGTCATCAGCCGGAGCGATGGGAGCCGTACTGTTTACACTTATATATATAGGCTCGCCCGACAGGTTGTTGGCATCTACTATACCCAGGAGTGACGAGAAACGTAAAACTACAGCGTTCTTAATGTCTTCGGTTGGGGCGATGCGTACGGTGAACAGCTTATCTTCGGTAATAGTACTTCCCGAGAACATTTCAGTTAAAGCCTTCTCCTGCTTATCAAGGTTGTCGATGATCAGCTTGAGCGAAGCCCCGTCTTTCGGCATCGTATCAGCCTGACCACGCAAGATGAGGTTTTTGCTGTCGCGTATGTTATATATCTCTTTAGCGGTTAGCTCAGCCATCTTAGCCGTAGAACCAGCCATCAGGATATCTTCGGTCATGTATTTACGTGCATTTTCTGCTGGAGCAGATTTCTCTAATTTATAACTATGACGTTCGTTAGAGTTGTCGTTATTATCAATGTTTATCGACTTGATTACACCTTCGTCTGTCAGTGTTACATTCGACATCTGACTTTTGTCCTTCAGCTTAACGATATATGCCTTACTCTTGTCGGGTACACCGATAGAGCGCACGTCTATTTGTTTGATTTTCCAATGCGTTTCCGGCGAAGGGTTAACATTGTTCATCTTCAGATATCGGTTAGCATACTGGCATAATTCGCCCGGAGTATAAGTAACCTGCGTAGCTATGACATTCACCTCAAGCATTGTTTTAGGCAAGAGGTAAACCACTCCTTCGGTTGTTTCGGGAGTGTAATAATCGATGTCCTGCGCGGCAGCTTTGAAAGAGAAAGCCGCCAATGCGCCCATTGCGAAAAATAAAGTTCTCTTCATATCGAATCAGATTATTTGATTACGCTTAATGTATTCCATGCTTCAGGCAGTGCGGCTATGATATCAGAAGCCGTCATGCTGATTTCTCCCATTCTGCGGCATGCTATGTCGCCTGCCAGTCCGTGTACGTATGTTCCTAGTCGGCATGCGCTTTCAGAGTCATATCCTTGTGCCAGCAAAGCCAACAAGATACCCGTAAGTACATCGCCGCTACCTCCGGTTGCCATGCCAGGATTTCCGGTAGGATTGAAGTAGAAGTTGCCATCGGGAGTAATGACGGCTGTGTGCGCTCCTTTCAGAATGATATAGCTCTTCAGGTAGCTGGCCAAGTCTTTTGCTCTGCCCAGACGTTCAAAACTATTGTTGCATTTGCCTACTATACGTTCCAGCTCTCCTATATGCGGTGTAAGGATACTGCCCTTAGGAATGTAATTCAGATAGTTGCGGTGAGTACTGAATATGTTTAGCGCATCGGCATCGAGTACCAACGGAATGAAGCAGTCTTTTATCTGCTCGTAAGTAGCGAGTGCCGAATCTTCTTCATGTCCCATACCCGGACCTATGGCTACAGCCTGATAATTGTCGAGGTCGGCAGGCGCACCGTAATAATGTTCGCACAAGTCATCTTCTACCATTGCTTCCGGAACTGCGGTTTGCAGAATAGCGTGGTTGGCCGATGGCGTATGTACTGTAAGCAGTCCGATACCTGAGCGCAAGCAAGCCCGTGCCGCCAATACCGCAGCACCCGCCATGCCTTGTGAGCCGGCAATGAGCAGTCCGTGTCCGAACTGGTTCTTATAAGCGAAGCGTTTGCGAGGCTTGATAAATGCAGCTACGTCTTTAGCTTCTGTAATATAATAAGGAGTTGAAGCATTCTCTATATAAGTCTTGCTAATGCCGATGTCGAGTGTCTTCCATTCTCCGGTAAAGTCTTCATTCTCCGGCATCAAGAAAGCCAGTTTAGGCAACTGGATGCTCAGTGTAAGGTCGGCGTGGATGATGTTCTGACGTATGTTGTTAGAGTTGTCTTCGCCCATCATGCCCGATGGCAAGTCGATAGAAACCACTGTTCCCTGCGAAGCGTTTATGTAATTCACTACGGCTGCGAATCCTCCGCTGAGAGGCTTGTTAAGTCCGGAGCCGAACAGTCCGTCGATTATAATGTCCGAGCTTTCTAGCTGAGGCGGTTCAAAACTGTCTTTTATTTCATGATAATCATCGAATCCGCATTGCTGCAGACGACCGATGTTGGTAACGCATTCTTCAGACGGAGTGCCTTGTATGTTGAAGAAGTAAACCTTCACTTTATACCCTTTCAGGTAAAGCATTCTTGATACCGCTATGGCATCGCCTCCGTTGTTTCCCGCTCCGGCAAAAGTTACGATGCGGTGAGAGCTGTTCCATCGTTTGCAAATCTCATCGGTAATAGCCGATGCCGCTTTTTCCATCAAGTTGATGGATAATATGTTTTCGTTGCTAATAGTATAAGCGTCTGCCTCTTTTTGCTGTGCGCAAGATAATATTTTCATCATATTCTTTTTGTAACAAATTTGACCGTAAAAATACTAAAGTTTGGTGGATAATTCGTAATTTTGCTCCAATTTTATAAAGTTGTATCATTATGGAAACTATTCGGATAAAGGATAAGCAATTCAAGACTTTCATTACAGAAGAACAGATTCTGAAAGAAGTGGCCCGTGTGGGTGAGGAGATAAACCGTGATTTGGCAGATGCAAACCCTCTTTTTGTCAGCGTGTTGAATGGGTCATTCATGTTTACTGCCGACCTTATGAAGCATGTAAGCGTACCTTGTGAAATCTCTTTTGTAAAACTTGCCTCGTATGCAGGAACGTCGTCCACGGGAAAAGTGAAAGAATTGGTTGGTCTCAATGATGATATAACAGGACGTACTATCGTAATCGTAGAAGATATCATTGATACCGGTCTTACTATGGAACGTCTTATCGAAACGCTGAAAGCCCGCAATCCGAAAGAAATCCGTATAGCTACATTGCTGGTTAAGCCAGATAAGCTGAAGGTGGACCTCGATATAAACTATATAGCCATGAGCATTCCTAATGACTTTATAGTAGGCTACGGACTCGATTACGACGGATTGGGCCGTAACTATCGCGATATCTATACTGTAATAGAATAAAACGAAGACTTAACTGTAAAATAATTCATTTAAATTATATTTAGAGAAGACTATGTTGAATATTGTAATTTTCGGTGCACCGGGTTCAGGTAAAGGAACTCAGAGTGCTCGTATCGTAGAAAAATATGGCTTGAACCATATCTCAACTGGTGATGTATTGCGTGCTGAAATCAAGAACGGTACTGAACTTGGTAAGACTGCTAAAGGATACATCGATAACGGTCAGCTTATTCCTGACGCTTTGATGATTGACATCTTGGCAAGCGTTTTCGATAGCTTCAAAGATAGCAAAGGCGTTATCTTCGACGGTTTCCCACGTACTATCGCTCAGGCTGAGGCTCTGAAGAAGATGTTGCAGGAACGCGGACAGGAAGTATCTGTAATGCTTGACTTGGAAGTTCCAGAAGATGAACTGATGACTCGCCTTATCAAGCGTGGACAGGAATCGGGTCGTGCTGACGATAACGAAGAAACAATCAAGAAACGTTTGGTGGTATATCACTCACAGACTGCTCCATTGATTGACTGGTATAAGAACGATGGTAAGTACAGCCACATCAATGGCTTGGGTACAATGGACGGCATCTTCGCTGACATCTGTGCTGCTATCGAAAAATTGTAATTTTTGAAATAATAAAGGCAGAGGCGTAAAGGCTGCCTATGGTGGTCTGGAAGGCTTCTGCCTTTCTTAATGATTTTTTCGGGTATTATAATTTAACCCCTTAATACAAAGAATTTAAAATGGCTGAATCTAATTTTGTTGATTACGTAAAAATCTATTGCCGCTCCGGTAAGGGAGGACGAGGTTCGATGCACATGCGTCGTGAGAAATATATGCCCAACGGAGGACCCGACGGTGGCGACGGTGGTAGAGGAGGTCATATAATATTGCGTGGAAACCGCAATTATTGGACTCTGCTGCACCTTAAGTACGAGCGTCACGTTTTTGCCGAGCATGGAGGCAACGGCTCTAAGAACAAGAGCTTCGGAAAAGATGGTAAGGACAGAGTGATTGATGTGCCGTGCGGTACAGTAGCATACAATGCCGAAACCGGTGAGTATGTGTGCGATATTACCGAAGACGGACAGGAGGTTGTTTTGCTGAAAGGCGGACGCGGCGGATTAGGAAATTGGCATTTCCGTACCGCTACACGTCAGGCTCCGCGATTTGCGCAGCCGGGAGAGCCTATGCAGGAAATGACCGTGATATTGGAATTGAAATTACTGGCTGATGTAGGTCTGGTGGGATTCCCGAATGCCGGAAAGTCGACTTTGCTTTCTTCTGTATCGGCTGCACGCCCCAAGATTGCCAATTATCCATTTACTACCCTCGAACCGAATCTGGGTATCGTTTCATATCGCGATGGCAAATCGTTTGTTATGGCAGATATCCCGGGTATCATAGAAGGTGCTAGCGAAGGTAAGGGACTTGGACTGCGTTTCTTGCGTCACATAGAGCGCAACTCACTGTTGCTGTTCATGGTGCCTGGCGACGCTGATGATATACGGCATGAATACGAAGTACTTCTTAACGAGTTGGCGCAGTTTAATCCGGAAATGCTGGATAAACAGCGAGTGCTGGCCGTTACCAAGAGTGACATGCTGGATGAAGAACTGATACAGATGCTTGAACCTACATTGCCCGAAAATATACCGCATATATTCATCTCATCTGTAGCCAATACCGGCATACAGCAACTTAAGGATATACTGTGGACTGAATTGAACAAAGACAGTAATCGTCTGGAGGGATTGCGTCATGAATCGATTGTTCATCGTCCTAAAGACCTGAAGAAACTTCAGGCGGAACTGGAAGACATGGGCGAAGACGAAGATTTCGACTATGAATACGATGACGAGGCAGAGGATGAAGACTTTGACTACGAATACGAAGAGGTAGATTGGGACGACGAGGAAGAAACTAAGGAATGATGACTCGGATAACTAATAATAAAAGAATGTTGGAATACAGCCTCATGAAGTTGTATCCCGACATTTTTTGTTTCTCTACTACCCGTCACGGAGGATATAGTAACGGAACCTATGCGTCGTTTAACTGCAATGACTATTGCGGAGACGCTCCGGAGAATGTCGATAAAAACCGCGCCTTGCTCCGTAGCTTGATGCCTCAGATGCCGAATAATTTGATAATTCCGCACCAAACTCATAATACGGTAGTGCGCAAAATAGACGATACGTTTCTGACTAAAGGCATTACTGAGCGGAAAGAAGCGCTGGAAGGAGTGGACGCATTGATAACCGACCGCAAAGGCGAGTGCTTATGCATCTCGACAGCCGACTGTGTACCCGTGCTGTGTTACGACAGAAAGCGTAAGGCGATAGCTGCCATTCACGCTGGATGGAAAGGAACTGTGGCGCATATCGTGAGTAAAACTCTCGAAGCGATGGCTGCAGAATATGGTACGCAGGGAGAAGACATTACGGCATGTATCGGACCGAGCATATCGCTTAGCGCATTCGAGGTTGGCGACGAGGTGTACGATAAGTTTCGTAATGAAGGATTTGATATGGAGCAGATAGCCGTGCGCCAAGACAAATGGCACATCGACCTTTGGAAAGCCAACCGGATGCAGCTTGAGGGCTTTGGCGTGAAACCAGAGAATATACAGACAGCGGGCATCTGCACGTGGACCGACAATCAGGACTTCTTCTCCGCACGCAGACAAGGCATCGCTTCGGGACGTATCCTGTCGGGAATCATGCTACTCGGTTAACTTAAAAAGAAAGAAAAATGAGAGAATTAACAGTAGAAGTATCAGAAGAACTACACGCTGCGTGGCCACAGTTTCGTGGAGCTGCGGTATTTGCCGATGTAGTAAATACACAATACGATGAGGCACTCTGGAAACGAATAGAAGAGTATATTGAACTATATCGTTCTAAATATACTACCGATTCCATAAAAGAGATGCCGGCTATACAAGCCACACGTCAGGCTTATAAGAAATGCGGAAAAGACCCAAGTAGATATCGTCCTTCGGGCGAGGCGCTGTGCAGACGTATATTGAAAGGCATGTCTCTTTATCAGATAGATACATTGGTAGATCTTATCAACTTGGCATCTATCAATATCGGTCACTCTATCGGAGGTTTCGATCTTGATAAAATAGAAGGCGACCGTTTGGTATTAGGCATAGGAAAAGCTGGTGAACCATACGAAGGTATAGGACGTGGCGAGCTAAATATAGAAGGAATGCCTGTGTATCGTGATGTCGTAGGAGGCGTTGGAACTCCAACAAGCGATAACGAACGTACTAAGCTGGGTTTAGAGACTACTCATCTGCTGGCTATCATGAATGGCTATAGCGGAAGCGAGGGACTGAAAGACGGCGTAGAGTATATGGTAGAGTTGTTGAAAGAATTCGCTCAGGCAACAAATATTAGAATCGTTTATTTTGAATAATATGTATCGGAAACTATTATTAATAATAGGAGTGTTGCTTTATGGAGCTATGGCGATACACGCTGTAGAACCCGACAAGGCAGCTATATTTTCGCATATGGAGCGTAACCATATCCGTGTGAGAACTCCAGAGCTTTTTGCAGGTGGAAGTAAGTTTGAGATACATCTGGAAGAACTATCAGATTCTTCTTTTGTTTTTCCTCTTCAGGGAGGGAAGGTGATTTCGGCTTACGGCTCAAGAGGCGGACATTCGGGCGATGATATCAAGACAAAAGCGAACGATACTATACGATGCGTGATGGACGGCATTGTACGAATGGCCAAGCACTATGGCGGTTACGGTAAGGTGGTAGTGGTGCGTCATTTTAACGGATTGGAGACCGTGTACAGTCATAACTCCACTAATATGGTAGAAGCTGGAGATACTGTCCGTGCCGGACAAGCCGTTGGGTTGACTGGACGTACCGGACGAGCTACAACAGAGCACTTGCATTTTGAAGTCCGCATAGACGGACAGCACGTAAATCCGCGACTCCTTTTCGATATGAAGACGCGGAAACCTTTGAAGCGCACGTTAGTGTGTACTAAGAACGGAAGTCATGTAAAACTGACTCCAAAACAAACAACCACAAAATGATTAAACCTATGGATATAGAAAAGATTTTAACCGAAGGAATTGTATTTAAAGGCAGTAAGCTAAACGGAAAGAAGAAAGAAGAAAAGGTAAAGACCAAGGCCAAGAAGAAAACCTATATTACTGGTCTGCATGGCTCAGGTTCGGCAAAGATGAAAGAAGAATACCGTCGCCGTCGTGCCAATAGACACAAAAACGGATAATTTATTTCGGTGAGAGTCACTTCTTTCTGAAAATAAGATTTAAAAATCCTGTTGATATTACAGCTATTAAATTGGATGGTATGCTTACTATTAATAGTAGCACACAGCCAGATATTTACGAGATTAATTTTATCAAATAATTCTTGTAATATAAGTTGATTTTAGGATAAATTTGTACCCGCCGCAGCAAACCAAGATGTATCGCATCTGTCTGTTGCGGCGGGTTTTGCTTATTATCAAGTAAACTAAGGTATCATGATTAAACGTAAATTATTTAGTAGGATGGCGATGGTGGTATGTATGTGTCTTGGCGTTTCGTCTTGCACCCATCGCAACAGAGAGATTGAAGAGATTGCCCAGCGTGAATTGGGATATTACAAAGACTTCTATGTGATAGCGTTGCAAACAGGAATGGTGAAGTTGCCGAAAGGTGGACAGAATCCTCACGTTACGCATCCGGGAATGGGAGGCGTTGAGACGCCTATCAATCAGGTGTGGCTAGTAAACGGTGGCAGATTTGGCGAAGTGTACGAGTGCCGTGGCTGCGATTCGTGTATGACTTGTTATCAGAAAGCGGGACTTATTGATTACAGGGTTGAGGCTACCGAGCAAGATTCGGTCATTGCTTTGGTGCGACTCACTGATAAGGGTTCCCGATATTTGATAGAGAATTATCTGGATGATTATTATCCTATCCTTGATGCCTGGCGCAGACGAATGAGTTTGGAGATGGTGCTTGTAGCTAAAGAAATGTTCGATATCGATGTGCAGTCTACCGATACTACCGATATCTACCGTTGCACCGCCCAACGCTACTTAGCACTTACTCCTTTTATAGAAGCTATCGGCGGAACCGCCAAAGATAAGACTAAAGACTATACTTATACATTCCGTTTGGACTGCAGAGATCCTAAGCTTCCTTTGCTGACAGATAAGGAAATGCTTGAGCCGTAGTTTATTTAAAACGTTTTATTCGGTAGGCAATATATGAAAAATCTGAGTTTATAGCGTTTTTATGTACAAAAACGTATGGTTTATGATTGTACAAATAAATTAAATCATTACATTTGCTCTCATTAAACAAACTAAATGATTTAATTAACTAAAAAAGAAGAACATTATGAAAAAGATTTTAATGCTCGTTGTTGTCATCATGGCAGCTTTGTCTGTTAGTGCTCAAGACATCCGTTTGGGTGGTGGTATCAGTCTTTGGAGAAATGACGATGCCGAC
Source organism: Bacteroides sp. CAG:530 (assembly GCA_000434735.1). Lineage (GTDB taxonomy): Bacteria > Bacteroidota > Bacteroidia > Bacteroidales > Bacteroidaceae > Phocaeicola. The sequence goes on from FR881207.1 coordinate 71,857, forward strand.
TTGACTTCGTTCTCTATTACTCCGGAAATTGGTGTAGAACTGAACTCTAAATGGGAAATTGGTGGAGAATTGGGCTTTGCGCATGCAAAGGTTGAAAAAGAACACTATACAGTAAAGACTACAGGTTTTGCTATCGCTCCATTCGCTCGTTATTCATTCTATGAAAATAAGATTGTTCGCTTGTTCGTTGATATGGGAATGGGATTCTCTACGGTGAAAGTAAAAGACGGTGATTCTACCAACGGATTCGAAATCGGTTTGAAGCCGGGTATCGAAATTAAGTTGAACAATAAATTCAGCTTGGTTTCTAAGCTTGGATTTGCCGGATACCGCGATGATTATTACAAAGGCGAAAATGGTTTCGGCGTAACATTCGATTCTGCAGATATTTCATTGGGTGTTTTGTATACATTCTAATAGAACCTTATATAACATACATAAAAAAAGAGAAGGCCAAATCGGTCTTCTCTTTTTTTATGATGATTAATAGAATATTAATGGTGGAACAAGCGGATGCCTGTAAATGCCATAGCGATGCCGTACTTGTCGCAAGTTTCGATAACATGGTCGTCACGTACCGAACCTCCGGCCTGTGCAATATATTCTACACCGCTCTTGTGAGCACGTTCAATATTGTCGCCAAACGGGAAGAAAGCGTCCGAGCCTAATGATACACCTTTCAGTGTCTTCAGCCATTCGCATTTTTCTTCGCGAGTCAATACTTCAGGTTTTTCTGTGAAGAACTGCTGCCATACGCCATCTGCCAATACATCTTCGTAATCATCGCTGATGTAAATGTCGATAGTGTTGTCGCGGTCGGCACGGCGAATCTTTTCTACCCAAGGCAAGTTCAATACCTTCGGGTGTTGACGCAGATACCAAATATCTGCCTTATTACCAGCCAAGCGAGTACAGTGGATACGGCTTTGCTGTCCTGCTCCGATACCGATAGCTTGTCCGTCTTTAACGTAGCATACAGAGTTAGACTGTGTGTACTTCAAGGTGATAAGAGCAATCATCAAGTCGTGACGAGCTGATTCTGGGAAGTTCTTGTTGGCGGTAGGTATGTTTTCAAACAATTCCGGACCGTTCAATTTGATTTCGTTACGTCCCTGTTCGAAAGTAACTCCGAATACATCCTTGTGTTCGATAGGAGCTGGGCGATATTCTGGGTCTATCTTGATAACGTTGTAAGTTCCCTTACGTTTATTTTTCAGTATGGCTAAAGCCTCTTCTGTATACCCCGGAGCGATAACACCGTCTGATACTTCGCGGTTGATGAAACGAGCAGTCTCTTCGTCGCATACATCACTCAAGGCGATAAAGTCGCCATACGATGACATACGGTCTGCGCCGCGAGCACGTACATATGCGTTAGCCAACGGAGATAGAGGTAAACCGTCTACGAAATAGATTTTCTTCATGGTTTCGTCAAGTTCCAAGCCGATAGCTGCTCCGGCTGGGCTGACGTGTTTGAATGAAGTAGCAGCCGGCATTCCGGTAGCTTCTTTCAGTTCTTTTACTAACTGCCATCCGTTTAGTGCATCAAGAAAGTTGATGTAGCCCGGACGTCCGTTCAATACTTCGATAGGCAGTTCGCCCTCTTGCATATAGATGCGGGCTGGCTTCTGATTCGGGTTGCAACCGTATTTCAGTTCAAGTTCTTTTGCCATAATTTGTTGATTTAACATGTTTGATGGAACAAAGATAATGCAAATCGGGCGAAAAATGAAAGTTGCCTGATTTTTATACGGATAAATTTATTATTAGTCTGTTGTTTACGCTAATTTCCCCTCGTCGGCATAGCTGAAATAGCTTCCGTCGGTCACTATCACATGGTCTATCACTTTGATGTTCATCGTTTCTGCGGCTCTGCACAGCAGCTCTGTCAGTCGGGTATCTTCACGGCTTGGCGTGGTATTTCCCGACGGATGGTTATGGCACAGCACTATGCCCACGGCGCGCTTCAGCAACGCTTCGCGCAGAATGCAACGCACATCGGCTTGCGTAGAGGTCAAACCGCCCTGACTTATGCGTATGCGGTCTATGACTTTCAGCGATTGGTTGAGCAGCATAATCCAGAACTCTTCTATCGGGAGGTCGCACATTACCGGATGAAATACCTCGTAAATGTCTTGCGAACTCTTTATCTGCTTCCGTTCGCGAGGCTTTTCGTCCGCTCTTCGTCGTCCAAGTTCGGAGGCCGCCAGTATAGTTATGGCCTTAGCCGGACCTATGCCTTTGAATCGACATAGTTCTGCTATGTCGGCTTTTCCCAGCATTCCTAAGTTGTTGTGATACTGCTCCAGTATTTTACGCATCAGCTCTACTGCCGATTCCTCGGTGTTTCCCGAACCTATTAATATAGCCAGCAGCTCGGCGTTGCTCAGGGCACCCGCTCCGTGCAGAGTCATTTTCTCGCGCGGACGGTCTTCTTCTGCCCATTGGTTGATGTTCAGTTTCTTTTCCATCTGATATTTTAATTTGTGCTGCCATGCTGAGTCGGGAAACTTTTCGGGTGTGCCTATTTATAGAAATTCTTCTCGAAGGCAGAGAAAGAATCCTTTTTCAGTATGCAGCGTTTCCACCAGGCGGACAGGAATCCCGATCCGTAGCCGGTGAGTTGTATGAATGCCGCCAGTACCGACAGCATGCCTATCCAGAGACTTCGGTTCCGGATGGAAGAGTCGGTAAAGATTATTATTGCAAACATAGCCAAGAGCAACAATGCGTATGGGCAAATCAATGAACTGAGCAATACTAGCACTACACCTAGGGTGAATACAGCCGGAAGCAGATGCACTAATTTCAGCGATTCGGGGTATTTCTTGTATAGGTTGATACGAGCTATCCCTGAGTTATACACTTGCTTGAAGAACTTCTTCAGGTCGGTGCGTCGTTTGTGCCATACCCACGCTTCGGGAAACAGCCGGCAACTGTATCCTCCTTTGAAGATGCGTATGCTCAGGTCGATATCTTCGCCGAACCGCATTTTAGAGAATCCTCCCAATGCACGGTACACATCGGCTTTCAAACCCATGTTGAAACTGCGCGGGTAGAACTTGTCCATTTTCTTCTTTCCGCCTCTGATACCTCCAGTCGTGAAAAAGGACGTCATGGCATAGTTGATGGCCTTTTGCGTAGAGGTGAACGAGTCGTGCGCACGGTCGGGACCTCCGAAAGCATCTGCCGGTTGGAGTTTCAGCTCTTCTTCTATGGCAGCCAGATAGCCCGGAGGCAATATACAGTCGGAATCCAATATCAGCAGATATTCTCCCGAGCTACGTTCCGCACCGTAATTTCTGGTTTGTCCGGGTCCAGAGTTCGGCTTGTTGAAATACCGTATGTTCAGCTGTTGTTCGTATCGTTTTACCACATGTTCGCAAGTCACGGACGACCCGTCTTCTACTACTATTACCTCGAAGTCGTGCACCGTTTGCTGTGTAAGGCTATTCAATAGCTCATCCACTTCGTCGGGACGGTTGTATACGGGTATTATGATGGAATATCGCATAACTTAATATCTTGAAATTACTTATAGATACAAAGATATGGAATCCTTATTTAAATAGACTGGTGTGTTTCCTTTTTTTGCTTTTGGCTATTATTCTCTTTCGTTAATGAATATGGCCGGAATTTCTTCTCCTTGTGTCCATTCAGTGAATTTATATTCGCTGAAACTCGATATTCCGGTAGTTTGTATCCAATTGTTGAGGCGTGTTGCCACCTCGCTCGTGGGGATAGCTTTGGCAGGGTCGGTTATCGTATTCGAGTAAGCTAAGTTGCTTTTGGGTGTTGCCTGTTCGCCTATAGCTCTCTTTCCATATTCATAAAAACAGTTTTTTACAATTGATTCATCTAAAAAACTGCCTACCAGTTCGCCCGTTGTGCCAGTGCTCTTGAATGTGATTTTTCTTGTGTAGCAATTCTCTATTGTGCTGCCTTCTAGCATTCTGGCGCATATCCCTCCGGTCAGGCCGCTGTTTGTAACATTGCAGTTGTATGCATAGCAATTCATAACCTTACTAACCTTACCATTTACTGAATTATGGTTACATACTATCATTCCGGCTGACAGGTACTTGTTCTTCCTCTTCTTTGACTTAATTGTCACCCCATTGCACGAGCTGTTGATTATTACCCCGGTATTCAGGGCGGCTATAGCACCAGTGTTTTGGTTTGAGTTTTCGTTATCTACAGTAATGGTGGAGTTCTTTACATGGCAATTGTCTATAAGCCCCTTGTTATATGCTACCAGAAGAGCCAGATAGCTTCTTTGACTGAACGTGCCTTGCGCATTGCTTAATCTCACGTTCTTCACTGTTCCTTCGTTGTTCATTAACAAGGCTAATCTGTATGGTTTGCTGGTGCCGGGCATTATTTTCAAGTTCGATATCGTATGATTCATTCCGTCGAGCACATCGTTGAATATAATATTCTCATTTTCCCCTAATTGTATTTTTGCATTGTCCTTGTCGGTAAGAACGATATCGTTTTTCAGATAATATGTATAAGTGCTGTCTCCGTTATCTTCTCTGAATTCATCCAGACTGCGGCCTTCGTATGCGTTTTGGTTTATTAGATTCGTGAAGGCGATAAAATCGTCGGCTGTATAAATGCCGGCACCGTTCTTTTCTTCTTTGATATTGCATTGATATAAAGTTCCTCTTTTATAGGTCCTTGCCGCTACGGTTGCCGTTTTGCACCCATTTGCCGTGACCAGCGTGATGTCTACAGATAAGTTCTCGTCAGCCGGGATTATCAAAGAATAGTTGCGGCTATCCTGTCGAGCTATGCTGATTGTTCTGTCGCTTTGCTCAGAGCACACATACGTAGCTGTATGCAAATCTATGTGGTTTACTGTTGCCGATGGTGTAAACTCTACATATTCTATTTTGTTGTTCAAGTTTTTATCGATGATGAAATTCAGCTTTGAGAACAGATGCCCGAACGAAAGAGTAATATTGTTTTTATAGGCTACAGTCTGAGAATTGTATAGCACATCGATGAGAGCACCGTTTTCTTGATACAGATTATTGTCTTTGATATTTTCAGCCGGATAATAAGAGAGTACTTCTGCATCCTTCGCCTGTTCGTTCCATGTTAGGGGAGAGGCTTGTTGCCATACCCCATTTGCATATGTCAGTTCTTCGGCGTCGGCTGTCAGTCCGCCTGTAGCGTACATCAGTATCTTGTCTCCGTTTTCCATTTTGTCCGATGAGGCTCTTGACTGCATTCCGCCGAAATCGGAGTAGGAGTCTCCAGTTATGACAAGCCTTTTGTCATAGCAGTTATCGGTTTGCGTCAAATCCCGGTCGCATCCGCTCATGCCGATAGCGAATACTCCTACTGCGAGGATTATATATTTACGTACGTTCATTATAAAAAAAGGTTGGTAATTACAGTCCTTATATATATAAGACGCAAAATTTCGAAAATATCCGGATTTTTTAACAGAAAAAAATAACGCTGCCGAACCTTCACGGGTGGGCAGCGCAAGCTACAATACAAAATACAAATACAACTAAACGAGATATAACGTAAAAGTATACATTAATTATGAATGTACCAAAAATGTTGTATACTTTTTATAAAATCATATTCTTTTCTTACATTTATTAAACAATTCCTTGTGCCATCATAGCGTGTGCCACCTTCATGAAGCCTGCCACGTTAGCACCCTTAACATAGTTAATATATCCGTCGGCACCTGTTCCGTACTTCACGCATTGTTCGTGGATATTGTGCATAATGTGATGCAATTTTTCGTCCACTTCCTGTGCGCTCCAGCTAAGATGCATAGCGTTCTGGCTCATTTCGAGTCCCGAAGTTGCTACACCACCAGCGTTAACTGCCTTACCCGGTGCAAACAGCATCTTGTGTTCTATGAATGCGTCGATAGCTTCAGGAGTACATCCCATGTTAGAAACTTCGCCTACGCAAATAGTCTTGTTGTCTATCAAGTGTTTAGCATCTTCGCCGTTAAGTTCGTTCTGAGTAGCGCAAGGCAGAGCGATGTCTACTTTCACTTCCCAAGGACGTTTTCCGGCTACGAATGTAGCACCTGGATATTTTTCTGCATAAGGAGCCACAATATCGTTGCCCGAAGCACGAAGTTCAAGCATATAATCAATCTTTTCGCCGCTGATTCCGTCCGGGTCATAAACGTAACCGTCAGGACCAGAGATAGTAACAACCTTAGCGCCCAACTGAGTAGCCTTAGTTGCAGCTCCCCAAGCCACGTTACCGAAACCAGAGATAGCTACAGTCTTACCCTTCATGTCAATGCCCTTACCGTCGAGCATATGTTTCACGAAATACAAAGCTCCGAATCCGGTTGCTTCAGGACGAACCAACGAACCTCCGAATTCCAGTCCCTTACCGGTAAATGTTCCGGTAAATTCGTGAGTCAGTTTCTTATACATGCCAAACATGTAGCCAACTTCGCGACCGCCTACGCCGATGTCACCGGCCGGTACGTCCATATCAGGACCTACATGACGCCACAATTCCAACATGAATGCCTGGCAGAAACGCATAACTTCAGCGTCGCTCTTGCCGCGGGGTGAGAAGTCTGATCCACCTTTACCGCCGCCCATAGGCAATGTGGTAAGCGCGTTTTTGAATGTCTGTTCAAATCCTAAGAACTTCAGGATAGAAAGGTTTACAGAAGCGTGGAAACGGATACCTCCTTTATACGGGCCAATGGCATTGTTAAACTGCACGCGGTAACCCAAGTTTACTTGAACTTTACCTTTGTCGTCTACCCAAGGCACACGGAAAGCGATGATACGTTCCGGTTCTACCAAGCGCTCTATAAGAGACACCTTTTCAAATTCGGGATGTTGGTTGTAGATATCTTCAATAGAGAGTAATACTTCTTTTACTGCTTGTAAGTACTCTGATTCGCCTGGATGCTTAGCTTCAAGCGATGACATAATTTGGTTAATATTCATGACTCTACAAATTTAAGGTCTGACAAATTGAGATGTTTTCGTACTGCAAAGATAGCTTTCTATATTAATGGGCAAAATATTTTTCAAAGAATTTTCGGGTGTTTGGTGATAAAATGTTAACGCCAGCCGTAAGGACTTTTGACTAAATGCGGGGTGATGGTTGTTTCCGTATTGCATAAGTCAATATTAATGCCGTAATTTGTTAAAAAAATAAGCCAAAATACCGAAAGTTATGCTCAGCAAGCTAAAATTAAACCAGCTTTATTTTAAAGATACGCAGTTTGTTAACCTTATGACCAAGCGTATCTTCAATGTGCTTCTCGTGGCCAATCCGTACGATGCCTTTATGCTTGAAGACGACGGACGTATCGACGAGAAGATATTTAATGAATACATGAGTTTGAGTCTTCGCTATCCGCCGCGTTTTACCCAGGTGTCTACCAAGGAGGATACGTGGAAGCAGCTTGGCAATACGATGTTCGATTTGGTTATCTGTATGCCGGGTACCGACAACAGCGATACGTTCGATATCGCCCGCCAGATTAAGGAGCGCTATCCGCATATTCCGTTGGTGGTGCTAACTCCGTTTTCGCATGGCATCAGAGAGCGTATGGAGCACGAAGACCTTAGCATATTCGAGTATGTGTTCTGTTGGTTGGGCAATACCGATTTGCTTGTATCTATCATCAAATTGCTAGAGGATAAGATGAATCTGGAGCACGATATAAAAGAGGTGGGTGTGCAGATGATTCTTTTGGTAGAAGATTCCATCCGTTTCTATTCTTCGGTGCTGCCTAATCTTTATAAGTTCGTGCTTCGCCAGAGTCAGGAGTTCGCTACCGAGGCGTTGAATGAACATCAGCGTACGCTGCGTATGCGCGGTCGTCCTAAGATTGTGTTGGCGCGTACTTACGAAGAGGCTATGGAACTTTACAATAAATACCAGGATAATATATTAGGTATAGTTTCCGACGCTCGTTTTCCGCATGGGGGAGAGATAGACCCTAAAGCCGGACTGACTTTCCTTACCGAGGTGCGTAGCCGCAATCCGTTCGTACCACTTATCCTTGAGTCGGCTGAGGAAGCGAACCGCGAGTTCACTCAGCACGTAAACGCCGTGTTTATTGATAAGAACTCTAAGAAGATGAACATCGACCTGCGCGAGGCGGTGGCCGAAAACTTCGGTTTCGGCGATTTCATTTTCCGTAATCCGCATACTAAAGAAGAGGTGGCGAGGGTGCATAATCTGAAGGAACTGCAGAACGTGGTTTTCTCCATTCCCGCCGAGTCTTTCCTTTATCATATAAGCCGAAACCATATTTCGCGATGGCTATATTCGCGTGCCATATTTCCGGTAGCCGAGTTCCTGAAGCAAATCACGTGGGAGTCTTTGAAAGATATCGACGCTCACCGCGAGATTATATTCGAGGCCATAGTGAAATATCGTAAGATGAAGAATCAGGGAGTGGTGGCAGTGTTCCAGCGCGACCGTTTCGACCGTTATTCTAATTTCGCTCGCATAGGCGACGGCTCGTTGGGAGGTAAAGGGCGTGGTTTGGCTTTCATAGATAATATGGTGAAACGTCATGCCGAGTTCGATGAATTCGAGAACGCTCAGGTGGTTATCCCTAAGACGGTGGTGCTGTGTACCGATATTTTCGATGAGTTCATGGATACTAATAATCTGTATCAGTTGGCTTTGAGCGATGCCAGCGACGATGAGATACTGCGTCACTTCTTGCGTGCCAAGTTGCCCGACCGCTTGGTAGAGGACTTCTTCGCATTCTTCGATGTAGTGAAATCGCCCATTGCCATCCGTTCATCCAGTTTGCTTGAAGACTCGCACTACCAGCCTTTCGCCGGTATCTATTCTACTTATATGATACCTTATTTATCTGATAAGTACGAGATGCTGCGTATGCTGAGCGATGCCATCAAGGGAGTTTACGCTTCGGTATATTATAAGGACAGCAAGGCGTATATGCAGGCCACCAGTAATGTCATAGACCAAGAGAAGATGGCGGTTATATTGCAAGAGGTGGTAGGTACTCAGTATGGCGACCGCTATTATCCGTCCATTTCGGGTGTGGCGCGCTCGGTTAATTATTATCCTATCAACGACGAGCAAGCCGAAGAGGGTACTGTAAGCTTGGCGTTGGGACTTGGTAAATACATTGTTGACGGTGGACTTACGCTGCGTGTATGTCCGTATCATCCAGATAAGGTGTTACAGACCAGTGAGATGGAAATGGCTTTACGAGAAACCCAGACCCGCTTCTATGCGCTCGACCTGAAGAATATGGGGCAGAACTTCTCGCTCGACGATGGATTTAATTTGCTTAAACTTCCGGTAAAAGAGGCCGAAGCCGACGGTTCGCTCAATTATATAGCCTCTACTTACGACCCATACGATATGGTTATCCGCGATGGTATCTATCCAGGAGGACGAAAGGTGATTACTTTCGCCAACATTCTTCAGCATGACGTGTTCCCGTTGCCGCGAATCCTTCAGTTGGTACAGAAGTACGGTCAGGGCGAGATGCGCCGTCCGGTGGAGATAGAATTTGCCGTCAATTTTAATGCGAAAGAAAAGAACGGCACGTTCTACTTATTGCAGATTCGCCCCATGGTGGATATGAAAGCCGATTTGGCTGAAGACCTTAATCTTATTCCGTCAGAACAGATCTTGCTGCGTAGCGAAAATGCTTTGGGACAGGGCGTGATGGACGATATACAAGATGTGATATACGTAAAGACCGATGGATATTCAGCATCGAACAATCAACTTATCGCTTACGATATAGAGAAACTGAACAGACGATTCCTTGATGAAGGCAAGCATTATGTATTGGTAGGTCCGGGACGTTGGGGCAGTAGCGATACATGGTTGGGAATACCTGTTAAGTGGCCCAACATATCGGCAGCGCGTGTAATTGTTGAGGCGGGACTTACCAACTATCGTGTAGATCCAAGCCAGGGAACACACTTCTTCCAGAATCTAACGTCGTTCGGAGTTGGATATTTCACCATCAACGCTTATATAAACGATGGCATCTACAATCAGGAGTTGCTTAACTCTATGCCTGCGGTAGAAGAAACCAAGTTCTTGCGGTGGGTACACTTCGATAAACCGCTTACGGTAAAGATGAACGGAAAGAAGAAAGTAGGTGTGGTGCAGTTGCCCGATTGAGATTATCCTTTATTCCGATACTCTAACGGGCTCATGCCTACATAACGTTTGAAGTATTTTCCGAAGAAAGACATATTGGCGAAGTTCAGCGAGTCGGCTATTTCCTGTATAGACAGGTTAGTCGACTTCAGCTGTGACTTGGCATCCATAATAACCATGCGCGAAATTATTTCTATGCACGTGTTTCCGGTAGACTGTTTTACGGTAGTGCACAGATGCGCGTGTGTGATATTCATCTTTTCGGCATACCACGCCACGTTTCGGGTTTCCTTGTAATGTAGAGTCACCAATTGAGTGAAGTTTTTGCAGATAATTTCGCTTCTCGATGAGTTGAGTTTTACGTCAGTAGCGTTTTTAGAATACATCATCTCTATCGCCGCATGTATATCATTATATAGATTCGATGCCATAGCTCGCTTTACCGTTTCGCTGCAATACTCGTACACCTTTATTAATAAGAGGGTGTGTCAAAAGCTCAAAAACGCCCT
>FR881208.1 GCA_000434735.1 Bacteroides sp. CAG:530
CTCGACCCACGTATCGGTACACATTATAACAACCCGTCATTCGGTTACGGAGGTTACTGCTTGCCGAAAGATACCAAGCAGCTCCTTGCCAACTATCAGGATGTTCCTCAAAACATGATGTCTGCTATTGTTGAGTCAAACAGAACTCGTAAGGATTACATAGCAGATGCAGTTCTTCGCAAAGCTGGATGGTATGACTATTCAAGCAACAACCAATACGGATCAGAACAAGGCAATTGTGTAATCGGTGTTTACCGTTTGACGATGAAGTCAAACAGTGATAACTTCCGTCAGTCGGCTATTCAGGGCATCATGAAACGTATCAAGGCTAAAGGTGCAGAAGTTATTATCTATGAACCAACCCTTGAAGACGGAACAACATTCTTTGGCAGCAAGGTGGTCAATAACCTCGATGCATTCAAAGCGCAGAGCAAGGCTATTATAGCTAACCGCTTTGATGACTGTCTGAAGGATGTAGAAGAGAAAGTTTATACTAGAGATATT
>FR881209.1 GCA_000434735.1 Bacteroides sp. CAG:530
CGAAGTAAGACGACTTTGTTAATACTTTTCACGACTTGAATATAGAACATAAGTTTTAATAGCCCGCATTCTGTTGTTATTCAGAAAATCATTAGTATATTTACAAGGTTATACATATAGAAAAAGGTGTTCTACAATGTAGACGATTTAATGGAAGAATTGATGATATGGAAAAAGAACTCCCTAAAATAGACTTGCCTACCGACTGGCTGGTAGGAACCGGAATCACTAAAGAATTGTTGGAGCTGTACACCGACTTTCCGTGCTGCATAAAATCGGAAATATTCGTGCTATGCACAAATGGCGAGGTGGAAGCGTCGGTCAACCTTAACCGTGTTAAGGTGAAGGCGAACGATTTTGTGACTATTCTGCCGGGCACCATCATACAGATACATAGCGTTACGGGCAACATTGAACTATATATAGGGGGATTCTCTTCGAAATACTTAGAGCAGGCAGCACTGCACTCAGACAACCTGAAAGGATTCTACGTAACGATGAGACGATCGCTCATCTCACTGAAACCGCAAAGCGAGGGTGTGTCGAAACGATGCATCCTCTTTTT
>FR881210.1 GCA_000434735.1 Bacteroides sp. CAG:530
ATATTGTGCATTTCCTTGAAAAATAAGGATACTTTATTGCACATGAATGCTGCCACCAAAGATGAACGTTATTATAAAGAGGCCAAACAATTATATGACAATGATATTATTACGCGTGCTTCTGATAATGACGGATACGGTTGGGCGTTGCCTTGGAATGATCAAAATTCAGTAAGGAATGCCTGTACTAATAATCCGGCCTGCATTGCAGCCAGTTTGCTTTATGCTAGAACCAATGATTCGAAATATTTGGATCATGCTAAAAAGCTTTATGATTATATTGTAAAGCGTATTATGTCTGCTGACGGGAAGCTGGAAAAAATGCCATTATCCTATACTCAGGGAACTTTTATTGAAGCTGCTCGGCTGCTTTATCATCATACGCAAGACCCGACTTATCTGAAAAAAACAGAATATGTGATGAGACAGACTTTGGAAGCAGGCTGGTGTACCAAGAACGGTTTGTTGCGTAACGAGGGTACATCTGCCGATCAAAGCATTTTCAAGGCTATTTTTGTACCTTATGCCGTTAATTTCATACTTGATACAACAGTTGACCGAAGTATGCGTATCTTGGCCAGGGATTTTCTTCTGTATAATGCAGAGGCCTTGTGGAAAAATAACCTCGACCGCAATAAATGGCCCAGAATGTTTTGCAGTTTTTATTGGGGAGAAATCTGGTCTGATGCAAATGAGAATGAGTTTAAAGGTTCTACAGGTGCTCATGCTAGTGGCTGTTCGCTGATTGAAAATGTGGCAAGGATGCTTAAATATTGCAGTATATGAAAAACTTGTTTTAAAAACTGCACTACTTTTCCAATTGGAATGAAGCCTGCCAAGTTCACTCTCATTAAAATTCTTGCGATATTTCTCCAGAATATCAAATACTGTAAAGCCCAAAGTAGGGTGAATTTCTGAAAAAATTGTATCTTAGTCATATCCCCCTTGGGGAATTTCCCCCGTATTGGCTGACAAACCTTATTTGCGGGGAGAAGACCTAAAGATACAAAAAAACAACTAATTTGCAATACTTTGTTTATGAATTAGTTGGCTGATTTTATGCTATTTACTGAATGTCTGGACATTTTGGTAAGCAGGCGCACGCCTTTTGATTCCAGTATCTCGCTGTCGGGCAAGTTATGTATGGCAGGAGCCAGTAACTTTTCAATGTTGGTTACTTTGGCGAGTATGGTACTGAGCATATGGGCCATCTGCCCACCCTGTGCGGTTCTTCTGTTATTCATAATGACCTTGTTTTTATTGTTTATGGTGCAATATTACGGAGATATTACAAGGCCATTGGTTACTCAACCGTTGAGCAACCGCCAAAAAAAGACAGAAAACGCCAAGCTGGGACAAAAAATAGCCGGGAGGTTCTGTTCCCGGCTATTCTATGACAGGTAGGTATCAATAAAAGTACAACTGTGCTTATTAATACTTTAATAATCAGATTTATATAACAAAATAAACGAGAAAATATTTTGTTATATCCCCAATATTTCCTACATTCGTATATGAGTTATTTGAAACTATGCAAAGCAGTGTAACCCGAAGTAGGACTTCCATCACTAAATCGTTACATGCATCTTTTAGACCTCTATATTTGACTTATTTTCAGAGAGTTATTTGTAAATATATAGTTTTATAATTAAAAACTATATATTTGCAAATAACGAAAAGAAATCATTAAAAAGGTACTTATTATGGCAAATCAATTAGATGAACTTACAGGCCCGGTAAACAATCAGGGTCAGGACATACACGTTATCAATCGTCAGCTTCCGGTGGTGGTAGGCTTCGGCTCTACTTTGTTCGAAATTGCGCTGTGGGTTACTATCCCGGTGCTTGTGTTGCTCTATGTGTTGCTTATGGGACATACTTTGACCGACCCTATGCTGGTGGGCGTAGTAGGTTGCTTGGTAGGAATACTGCCGGGTGTGATATTCATATTTATGAAAATCTCGGCACGAAATTATTTTCAGCAACTTGAACAGCGCATTCAGGCTGAGGCTTCTAATATCGATAACTATCTGGAACAGCGAGTGCAAATCTTGCAGAACGTAGTGGGACTGGTAGAACGCGCTGTAGAGTTGGATAAAGACGTGATGAAAACTGTAGCCGCACTTCGCGGAGGAAGCGTGAACGACTCAAACAGAAACGCCGTAAATCAGCAGGTAAGTACAGCGTTCGCACGTTTGTTTCCTCAGGTAGAAGCCTATCCTGAGCTTAAAGCGCATAACGCCATTGCCGATGCCATGCAGCAGAACAGCTATCTTCAGCGTGAGATTACCGCTGCTCGTACTGTGTATAACAGCCGAGTAACGCAGTGGAACACAGATATCTTTGCTTGGCCCACCAAGATGATTGTAGCTGCCCGTCAGGGATATACCACACGTATACCGTTCACCGCATCGGCAGAGGTACGCGAACAAGCGAGAAGCAAATTTTTCTGATTATTAGTCTATGCAGAAGGATATCTACGATCCGCTGAAAGAGTATGTAAACGTCTATCGCCACAAGTTTAAAGAGGTAGCGGAGAAGACTTTTGCCGAATTGGCGGCAGAAGCGCAGGTCGATGTCGAGAAAAACCGTGAGACTTGCCGACGGATTTATTCGGAAGAGAACTCATTGTCTAAGGTGATGACGAGCATCCGATGGCAAAAGGTGTGGCGTGTCTTGCTATGGCTGTGCGTGGCTGTAGGTTTCATAGTGGGCTTCACCATGTATGATGTGTTAGATTACGTAGACCTTCTAATCGTGGGCTTTGTTATATTCGGTGCATTGGGATTACTTTTCACTGATATAAATCCTAAAATTAAGGAGATGAAGTCGGAACGCGACAAACTGACTGCCAAGGTAGACAAGCTGAAAAAGGAAGCTTGGCAGCAGATGGCTCCGCTAAATAACTTGTACGACTGGGATGTGCTTACACGCATGATGACTAAAACCGTACCCCGACTGGAGTTCGATCCATATTTCACCACTCAGCGTTTAGCCGATTTGAAGGCAACTTACGGATGGAGCGACTCGTTTAACGCCGGACGCTCGGTGGTATATTCGCACTCCGGGCTGATTAACGGAAATCCGTTCGTGATATGCCGCACCCGTAAAATGGAAATGGGTACCAAGACCTATTACGGAGAGAAAACCATTCACTGGACTACAGAAGAAACCGACTCTGACGGAAAAACACGTACTGTTCATCACTCGGAAACACTTGTAGCCAGCGTTACGGCTCCTTACCCGGAGTACTTTGAGAAGACTCGTCTTATCTATGGCAATACGGCGGCTCCCGATTTGATTTTCTACCGTAAGCAAAGCGGATTGGCAGATAGTGAAGGCTCGCTTAAGTTCAAGATGAAGCGACACTCCTTACGTAAGAAATCGAGAGACCTTAGCAACGCTGATTTCGCTATGATGACCAACGAGGAATTCGAGGTAGCCTTCGATACAAGTAACCGTAACAACAATCAGCAATACGCTCTACTCTTTACGCCTCTTGCCCAAGAAAGCATGATGAATCTGCTTAAAGATGATAAGGTAGGATTCGGCGACGATTTCGATTTCGGCAAGCAGCGGATGATAAACGTCATCTTCTCAAATCACATGCAGTCGCTTAACCTCGATATGAATCCGCAGCAATACAAAGGTTTTGATTACGATAAGGCAGAAGCCGATTTCTACGCTATCAACTCCCGCTATTTCCGTGCTATCTATTTCTGTTTCGCCCCATTGCTGTGCGTGCCTATGTATCAGCAGATACGTCCGCAGGAAGATATTTACGGACGAAACATGCAGCAACACAGCTCTTTCTGGGAGCATGAAGCGTTGGCTAACTTTTGGGGACAGGGCCGTTTCAAGCACCCGTCCTGCGTTACCAATTGTATCTTGAAGACAGAGCAATTACAGACCATCGGCGATAACTCCACCATTAAGGTAAACGCCTACGGCTATCGTACAGAGCAACATTTGGAGTATGTAAGTAAATGGGGAGGCGACGGTAATCTGCATCATGTTCCGGTATATTGGGATGAATACCTACCCGTGACCGGAAGCGGTATGATTTACCTTAAGGAGGACAATAACTTTAAAGACGATTCGGTTACTCAGCGTCAGCGTTTGGGGCACATACGCAGCGTGCTTACAGAAAACAATCTGAATATATACAGAAGGCACATCGCGTCGAGAGTGTAATAGCAGAAAAACAATGTGATGATTGATATGAACCATCGTAATGTTTTGTTTGAACCATCGCATTGTTTCATATCAATCATAGCAATGTTTTCTAGCAAATAATCCACACATTGCAAATGCATAAATTAAAAAGCCGACCATCAACAAACACTGCGTTTGCTGACAGTCGGCTTTTTTAAACCTTGAACTTACTACGTCATACCGACGTAAAATTAATCGCTAAATTAATTCGTTTAGAAATATTATTAATGATTAGGATGAATATCCAACTTAACCGGCTTAATCATATTTTCCGGTTTCAAGATAGTATCCAAGTCCTCCTTAGAAAGGATATCATGTTCTAATACCAATTCATATACACCTCTACCAGTTTGCTGAGCTTCCTTAGCAATCTTAGTAGAGTTCTTATAACCGATAACCGGGTTAAGAGCAGTAACTACACCTATACTGTCGTGTACTTCCTGACGACATCTGTCTTCGTTGGCAGTGATACCGTCAATACATAATGTACGCAGTGTATCGAAACCATTCATGAACAAGTCGGCTGATTCAAAGCAGCACTGAGCCATTACCGGTTCCATAGCGTTAAGCTCCATCTGAGCAGCTTCGCCACTCATGGTTACGCAGAGGTCGTTACCTATAACCTTGTAAGAAATCTGGTTCATCACTTCAGGGATAACCGGATTAACTTTACCCGGCATGATAGAAGAACCCGGTTGCATAGCCGGAAGGTTGATTTCGCCGAATCCGCAGCGTGGACCTGAAGCCAACAAACGCAAGTCGTTACAAATCTTGTTCATCTTAACTGCGATGCGACGCATAGCGCCAGAGTAACCTACCATGCAAGAAGTATCCGAAGTAGCACCTACCAAGTCTTCTGCCAAGCGGATTTCCAATCCTGTGATTTGGCGCAATGCGGCAACACACTTCTCAGCATATCCCGGTTCGGCGGTAATACCTGTACCGATAGCTGTAGCACCCATGTTAACGGTCAGGAAATCTTGAGCAGCGTAGTTCAAGTTGGCTACCTCTTGTTCCAAGATGCTTGCAAAGCCGTTGAATGTCTGTCCTAAAGTCATAGGAACTGCATCTTCCAACTGAGTACGTCCCATCTTAACGATGTGAGCCATCTCTTCTGCTTTCTTACGGAAAGAAGCGATAAGAGCCTTGAAATGTTCTACCAGTTTAAGGTGAGTATAATACAGACCGATGTGTATAGCTGTAGGATAAGCGTCGTTTGTAGATTGTGAGCGGTTAACAGCGTCGTTAGGAGAGCAGAACTGATATTCTCCTCTTTGATGACCCATCAACTCAAGAGCACGGTTGGCAATAACTTCGTTGGCGTTCATGTTGGTAGTAGTACCTGCACCGCCTTGAATCATGTCTACCGGGAACTGGTCGTGGTGTTTGCCGTCAAGAATTTCCTTACATGCTTCTATGATAGCGTTAGCTTGTTCTTCAGTCAGCAGGTCGAGTTCGCGGTTAGCCATAGCTGCACCCATCTTGGTGATAGCCAAACCTTGGATGAACAAAGGATATTCGTTCAGATGAAACTTACTGATGTTGAAGTTTTCGATACCACGAAGGGTTTGTACTCCATATAATGCACTTTCGGGTACTTCGCGGCTACCGATTAAGTCGCTCTCAATACGTGTTTTAGACAAATTCTGTTCCATAGTGATTTTTTATATATTAACAAATATTTTATTATAAGGTATTTACCTGATTTTTTCAATAGCGCCACGAAGGTATCCTTTTTTTTTATAAGAAAAAACTATTCCATAAGAAATTTATTTTATTGCATGAATTAGCAAAATAATAGAAAGAAACCTCATATATTTGCACTATGAATGATAACTGTTATTATAAATCAGCTTTTACTATGAAAAAATTTATCTTTATGATGTTATTATGGTCTAGCGGTATGGCTTGTGCGATGGTCAGTGAAACCGCAGGCAATGACAATATTTCTCCTAATTCTACCTTGTTCGAAGAGCTTACTAATGTAAAAAAGAAGACTGACAAAC
The DNA here is from genome assembly GCA_000434735.1 of Bacteroides sp. CAG:530. GTDB lineage: Bacteria > Bacteroidota > Bacteroidia > Bacteroidales > Bacteroidaceae > Phocaeicola. The sequence continues at coordinate 6,222 of FR881210.1, forward strand.
TCAACCTCTTTATGTATATGAAGGGAAGCTTCGGAGCGGACTTTAATGACGGCTTTCAGGACGGAAAATTCAAGATGGACCAGTTTCGCATAGAGGCTAAAGGTAACCTGAACGACTGGCTGTTCTATCGTTATCGCCAGCGTCTTAACCGCCCCAACGACGGTCCGGAGATGATTACCGCCCCAACGACGGTCAGGAGATGATTGATAATATGCCTACCTCTATAGACTATGCGTTCGTTACCATTAAATTCAACAAACGGGCGGAGTTGACTATCGGTAAGCATTCAGCTTTCTTCGGAGGTATAGAGTTCGACCAAAATCCTATCGATGTATATATGTATAGCGATAAGGGCAGTACTCAAGAGTGCTTCCTTACAGGGGTGAACTTTTGCTATTACTTTAATCCGAATCATCATGTCAATCTGCAGGTGATGAACAACCGCAGTGGCTCGTTCGAATCTACGTATGGTGTTACTGAACCCGAAGAGGGTAAGGTTTCTGATTTGAAGGATACAAAGATGCCGTTGCTCTACAACGTAAACTGGAACGGCACTTTCAATGATGTGTTCAATGCCCGCTGGTCGGCTACCGTATCGAGCGAGACCAAAGGACACCTTATGTATTATTACGCTATGGGTAACGAGCTGAAGTTGGGCAAGTGGTACGCTTTTGCCGACCTTATGTATTCTAAGGAAAGCCTCGACCGCTCTGGCATTATATCAGATATCGTTGGTCGTCCGTACGGTCATAACGTAGGCAATGCCTCTTATCGCTCTGTTGTAGCTCAGTGCAACTATCGCTTCCTTCCCAAATGGCAGCTCGGAGTAAAGGGTATGCGCGAAACATCGTGGGTAGACAAGACTACCGAAATAGCGGAAAAAGGGAAGTATCGCACTTCTTACGGATATGTAGCTACGTTGGAGTATTTCCCTATGGAGACCAACCTGCATTTCTTTGTAGCCTATATGGGCCGTACGTATAACTATACTTCGCTCGCTAAGGCGTTTGGGCATTCTAATTACGACACCCACCGTGTAGCTACCGGCTTTGTTTGGAATTTACCGTTGTTTTAAAATTTAAAACGGGCTGCCAAGCTCCCTCTTTTAAGAGAGAAACTCGGTCAGCCCGTTTTGCGACTGTTGTTCAGCCTGTTGCTATTGTGAATTATTTAGCAGCTTGTGTAACAGGTATGCGGAACAGCTCGTTCCGGTTGTCGCTGTCTACTATCACTACGTCGAGTTTACGTTCTGCACCTGTAGTGTTAGAAGTTGCGCTGATACGCAATGATTCCAAGTTGCCGCCGGCAGTAAGCCAAGCGTCTTTGGCATCTACTTCATCTTTTGTTCCGCTCTTGCATACTAATGTAACGTATCCGCCATCGGTAGTTACGTAGAAAGTCATGTTGTGGCGTATGTATGGCCCATACAAAAGCGCATAAAAAACGGCCCTTCACATCGTTCTCAGCGGAATGCTGCAACGGGATAAGGGCCGAGTAATACTAATTTCCTGAAAAACAACCTGTTAAATCTTAATCCTAATTCTCATTGAAATGATTTGATGTTTTTTATCAAAAAAATCGTTTTTACAAAAGACTTCTCGCTATGAAGTCAATATTGGGGATTATTGATGAGACTTCTTAACCGTTAAATCACTTAAGAATTAAGAAGCTTGAAGTTTCTTATTTTTTCTTTTTAAAGACACCTTTTACCTTTCCTATAGCGTCTTTAGCTTTGTCTTTAATCTTTTCGCCTGCATCTTTCGGAGTTTCTTCTTCAGGCTTTGCCTCTTCTACTTTACTGGCGGCAGCGGGAACACTTGTGCCTTTAACCGCTGGTGTCGATTCTTTAGAATAACCTGCAAGACCTTTGAAATACTGTATCACGCGTTCGTCTTCACGCGCATCGCCCGATGAGGTTTTCACCTTTGAGTTTATTTTGTACTCTTTGTTGTCAAGGGTTATTTCGATAGGCACTTGTGTTTTTGCGTCAAGAGTCATCACTACGCTATATATATCGTGTTGACCGTTGCCTATGTCTTCTTTGCCTCTCAAGGTGAAAGTCTCCTTGTTTCCAGTCTTCTTGTAGTTAAGAATGTCAAAGCATGGATCATCGTCACCGTTCATCCAATAGAGTTTCTTGTTGCGGTCTATCACATCACGACCGCCATCCAAGTAAAGCAGTTGTATTTGAGCAGATGCAACCATTGCCAATGACATCATGACAAAAGCCAAAATAAATTTAGTTTTCATAGCTGTATATGAATTAGTATATGTTTTTCGGTAATAGAAGCTTGCCTATTAATGTGTTAGTCATATGCCTCGACTGCAATGTTATTAAAAAGAAATAGTTTTTGCAAGAAAAGAGACGTTTTTTTATTATCGATGATTATTTTTTTTTAGGAAAATAATATTTGTTAATAGAAAAAATAAATCATACTTTTGCGAACTAACATGTGGAAGCATTATATATCAAACACTAAGCTGATAATGGGAATATTTACGAGAGAGGAATTTGAATCAATCATTCACGATAATAAGATTTTGGATGATACTGGCGCAACATTTGTCGTGGTAGATAAAGACCTGCAGATCTTATATGTTAATTATACGGCCAATGAGAAAGAGGGGAAGTTTAGCCCCGGTGATTTACTTGAATGTTCTAATGCGGTTTCGGCCAGTAACGGGTGTGGTACTCACGAGAGTTGTAAGGAGTGCAAGCTACGTGAAGTGGTTGAGAAATCAATGAACACAAATGCCAAGATGGAGGCTGATGCTAATCTTCTGGTAAAAGGTAATACAGACTATAGCGTTCATGCTGTGTCTACTCCTTTCATGCACGAAGGAAAGGAGTATGCCGTTGTTTTGCTTATCGACAGAACCGACCAGCACCGAGAACTTATGATGGAGCGTATCTTCTTTCACGACTTGCTGAATCTTTCGGGTGCTCTTAATGGTATTCTTGAGTGTACGCAGAATGAAGATCCTAAAGAGACGATAGGAATAGTGCGCGAAATCTCAAACAGGTTGCTTGATGAGATTATGGCTCAGCGCGACTTTATGTATGCCAAAAAAGGTATCCTTGAGCCTAAGATGAAAAGAATCAAGGCGAGCGATGAGATAGATTTTGTACGCAATAGCCTTGTGTCTTCTGTTAAAGATATGTGGGGAGTAACTTTGGATGTGGAATCTACATTGACCGACGAGATGCTTGAGGTGGATCAGGGATTGGCGTGCAGGGTGTTGCACAATATGGTGAAAAATGCCTGCGAAGCGAGTCGCAACACTGTAGTCAAGGTGAAGGGTTGGTCTGCAGACGATAAAGTTGTATTTTCTGTACATAACGATGGTGTAATGCCGATAGAGGTAAAGAGTAAGGTGTTTCTTTACGGAAATACCACCAAAGAAGGTTTCGGACGTGGACTTGGTACATACAGCATGAAGCTTATCGGTGAGAACTACTTGCACGGGCGAGTATGGTTTAAGTCGGAAGAAGGTTTCGGAACTGAATTCTATTTCGAGCTTGATAAGGCATAATATATAAGTAAGATAAACAGAAAAACAGGCTGTCTCAAACTTAATTGGGACAGCCTGTTTTCTGTTTTATGAAGTTTGCCGTTACGCCCTGAATCCTATAGGACGTATTGATACGATTCGCTTGTTTCTGATATCGATGTAGTTCTTTTCGGCTTCAATAATATCTGCCTCTTCTATCTGCGTCAGCGATTCCTTGTTCTGCTCGGTAAAACCGCCAAGCATCACCCTTTTGGCCATGCTCTTTATAACACCTTGGTTTATAAGATTGTGCACCCAACGGCCATTGCCGAAATGTTCATCCCTATTGGCAACCGCCTTCTCCATCAGTAAGTGCAAACGGTCACGGGCGGCATCGGTAAGCTTATAGTTGTCTTTTTCGAGTAAGTTACAAGCTATTTCCATCAGCTCGTCTTCGTTATAATTCTCAAAGGTGAAATTCAGCGGAAATCTGTCCTTCAGTCCTGGGTTTGTACTTAGCATATTGTTCATCTTATCCTCATATCCAGCCATGATTATTATCATGTCAGGGTCGGGCTCTGATAAGACGGTAAGCAATGCGTTAACAGCTTCCTTTCCGAAATCTTTTGAATCACTTTCTTTATTAGATATCAGAGTGTAGGCTTCATCTATGAATAACACACCTCCACGTGCTTGTTCTATAACTTCGAGCGTTATCTTTTCTGTCATTCCGATGTATTCGCCCACCAATTTAGCCCGGTTGGTCTCCACCGTATGACCCTTGCTGAGTAGTCCCATATTGTGATAAATCTGTCCTACAAGCTTGGCTACGGTTGTCTTTCCGGTACCCGGATTGCCAAGGAACAACATGTGGTTTACGTTCTCTTTGTTTTTCTGTAGGCACATATCCGCCCTTTTCTTCTTGAACATACTCATGAGGCGTGCATCCTTCATGTCGTCCTTCACCTTGCGTAGTCCTATCATTCCTTCGAGTTCCTTTTCGGCGTCATTGTTCTTGGCGATTTCTGCAGGTTCGCTTGCAGCGGTATCTGCCTTCGGCATGAGTAGACTTTTAATGATATCGCCGGCGTCGTCGTTGTCACTGTTGTCGCAAGGGTTCCAAATGTCAATTTCTTCCCAGTCTGTAAGGTTGATTTTATTACAGTTCTGGTAGATGTCTTTTACCGTATAGCAGTTTCCCTTTAGCATATTAATGTTGTCCATCAATCCGTAGATTACGAGTACAACGTTTTTGTTGAGCACCTCGTTTACTATGGAATCCATAAAAAGATTGATTAGGTTGACCGCTTCTAGGGTGTAGTTTATTTGTGGCGCCTCTATTACGAAAGTTTTAGCCGTCCCGATTTTTCTTTTTATCTCTGCCCAGTTGCAAGGATGCTTCAGAATATCTTCGAACGATGTATTCACTCTGTTAGGAGAGGAGTTATCCGTAATAGATGTATCGCCTTCTAATACAAATTCGTTGACCATTTCCGACGTGAATTCTTTCAGTGTGTACTTGTCGTCTTCGCCTATAACGAATATGGGCTGTAGCTCAGATTTGCCATGTACCATTTGGCTTAACGTGAACAACTTTTCTATGAGATCTTTTTTGTTGGAGATATTGAGTTTGGTGGTTGTCTGGTAATCCCACCAGCCGGTAATAGACAACTTTTCTACAAAGAACTTTTCGACTGAGTTTTCGTCTATTGGACTTAATATTTGTTTTGTCCAATAATTGTCTTTTGGTTCGTGCAAGAATAGACTGCACTGCCACTTTACCTCATTGTCAATAATGACATACGCTTTAAGATGTTGGTTTTCCCAGTCTTCACTGCTGGAGATGTTGAGGCAGACTTTCTTGAACTTTTTATATGACTTGTTATAATGGTATCCTACACACATTTCTTTATAAGAGTCATTGTTATATATGCGAATGGACAATTCGTCTGCGGTTATAGCTTGCGGAAAAGTGACTTCCACATTAATAGAATTCTCCTCATATTCAGGAGCGTTATTGTTAGAGTGATCGTTAAGAATGCATTTAGCGCGTAGATATAAATTTTTCATAAACAACAAATTTTAGTGATTAAAATAGAGATTTGAATCCATTCAGATTTTCTGAACGGAAGCTGAGTGAACTTGAATTCTCCCGTTTGAGAATTAAGTATGAACTAGTACGTCAAAGGGCACAAAAAGTCAGGCCACAAAAAAATGTAGCATGAAAAACAAGCATTCTGATTTGATTAATTGACTTAATTCATAATCATTTTGTTTTGCTTCTTTTTGTTAATGATTTGTTGTTTATGATATTTTTGACGGAGTACTGGTAGTACTCTGCCGCAAAAGTATGCAGTTAAAATTGATTTTCCAAGAGATTGCATTGATTTTTAGTGAAAACGAGTTCTGCCTTCTGCTGATAAAGGCTGAAATTGTCATGAAGATAGCGAGTGGATTTTCGGGTTTTCGCATTCAATTATCTAGCTTAGAGATATACATCTTTAGGCTAAAGATATAGATTGTCTTTTAATCAATTGACTTATTCTACGTATGCTTTTATATTTTGCTAAAGCGTAAAAGATTTCTGTAGGGTGTGAAAACCAAAAAAGCAGTGTCAGCAAGGAAAACAATCCTTTCTGACACTGCTTAATAAGATATGTGTAAAGTAACAGATATTACTGTCTCATCTGCGCATTAGTGATTTCGCCAGTATACATGTTATACTGCTTACCGTCTTCTGCCGGCTGATTAAGAGCCTTCAACTCTTCGGCGGTCATCTTCTGAGTCATAGACTTCTTGCACTTAATTACCACTAGTGCCTGAGTACCATCCTTAGGATAGAATGAAATAGTATAAGTTTCGCTGTTGGCCATCACAGCGTTTGCTGCAATACGGCTTTGGTCGATAACCAAGTAAGCTACATCCTTATTGAACAACTTTCCGAGGCCAGCCCAGTTGTTTGCTTTCAGTTCTATCTCTTCGCCACCGGCTGTCAGTGTGATGCGACCTTGTGCAGCAACCTCGTTCAGGTTAGACGGAATCTGTGCTACGCTAATGTCTTTCAGAACTCCCGATTCTGTCAACTTCACAACAGCAGGAGCCGGCTGAACTACTTCTGCTTTAGTAGTCATAGCCGCAGCACTGTTAACACCCAGCACGTTGGCTACAGATTGGAATAACTGATCTTTCAGGTCGATAGTTTCACGGCGGAACTTACCGCAGATAGGAGCCAGCTTGGTACGCTTCTTGTTGAGCGCCATATCATCGGTAATCCATTCTTCGGCGGTATATCTTTCTCCACCGTTTCTTGCCTCGTCATACCAATACTTTATGCGGTTCATGGTCATATCGCATTGGCCATCCTTTACGTTTATGGTCAGTGCGTAGTAGATACGAGTACGGTCGAGCGACAAAGCAGTCGATGAGAACACCAAGTACTCTTCGCCCATAACGGCGATGGTTCCTTCGGTTTCATTTTCGTACACCACTCTGGCGTTCATCTTTTCATTTGGTTGGAATCGGCCATCAGCCCATTTCTTCATGGTGCTGTACAATACCGACTTGCTTGCTCCAGGCACATTGAAATCTTTGCTGAAAGTTACTTTCCCATCGGTCATCGTGATGGCTCCAGCCAAGTATTTAGGGTCTGTATTATCATTTTTCTCTTTTGCCATACCCATCAGCGGCAGGCAAAGCATAAGTGCTATAAATAACTTTTTCATGGTGTATTATGTGTGTGTTTAATTTCCCACAAATATAAGGATAAAAAGGAGATACGATTTTTCTTTTGTCTTAAAAATGAAAAAAAGGAGGCACGGATAACGCCGCTTTTTGTTTGCAGTATCAATCCGTGTCTCCTTTTATATAAGTCTATAGGTTTTGACTGTTTCTTATCTTACCGGAATCTTTGCTATTCTACCTTCGTGGCGACCGCCTTCGAACGGAGTTTCAAAGAACTCGGTCATAATCTTGTCGGCCATATCAGTATCGATAAAGCGGCCAGGCATAACCAATACGTTGGCATCGTTATGCTGACGAGACAGATGAGCGATTTCTGGCTGCCAACAGAGAGCGGCACGAATGCCCTGATGCTTGTTCAAGGTCATGCTGATACCTTCTCCGCTTCCGCAAATTGCAATTCCCGGATAACATTCGCCGGCTTCTACGGCCAATGCCAACGGGTGGGCGAAGTCTGGATAATCGCAGCTTGCGGTACTGTATGTACCGAAGTCCTTATATTCCCACCCTTTAGCCTCAAGCCATTGTTTTACATATTGTTTCAGTTCGAAGCCAGCATGATCGGATGCTAAACCAATAATCTTCATTATAGCATTTCTTTTACTTGTTTGTATACATTTTCGGCAGTGAAGCCCAATTTCTCGTCAAGCACTTTGTAAGGAGCAGAGAAACCGAAAGATTCGAGTCCCCAAATCTTACCGTTTACACCTACAAGCCCCTGCAAGTTTACTGGCAAACCAGCTGTAAGACCGAATACCTTAGCTCCGGTAGGGATGATGCTTTCTTGATATTCCTTGCTCTGTGAGCGGAACAAGCCTTCAGATGGAACAGATACAATGCGTAATTTAACACCATCTTTGCGGAGCAATTCAGCACCAGCTACCAATGTAGATACTTCAGAACCAGAAGCAACCAAGATTACATCAGGATTTTCGTCAGCACCTGCTATGATGTATGCACCCTTTGCAGCTTGTGCATAGTCAGTACCTTCGGGCAAGTTGTTGATGTTCTGACGTGAGAAGATCAAAGCAGTAGGGGTAGAAGTATTTTCCATTGCCAACTTCCATGCCTGAGTAGTTTCGTTTACGTCGGCAGGGCGCAATACCAATGTAGAGTTCTGTCCCTTGTGGTTCTTCAGTTTTTCCATCAAACGGATCTGAGCTTCCTGTTCTACCGGTTCGTGAGTAGGACCGTCTTCGCCCACACGGAATGCGTCGTGAGTCCAGATGAACTTGATAGGAGTTTCCATCAAGGCAGCCATACGTACAGCGGGTTTCATATAATCTGAGAATACGAAGAATGTACCACATGCAGTAACCACACCACCGTGAAGCATCATACCGATGCAGCAGCATGCCATTGTAAGCTCTGATACACCAGCCTGCAAGAAGGCACCGCTGAAGTCGCCTTTCTTGAATTCGTGAGTTTTCTTCAAGAATCCGTCAGTTTTGTCAGAGTTAGAAAGGTCGGCCGATGATACAATCATGTTTTCTACTTCTGTAGCCAATACGCCAAGTACTGTAGCCGAAGCTGCGCGAGTAGCTCCACCTGCTTTTTGTTCGATAGCTTCCCAGTTAATTTCTGGAGCCTTACCCGAGAACCAAAGTTCCATCTTGGCTGCCAGTTCAGGATTAGCCTTTGCCCATTCTGCTTTTGCAGCGTAGCGTTCAGCAACGATTTGTTTCAACTCTTCACGACGCTGAGCGTAGAGTTCTTCTACATCAGGCCATACCTGGAACGGATTTTCCAAGTCGCCACCCAAGTTCTTGATAGTGTTAACGTAAGCGTCGCCACCAAGAGGAGCACCGTGAGTGCCGCAGCAGCATTCGTAGCTTGTACCGTCTGCACGACGTGCACCCTTACCCATAATAGTCTTACCGATAATCAAGGTGGGTTGTCCGGTAACAGCTTTTGCTTCTGTCAACGCTTCGCGAATCTCGTCAGGATCGTTACCATTGATGGTGAAGACTTTCCATCCCCATGCTTCGTATTTCATGGCTACGTCTTCTGTAGTCACTTCGTCGCATGCGGTAGACAACTGGATATCGTTAGAGTCATAGAACATAATCAGGTTGTCCAATCCCAAGTGGCCAGCCAAGCGGCCTGCGCCCTGTGAGATTTCTTCCTGAATGCCACCGTCAGAGATATAAGCATAGATAGTTTGGTTCATTACGTCACCCAAACGCGCTTTAAGGAATTTAGCAGCGATGGCTGCACCTACGGCGAATGTGTGTCCTTGTCCGAGTGGACCGGATGTATTTTCTATACCACGATCTACGTTTACCTCAGGGTGTCCTGGTGTTGGGCTTCCCCATTGACGGAATTGCTGTAGTTCGTCTAAAGTGAATTTACCAGAAAGAGCCAATACTGAATAAAGCATCGGCGACATGTGTCCCGGATCGAGGAAGAAGCGGTCTCTGCCTTCCCAACGCGGATTTTCCGGGTCGTATACTAAAAATTCAGAGAACAGTACATTCGCGAAGTCTGCACCGCCCATTGCGCCACCCGGGTGTCCGGATTTAGCTTTTTCTACCATAGAAGCAGCCAAGATACGGATATTATCGGCCGCATGGTTCATTAATTCTTTTGTATGTTTCATCATTGGGACATGTTAGTATTGGTGCAAAGTTACGAATAAAATCCAAATTCATTGTATTATTTGCGCTTTTATAGGCATATATGCTTTATAACCTTATTCTTACGGATGTAAATTTCTTGTCTGAAGATGGAAAATACTTGTAGTAACGCACCGATTTGTTATTGCAAGTAGGGCGAATTTACAATTTGAATATCTGTTCCATCAGTTTCCACTTCTCGTGCGAAGCTTGGCCTGGCAGTACTTTCTGGAACTTTGCTACGTGGGCTTCCCATTCTTTCTGACGGGGTAGGGTAGCAAGGCGTTCGTTATCTTTTACCCAGTCGAACTCGTCGGTAGTGTCTACTATCATGAAGAGGTGTGTGCCGTGAATGTATATCTGCATATCCAGTATGCCTACTTCGCGGATTCCGTCTTTTATCTCTTTCCACACGTGGCGGTGTTCTTCTATATATCCGGCTATCAGTTCCGGGTCGTTATAAAGCTCTAATGTCTGGCAGTATCGTTTCATGGTTTTATGCTTTTCTTGAGGATTTATTAAAACAAAAAAGGCAGACACTTGGACTTACGGTCCGTGCCTGCCTTTCGGTTTATGTTATGTTTTTATTTTAGCATACTTTGTGTGAACCGTCGCTGATTACTACATCGTATACCTTCGGGCTGCGACCGAATTTTGCTTTGAATTTTTCTTTTGCAGTAGTGATGAATGTATCGTAAAGCTCGTTCTTAACCAAGTTGATTGTACAGCCTCCGAAACCGCCACCCATTACACGTGAACCAGTTACGCCGCAGTCGAATGCGATATCGTTCAAGAAGTCGAGTTCTTCGCAGCTTACTTCATACAACTTGCTCATGCCGTAGTGAGTTTCGTACATCTTCTGACCTACAGTTTCGTAGTCGTCGCGTTCCAAAGCGTCGCATACGTCGAGTACTCGCTGTATTTCTTCGATTACGTATTCTGCGCGTTTGTAGTCTTCTTCAGATACTACTTCTTTCACTTCGTTCAACATTTCCATGTTGCAGTCGCGCAAGAATTCTACGTGCTGATGGTTCTTCTGGATAGCAGCAACTACGTTTTCGCAGCTCTGACGACGTTTGTTATATGCTGAAGAAGCCAATTCGTGTTTAACTACAGAGTCTACCAAAACCAAACGGTAGCCATTAGGACGGAACGGGAAGTATTGGTATTCCAAAGAACGGCAGTCAAGACGGATCAAGTTACCTTCTTTACCGAATACAGAAGCAAACTGGTCCATGATACCGCAGTTAACGCCGCAGTAGTTGTGTTCTGTAGCCTGACCTACCTTAGCCAATTCGAACTTGTCGACTTTATTTTCACCGAACAAATCGTTCAAGGCGTAAGCAAATGTAGATTCCAAAGCTGCCGATGATGACATACCTGCCCCCAGAGGCACATCGCCTGCAAATGCAGTATTGAATCCTTTTACTTCTACACCGCGCTTAATCATTTCACGGCATACACCGAATATATAACGTGCCCAACTAGCTTTAGGAGCATCTTCTTCGTTCAATCCAAATTCTACGTAGTCTTTCAGGTCGATAGAATAAGCGCATACCTTATCTTTTCCGTTAGGTTTGATTTCGGCCATGATACCTTTATCTACTGCACCGGGGAATACAAATCCACCATTGTAGTCGGTATGTTCGCCAATCAAGTTAATACGTCCCGGAGATGTATAAATGAAACCTGTAGTTCCATCGAAGTGTTTAATAAAACGGCTTCTTACGTTTTCTATATCCATGATAGTATAAGTTTAAGTTAATGATAAAGTTTTATCAATCTCATATTCTGAAAGCATGAGGTTAAGTCATGCTTATTTATTTCTTAACTTTTGATCCTACCAATGCGTAGAACAAAATGTATGCGGCGCAGAATACAACTACCCAATAAGAAGCCATATAGTCGCCAGTCATATCAGCTACAAGACCCTGGATAGCTACCATTACAGCGCAACCGAATACCATTGTCATGAAGATACCAGATGCGATAGCTGTATATTTACCAAGTCCTTCTACTGCCATATTGAAGATACCTCCCCACATTACTGATGTGCAAAGACCTACAAGAAGGAATGCGAAGATACCAACAGGCACTGTTTCCCATCCCATAGTAAGAGTTCCCCAGTCGATAGCCGGAACGTTTACCTTGATGTCTGTAGGAGCGAACATACCGAAGAGAACCAATATCAATGTAGCTGTACTTACTACTGTAATCTGAGTGCGGCTACTTACGCTAGCACCGATAGCACCACCGATGAAACGGCCTACAAGCATCATCAACCAGTAAACGGCTACGATAAGACCTACTGTAGAAGCTGCCATGCTGCCACCTTCTTCAGAAGTAAGATACTGAAGGATGTATGTAGGAGTACCTACTTCAACGCCCATGTACAAGAAGATACCGATGATACCGAGTACGAAGTGACGGTAGCTCAATGCGCCCTTGATAAGAGATGTATCAACAGGAGCTTGTTCTGGTTCGTCAATCTTAGTGAAGCAGATTACGATGAATGCTATTACGAAGATAGCCAATGCGATCATCAAGGCAGGAGTAGCGTCGGCAATGTGAGCCTTTGTAGCGTCGCCGATAAGAGCACCCATAAGGATGTAAACGGCAACAGCTGCAGATGAGTTGAATACACCACCAATCTGGATAAGCTGGTTACCTTTGTTACCGCCACCACCAAGGAGGTTAAGCATAGGGTTTACTACACAGTTAAGGATACACATAGTGAAACCGCTGATGAATGCACCAATCAAATATACGGCGAATGCGCTTTCTTTTCCTACGTGGCCAGATGCCCACTGAATCAAAATACCGATGATACCGATAATCAAACCGATAAGTGCTGTTTTCTTATATCCAACCTTAGCGATGATCATACCTGCAGGTATACCCATAATAAGATATGCGATAAAGTTTCCATAGTTACCGATTTGTGCTAATACGTTGCTTGCGCCGAAGTCATTCTTTACGATTACGGCCATCGGTGAACAGAGATTTGTCACGAAGGCAATCATGGCAAACAGGGCAATCATTACAATAATCGCTCCCCATTGTTTCTTTTGTTGTTCCATAATGTTATAAAAGTGTTTTTTGATATTATTTAATGTGGTTAATTAATATTCGGTATTATTCTACTCCGAACTTATAGACTGTGGTTTGTGTATAAGTTTCTCCCGGATTCAGCACTGCAGATGGGAAGTGTGGTTTGTTTGGAGTATCGGGAAAGTGTTGTGCTTCAAAGCAGATAGCGCTGCGTGCAGGGAATGTTGCTCCGTGCCATCCTTCGAAACCGTTGTGCCAGTTGGCTGTGTAGATCTGTACTCCCGGTTCGGTAGTGTAAACTTCCAGTGTACGTCCGCTTTCGGGTTCTACGCATTTAGCGGCGAAACTCAATTCGCCTACTTCTTTCTTGTTCAGTACATAGCAGTGGTCATATCCGGCACCGAATACCAATTGCTGGAACGGGTCGTTAATGCGGCTGCCTACTGTATGGGGGGTACGGAAGTCCATCGGAGTATCTTCTACTTTCAGGATTTCTCCGGTAGTGATAGATACTTCGTCCATCGGAGTAAAGAAGTCTGCATTAATTGTAAGGATATTGTTTTCTACGCTCTTGGTAGGATTTTCAAGACCAGAGAGGCTGAAGAATGCGTGATGTGTTAGATTTACGATTGTTTTCTTATCGGTTGTAGCTTTATATTCAATTTTGAATTCGTTTTCGTCGCTCAGAGAATAGGTAACTTCTACGCTTAGATTGCCAGGGAAACCTTCTTCTCCGTCTTTCGAAAGATATTTCAGTGTTACTTGGTTGGCTGCTGTCTGTTCAGCGTCCCATACTCTAGAGTGGAAACCTGTAGGTCCTCCGTGCAGTGAGTTGGGTCCGTTGTTGATAGCCAAGGTATATTCTTTTCCGTCTAAAGTGAATTTTCCTTTTGCTATACGGTTGCCATAGCGTCCTACAAGTGTGCTTAAGAATGGTTCGTGGCTGTTAATTACATGGTCTATTGAATCATGTCCCTGAATTACGCTGGCATAGTTGCCGTTTCTATCTGGCATCATGGCAGCCAAAACCGCCCCGCCATAGTTTGTAACAGCAATCTCGGCACCTGTATTGTTTTTCAGGATAAAGAGTTCAGTGTTTTTTCCGTCTACTGTCTTTACAAAATCGGATTTCTTCAATCCGCATTTGTTTTCATCGGTATTATATGTGTTATTCATATTTTTAATAGTTTTTTTATGATAGGTTTACCAAAAAAATATTATGCAAATAAATATCTTTAATTTAAGATTTACAAGAAAAAGAACCGTTTTCTTTTTCTGAAAGTAAATCGGCCACAATGAAACTGCTTCCTCCCACAAATATAAGGTCGTCTTTCTCTGCGTTTTCGAGTGCTGCGCGTACAGCAATTCCTACACTTGGGTAGCATTGACCTTTCAGTCCGTCTGTGGCGGCAAGCTCTTGTACTTTTTCTGCCGGCAACGCTCTTTTCACGCTGGCTTGGGTAAAATAATAGATGGCATCTGTTGGCAAGAGGCGCAATACACCGCTGATGTCTTTATCGTTCACCATTCCCATTACTATGTGCAGGTGTTTGTAGGTCTGCTGGGCGAGTTGCTTTACGATATACTGTATGCCGCCTATGTTATGGCCGGTGTCGCATATCAGTGTAGGTTCCGATTGTAGTTTCTGCCATCTGCCTTGCAGTCCTGTTAGCTCGCATACATGGGCGAATCCTTCTCTTACGTTATTGTCGCTGATGTTGTAGCCAGCTTTTTTCAGTATGCGCAGTGCAGAGAGCAGTGTGTTGGTATTCTTTTCCTGACACATGCCTCCTAACTCTCCTTTCAGTTGAGGATATTCTTCGTTTTCGTACATAAAACCTCCGTCGGGGGTATGAGTGTCCGATTTCAGCAGATGTTCATCTTCGGCAAATACAATGGGGGCTTGCTCTGCCAAGGCTTTGGCTTCGAATACGGGGCGAGTTTCCTGGTTGGCTTCTCCTATTACTACAGGAGTGCCTTTCTTTATGATTCCGGCTTTCTCTGATGCTATCTTAGCCAGCGTATCTCCCAAGAATTGTACATGGTCGAAACTGATATTGGTGATTACGCTCATATCGGGCTGTATTATGTTCGTGCAGTCCAGGCGTCCGCCTAAGCCGACTTCAATAATGGCTACGTCGACTTTTTCTTGTGCGAAGTATAAGAACGCCATAGCGGTGGTCAACTCGAAAAACGATGGGTGAAGTGGTTCGAAGAATGCTCTGTTCTTTTCCACGAAATCTATTACGAATTCTTCTGACACAGGCTTGCCGTTCACGCGTATGCGCTCTCTGAAATCTACCAGATGCGGTGATGTGTAAAGCCCTGTCTTATAGCCTGCCGATTGCAGTATAGCTGCCAAAGTATGCGAGCATGAGCCTTTTCCGTTGGTTCCTGCCACATGTATGGTGCGGAAGTTGCGGTGTGGATGTCCGAAGTGTTCGTCGAGTGTAAGGGTATTGTCCAACCCTTCTTTATATGCGTCTTTACCTACTTGCTGAAACAGTGGTGCACTGTTGAATAAGTAGGTTATAGTTTCTTTGTAATTCATTTCTTGTCGTATTTTTGTTCTATAAAAGATGCCCGTTAATTCATTGTTATCGTGTCGGATAAGATATTCTCTCCACGCCAACGCTGAAAGATGCGGCGTTGCCCAATTTGAAGTTCACCATACCGCCTATCTTGTCGGCATCGAAATAATGCAGCGGATAGGGGTAGCCGTTTCTATAGTCGGGGGTAAGGTTCTTGTTTCCGTAGGCGTACAGACTAATTCTTTCTGTAAGCTGATAGCCAGCTATGCCGGTTATGCCAACGTTGCGATGGTTATAATATCCCCAATTCATGTTAGAAGCATACAGTCCGCCTGCCACGCTGAGGCGTTTGCTCAGTGGTTGCACATAAAGAAAGGTGGCATCTTGTCCGAATCCTACTCCCGATGGTGCGTATTTGCTTGGACTGAAGGTGACGTTCATGCCGAATGAAGCATTTAGCCCTTTATGCAGTTCCCAGTTGGCGTATCCGTAACCGAGCGGAGAGATGCCGATCATGTTAAACTGCGGATACGGCACCGATAAAGTCATGCTGTCTGCCGGAAGGGTAGGAGCTATGTCCTTGGTATCTTCCGATGTCTGAGCCTTAGCGGGAATAGCCAGCAACCAGCAGCTCAGTATCGACAATATTATATATTTCATAGTGATGTTTGTTTTGTTAAGACAAAGTTAAGCATTCTTTTCGGTCTGAGGTGTTCTGTTTTCATAAAGAAATATAAGTTTTATGTCAATATCGTTAAAGTGTGGCGTAAAAAACAAAAAAAAGTCCGCTGCGTTGGTGAGGGCTTCTCCCGTTGCAGCGGACTTTTTATGTTCTGCGAAAGTCAGTTTTTAGTCGAACAGACTTCTGAATTTCTTAAATATCTTTTCCTTTAACGACATGTTAGGCTGGAAGCTTTCTGATGCTTGCCATTTTTCGAGGGCTTGTTTCTCTTCCTTTGTCAGAGTTTCGGGGATATATACACTGATGTGTACCAGCAAGTCGCCTGTGCCTGTGCTATATCCGTAGCTGTTGATGTTAGGCAATCCCTTTCCTCTCAGGCGAAGTACCTTGCCCGGCTGTGTTCCCGGCTCGATTTTAATTTTCGCTTTACCGTCTATGGTAGGTATTTCTACCGAGCCACCCAATGCGGCAGTCGGCACGCTAAGCAGCAAGTTGTAAATCAAATCGCTTTCGTCGCGTATCAATTCCGGATGCTTTTCTTCTTCAATTACTACAAGCAAGTCGCCCGGTACTCCGTTGTGCTTTCCAGCGTTACCTTTACCGTTGATGGTAACCTGCATACCTTCGGCTACACCTGCAGGTATTTTCACTGTTACTACCTCATCGGCATAAACTACGCCGTCGCCACCACACTCCTTACACTTATTCTTGATGATTTTACCTTCGCCACCACACTGCGGACATACAGTCTGAGTCTGCATGATGCCGAAGATACTCTGCTGGGTGCGAGTTACGCTACCTGTTCCGTGACAAGTAGGACATGTTTCCACGCCTCCGGTTCCTTCTGCGCCACTTCCGTGACAGTGCGGACACTCCACATATTTCTTGACCTTGAATTTCTTCTCTACTCCGGTAGAGATTTCCTTCAGTGTCAATTTGACTTTTACTCTAAGGTCCGAACCTCTGAACTTACGCTGACGTGGCTGAGCGCCTCCGCCTCCGAATCCGCTGAAACCTCCTCCGTGTCCGCCAAATATATCACCGAACATTGAGAAGATATCATCCATAGACATACCCTGTCCACCGAATCCGCCGAATCCACCAGCACCACCAGCGGCTCCGTCTACTCCTGCAAATCCGAACTGGTCGTATCTTGCCTTCTTGTCAGGATTACTCAGAACTTCATAAGCCTCTGCAGCTTCCTTAAATTTTTCTTCAGCTTCCTTGTCTCCCGGATTGCGGTCTGGGTGATATTGGATAGCTTTTTTACGATATGCTTTCTTAATTGCGTCTGCCGAGGCCGATTTGTCGACGCCTAAAACCTCGTAATAGTCTCTTTTTGCCATATATGTGTATCCTTTCGTGTGTTTGAGGTGATGTTGTTATTGAGCCACAACCACCTTGGCGTGACGTATTACTTTGTCGTTCAGTTTATAGCCTGTCTGCACGCAGTCCAGAACCTTTCCTTTCTGCGATTCTTCCGGAGCCGGAATCAACGCTACGGCTTCGTGGAAGTCGGTGTCGAAGTTTTCGCCTACCGGTTCCATCTTTTCAAGACCCTGCTGTGACAAGCCTTTCAGGAACTTCTGGTAAATCAGGTCGATACCTTCGTGCATAGCCTTCACATCGTCCCATTTCTCCATGTTCTGCAATGCACGTTCCAAGTCGTCTAGGATAGGAAGAATAGAAGTGATAGCCTTTTCTCCGCCATTCTTAATGAGTTCAGCTTTTTCCTTCATTGTACGTTTACGGAAATTGTCGAATTCTGCCGAAAGACGCAGATACTTATCTTTCAACGCTTCGTTTTCTTTTTTTGCAGCTTCCAGCTCATTCTGCAATTGTTCTTCTAATGTCTGAACATTGTCGTTTGCGTTCTGCTCTTCTTCATGCTGAACTTCTTCCTGCATGTTTGCTTCAGCGTTCTGATGCTTCAGCTCTTCTTCGTGATTATGATTTTTATTGCTCATAATTATATAGTTTTTATTTTTATTTCGTTTTTATCGCTCTCATCTACAAATACCGTGCCTAAGCTATTTTATATCGATGAGGCTGCAAAATTAATGAATTTTTGTCACATCTACAGCCTTGTCAGTGCGGTTTCGCCATAATCTTGCCTACAACTTGTTCTTATCTTCGTATTTTTATGTACCTTTGTGGCTGAAAATAAATATATAAAACAGAAAGAAAAGTAATGATTACAGTATCAAACGTAGCAGTTCAATTTGGAAAGCGTGTATTATATAATGATGTGAATATGAAATTCACAAACGGAAATATCTATGGTGTAATCGGAGCGAACGGAGCCGGTAAGTCTACTTTCTTGAAAGTAATTTCGGGCGAACTCGACCCTACAAAGGGAAGTGTTACACTTGGACCGGGCGAACGTCTTTCTGTGTTGAGCCAGGACCACTTTAAGTTCGACGCTTATACAGTGCTCGATACGGTACTTATGGGTCACACTATTCTGTGGGATATCATGAAGCAGCGCGACGCTCTGTATGCAAAGGCTGATTTCACAGACGAAGACGGTATCAAGGCTGCCGAGTTGGAAGAACGTTTTGCCGAACTGGAAGGATGGAACGCTGAAAGCGACGCTGCCATTCTGTTGAGCGGATTGGGTATTAAGGAAGATAAGCATTACTCGCTGATGGGCGACCTGAGCGGTAAGGAAAAGGTGCGTGTCATGTTGGCGCAGGCTTTGTTCGGTAACCCGGATAACTTGTTGCTCGATGAGCCGACCAACGACCTTGATATGGATACCGTGACATGGCTCGAAGAGTATTTGTCGAATTTTGAACATACAGTGTTGGTTGTAAGTCACGACCGTCACTTCCTCGATAGCGTTTGTACACACACAGTCGATATCGACTTCGGAAAGGTTAACTTGTTTGCCGGTAACTATAGCTTCTGGTACGAGTCAAGTCAGTTGGCTCTTCGTCAGCAGCAGAACCAGAAGGCTAAGGCTGAGGAAAAGAAGAAAGAGTTGGAAGAGTTTATCCGTCGTTTCTCTGCCAATGTGGCTAAGTCTAAGCAGACTACCAGCCGTAAGAAGATGCTTGAGAAACTGAATGTAGACGAAATCAAGCCTTCTTCACGTAAATATCCAGGTATCATTTTCCAGATGGAACGCGAACCGGGTAATCAGATTCTTGAGGTTTCTGGATTGAGAGCTGAGTCGGAAGACGGAAATGTATTATTCAGCGATGTTAACTTCAACGTTGAGAAGGGCGATAAGATTGTGTTCTTGAGCCGCGACCCTCGTGCCATGACTGCTTTGTTCGAGATTCTGAACGGAAACCGCAAGGCGCAGGCAGGTCACTTCAACTGGGGTGTTACTATTACTACAGCTTACTTGCCGCTCGATAATACTGACTATTTCAATTGCGACCTTAACTTGGTTGACTGGTTGAGTCAGTACGGCGAAGGCAACGAAGTATATATGAAGGGCTTCTTGGGACGTATGCTTTTCTCTGGTGAAGAGGTGTTGAAGAAAGTAGATGTGCTTTCTGGAGGTGAGAAGATGCGCTGTATGATTGCACGTATGCAGTTGCGTAACGCTAACTGTTTGATTCTTGATACTCCTACCAACCACTTGGACTTGGAGTCTATTCAGGCATTCAACAATAACCTTAAGACTTATAAGGGTAATGTGCTCTTCTCTTCACACGACCACGAGTTCATCGAAACTGTGGCAAACCGCATTATCGAGTTGACACCTAACGGCATTATCGACAAGATGATGGAGTATGATGAGTATATCACTTCAGATCATATCAAGGAAATGCGTGCCCGCATGTATGGCGATAGCAAATAATCAAATATGCCTAAGAAGTGCATGAGAAATCTTGCACGAAAAAAAATCTCTCGCGTCAGGTTGTTCTGCATGATGCGGGAGATTTTTTTTTGCGTGTTATCGGCGTGTAGGCAGACTGAATTCCTGCCAGTCGTATTCTTGTCCGTTTTCGTCGGCCACGGCTATGTGGATAGTAATCTTGTCTTCCTTAATCCGTTTTCCGGCTTTTATATTTGCGGTGTACTTTATGCCATTGTGCGGCAATATCTGCTCTACCATGATAGAAGACGATACATACACCTTTTTCATATCAGTCTTAACTACGGGTACTATGCCATACACCGTATTGTCGCTGTTGTTTATTATCTCGAAGATAACGCGGCTGCTTTCGCCCGACTCAATCACATGGTCGCGCGTATCGTCTATGAAGCGTATGTTATGTATGCTCAGGTTCTCTATGCCGGTCGATTGGCTTGGCGCATAATTTCTTTGAGCCGGAGCCTCATCCGGATAATAGCTTCCGCCTTGGCTTTCTACAGGATACCCGTATTCTTCATCCTGATGTCCTTTTGGTTGCGAAGCGTTGCTTATTACCCCTCCAATGGCAGCGCCAGCTATGGTTCCTACCAATGAACCGATGGCAGAGCCTCTGTAACTGCCTCTCCATCCTCCACGATCCTCGCCTATAATGCCTCCTATGGCACTGCCGATATTGTTTCCTATAGCGGCTCCGGCAAAGACAGCGTTGGCTCCTCCATATCCGCTTGTGGCGCATCCGCTGCAAAGCATCGATACGGCTAATGTTCCTATAATCAGTCTTTTCATAATTCCTCCCTTTTCTGCAAATATATATAATTATATATACGGTTGTCTTTATTCTTTCAGAAGTTTCTCTATGTCTATTTCGGCTTCGGCATTGTTCAGTGTAAGGCTGTCCGATAAGAATATAGATAAGGAGTCGCTGTCGCTATAGTGAGGCATATAGGTATTGCAGTCCCACTGTCGGTCGAGTTTCTCTTTCGGGTTGCCGAACTTGGCTATATATAAAGGAGCCAACTTAGGGTCGGCCAGCACTTGCTCCATGAAATATCCGAATACAGGCAGTGCCGTGCGACTTCCTTGTCCCAACTCTCCCGTGCGGAAGTGTATGCTTCTATATTCTCCGCCTACCCATGCGCCTCCTACCAGATTCGGGCTTACACCTACAAACCATGCGTCCGAATGATTAGACGATGTCCCTGTCTTACCGCCGAACTCCGTTCCCTTGTCGAATATCCTGAATCGCCATAAGGCTTGCGATGTACCTCCGGGGCATGTCAGACCTCCGCGCAGCATCTGCTGCATCAGGTATGCGCTGGCGTAGGGTAGAGCCTCGGTTGTTTTCGGTTTGGCTTCATATATAATCTTGCCTTTTTGGTCTTTTATGCACGTTACTAATATGGGGTCGATGGCTGTTCCGTCGTTTACTACCGTTCCGTATGCCGATACCAACTCAAGCAGCGATACGTCGGATGCTCCAAGGCTGAGGGCAGGGGTAGCTTCAAGCGGTGTTTTTATGCCCATCGCCTTAGCTGTACGTACTATCTTGTCTATGCCTACCTCGTGTGCTACGTTGGCAGCGATGGTATTTACCGACTGTGCGAAAGCCATTTTCAGCGACATAGTGTCGAGTGTTGCGCCTCCGTTGGCATTGTGCGGCAACCACAATTTCTTCTCTCCGTGGTCCATTACCTCCCACGGTATATTCTGGTCCACCCGCAAGTCGCATGGCGAGAGTCCCTGATTCATTGCTTCCGAATAAACGAAAAGCTTGAAAGTAGATCCCGGCTGACGTTTGGATAGAACTTTGTCGTACTTCCATGACTGGAAATCGATATCGCCCACCCACGCCTTTACGTTGCCGTTGTGAGGGTCGATTGCCACGAATCCGCAGTGCATGAAACGCTCCATATATCTAATGGAGTCCATGGTACTGAAGGTAGTATCTTTTACGCCATCGTCGTAAGTAAACACTTTGCATCGATGAGGCTCGTTAAGATAGAACTTGATGGAATCCGTCTCTTCGCCAAATCGATGTTTCAGGTAATGATAATGAGGCGTACGCTCTGCCAGCTCTTCTATGAATCCGGCTATTTCCTCACCGTTTTTATTGCGCCACGGATTCTGGTTGGCCCAGTGTCTGTCGAACTTTATCTGTACGTCCTTCATCTGCTTACTTACCGCCTTTTCGGCATATTGCTGCATACGGCTGTCTATGGTGGTATATATTTTCAGTCCGTCAGAGTAGAGATTTATATCGTTCTCGTTACACCATTCTTTGAGTGATGCAGCCACGGCTTCGCGGAAATACAGAGCGTTTCCGGTGTAATAATTCTCTTGTTTGAATTTCAGCGTTATAGGCAGTTGTCTGATGGAGTCGAGCTGATTCTTATTTATAAAGCGATGTTCGTAAAGCTTGCCCAGTACTACATTCCGTCGGAACAGACTGTTCTTGGGATTGATGCGCGGATTGTAGTAAGTAGTAGCTTTCAGCAGTCCGATAAGCGTGGCGGCCTGCTCCACCGTTATACGGTCGGGGGTGGTATTGAAATAAGTGTGGCAAGCCGTCTTGATACCGAAAGCGTTGCTTCCGAAGTCTACCGTATTGAAATACATAGTCAGGATTTCCTCTTTGCTGTACAGCATCTCTATCTTTACGGCGGTAATCCACTCCTTAGCTTTCATTATAAGTAGCTTCACTCCCGGAATATGCCCCATAAGTCCCGTAGAGTATTGTGAGCGTACTTTAAACAGATTCTTCACCAACTGTTGCGTAATGGTACTCGCTCCTCGCGCATCGCCATGCGTAACGAAATCTTTGGCTGCGGCGAAAACGCCTTCAAAGTCGATGCCGAAGTGATGGTAGAACCGCTCATCTTCTGTGTAAACCAAAGTCTTTATCAGGATGGGCGATATATCTTTGTATTCTACCGGCGTGCGGTTTTCAGAGTAATATTTGCCTATCAGTTTTCCGTCGGCACTGTATATTTCAGATGCCACGTGCTGTATCGGTGCTTTCACATTAAACATACTGGGCGATTTACCGAACAGCCATAAGAAATTCATGTCGATAAGACCCAGCAGCACGATGAGAGCCGCTACCGCCGTACCGAAAACCATTCCTGTACGTCCGTACCAAGGCAAACGTTTGAACAATCGGGTATACCAATCATAACCCCGCTTCAGCTTGTCAGCTATGTAGCCGCCCGCTTGTCTTATAAGCTTGATAGCGGCTTGTAAGTATCGTTTCATATCTCGTTATTTAGCCATGCGTCTATCAATTTCCGTGCTATGCTAAGCTTCTTTGGAATCTCGGGCAAATTGTCTCGTCCGTAGAAGGCTCCTGCGCTCAATTCTTCGTTCTGCAATTTTATGGTGCCGCTTTCGTATTCAGCCCAATAGCCTACCATTATGCCGCTTGGGTAGGGCCACGGCTGACTGCCAAAGTAGCGCAGATTCTTTATGCGCAGTCCTGTTTCTTCCATCACTTCGCGGTGCACGCACTCTTCCAGAGTCTCTCCTGGCTCAAGGAATCCGGCTACAAGTCCGTTGAATGTTCCTCTGAAATTGCGTGCGTGAACCAACAGAATCTCATCACCTTTCTTTATAAGTACTATGATGGCCGGAGAGATGCGAGGGTAGAACTCCTGTCGGCACTCGGGACACCGCTTGGCTATGGGACTTACCTGAACGGTAGGCACTCCGCACATGGGGCAGTAGCGGCTATTCTTGTCCCAGTTTAGTATCTGCGATGCCTTGCCGGCTCTGTTGTATTCCTCAAACGGCAGCACGTCGAACGATGCACGCAGGTCTTTCATCATGCGCGGCGATTCTTCGTTTCCTGCTACCGGATTAAATATGGCGTATGTCTTTGCCGGGAGTCCGTTAATCTCGCCTATTGTATGTATGGCGCTACCCACCGGAACCTCGGTAGGAGGCTCCACGCTGTAGGGTATATGATAACCGTCGGGTTGCTTTTCTATTAGTACCTGTCCGTTGTTGAAAACAAACCAACCTGTCTTTTCGTTAGATTCCATGTATATGTATTTTTATTGTGTATGTACTATTGTTATAATCCCTTCATGGTGAGCTGAATGCGCTTGCGTTCGGTGTCCACACTTAGTATGCGTACACGCACATGCTGATGTATGCTTACTATTGTAGTGGGGTCGCTTACGTATTGGTCGGCCAGTTGCGATACGTGCACCAGTCCGTTTTCCTTTATACCTATATCAACAAAGCAACCGAAGTTAGTTATGTTTGTCACTATGCCCGGAAGTTCCATGCCCACCTGCAGATCGTCTATGCTGCGCACGTTCTTGTCGAACTCAAAAGCCTTAATCTGTTGGCGAGGGTCTCTGCCGGGCTTTTCAAGCTCGTTCAGTATATCTGTTAGCGTAGGCATACCTATAGTTTCGGTTATATATTTCTTAGGGTCAATCTTCTTACGCAACTCTTGGTTCTTTATCAGCTCGTCTACCGTGCACTTCAGGTCTTTGGCCATGCGCTCTACTATCGCGTAGCTTTCAGGATGCACCGCCGAGTTGTCTAATGGGTTCTCTGCCCCCGGTATGCGAAGGAATCCGGCACATTGCTCGTATGCCTTGGCTCCCATGCGTGGCACTTTCAGCAGCTCTCGTCTTGAGCCGAACGGACCGTTGGCTGTGCGGTAGTCCACTATATTCTGCGCAAGGGTAGGGCCCAGTCCCGATACATACGTCAGCAGATGCTTGCTGGCGGTGTTCACGTTTACGCCTACTTTATTTACGCAACTCTCTACCGTCTGGTCTAGTGCCGCTTTCAGTTTAGCTTGGTCTACATCGTGCTGATATTGTCCCACACCTATCGACTTGGCGTCTATCTTCACCAACTCTGCCAGCGGGTCCATCAGTCGTCGTCCTATAGATACGGCTCCGCGCACT
This sequence comes from Bacteroides sp. CAG:530, assembly GCA_000434735.1. Lineage (GTDB taxonomy): Bacteria > Bacteroidota > Bacteroidia > Bacteroidales > Bacteroidaceae > Phocaeicola. The sequence continues at coordinate 31,085 of FR881210.1, forward strand.
GTCACGTCGTAATCAGGGAACTCATCGCGTGCGGTCTTTGATGCCGAGTAGATTGAAGCTCCGTCTTCGCTTACCACGAAAACCTTTATTTCATGATCATATCTTTGTGAGGTAACGAACTGCTCCGTTTCTCTGCTTGCAGTTCCGTTTCCTATAGCTATTGCCTCTATGTTATATTGCTCTACCAACTTTTGCAGTTTACGGGCAGCCGCCACCTTCTCCGATTTAGGAGGATGCGGATATATGGTTTCGTTATGCAACAACGCACCTTGAGCGTCGAGGCAAACTACTTTACATCCGGTACGGAAACCTGGGTCGATACCAAGCACACGCTTCTGCCCCAACGGCGGAGCCAACAACAGCTGGCGCAGGTTCTGGGCGAACACACGTATAGCCTCCTCATCGGCCTGCAGCTTGCTCGATGCCGCGAATTCAGTCTCTATGGCAGGCTTAAGCAGACGCTTGTAGGCATCGGATACGGCTGCCGACATCTGATCCGAGCATTCCCCAGTGCCACGCACTAATCGTCTGTCAAGACTGTCTACGCATTCTTCTTCATCTGCCGGAGTGATGCTTACTTTCAGAATACCGTCAGCCTCGCCTCGGCGCAGAGCAAGCAGTCGGTGCGAAGAGCATCGCTTCAGAGCCTCGCTATGATCAAAATAGTCGCGATACTTTAGTGCGCTTTCTTCTTTCTCTTTTCCTTTCACTACCTTTGCCGAGATTATAGCCTGACGTGCGAATCGACCGCGTATCAGGTTTCGTGCGCTCTCGTCTTCGTTAATTTGCTCCGCTATGATGTCTCTGGCACCTTTCAGCGCATCTTCCACATCTTTCACTTCGCCTTTCACGAATTGCTGCGCGCGAGCCTCCAGGTTTCTTTCGCGCTGCATCATTATTATTGTTGCCAGTGGCTCCAGTCCCTTTTGGCGTGCAGCCTCGGCACGAGTCTTACGCTTAGGTTTGAATGGCAGGTATATGTCTTCTATCTCTGTGCTATCCCAACTGTTCTCTATGCGTTGGCGTAGCTCGTCGGTCAGCTTTCCCTGCTCTTCTATAGTCGATAAGATAGTCTCCTTACGTTTGGCTACCTCGCATAGCTTGTCGTGTCGGTTCTTTATTTCGTCTATCTGCACCTCATCCAGTCCGCCTGTGGCTTCCTTTCTATATCGGCTTATAAACGGTATTGTAGCTCCTCCTTCCAGAAGCTTCAGTGTATTGTCGATGCGATGAACGGGCAGTTTCATGGCTGCCGCAATCATTGAGCTGAATTGTTCCATGTGCTATATATGATATATGCGGATTAAATATACAAAAGTAGTCAGAAAAATGAGAATAACGGGTAACGCTCCCTCTTGTTTTTTCTTTTTTCTGTCCGATTTTTCGGAAAAGAAGTTCGTTCTGGTGGTACTATTCGCCTTATTTGGTTTTAAAAAGCTTTATTTGCAGTATAATTTTAAGTAGAAAACGATATGAAATATATGTATGCATTGATGCTCATGCTGCTTTTTACCAGTTGTGAGCGTTGGTTCGACTATCATCCCTACGATGTCAGGATAAAGGGCGAGACTGATATAAACGCCAAAAACATTAAGCTTATAGAAGAGAAATGCAAGGACAAGAGTACACTGTGTTTTGCCGTGATAAGCGATTCACACGGGTGGTATTCTGAAACCAAGGACGCTGTGGCGAGTATCAACGCCAATCCGAATATTGATTTCGTGATTCATGGGGGAGACCTTACCGACTGCGGTACTACCAAGGAGTTTATGTGGCAGCGCGATGTGCTTTTCGATTTGCGTGTGCCGTACGTTGCCCTTATCGGAAATCATGATTTCTTGGGTACGGGCGATGAGACTTTTTCTCGCATTTACGGTGACCTCGATTTCAGCTTCATCGCTTCGCGTATAAAGTTTGTATGCCTTAACACCAACGCCACAGAGTACGATTTTCTGGCGGCGGTGCCCAACTTTGACTATATAGAAGAGCAACTTACCGCTAATGCCGATAAGTTCGACCGTACGATAGTCTGCATGCACGCCCGTCCGTACAGCGATCAGTTCAACAATAACGTGGCTAAGGCGTTTGAGCACTACATACGCTTATTGCCGCAGCTTATGTTTTGCATCAATGGACACGACCATAGGTTGCAAGTAGATGAACTCTATAACGATGGAACCGTTTATTATGGAGCCGACTGTATGGCTCACCGTAACTATCTAATATTTACCGTTACTCCCAATAGCTATGAATACGAAGTTGTATATTTTTAGTATGATATTACTTAACGTGAGTTCGAAATAAGAATAAATATA
>FR881211.1:0-46370 GCA_000434735.1 Bacteroides sp. CAG:530
AAAAGAGGATGCATCGTTTCGACACACCCTCTAATCAAGGGCATCTGCTTGTGAAAGTAGTGTTTTTGATTCAGTTCTCTATCAATAGTTATTCCTATATCCCACAGGAGGCTATTGAATACTCGTAGAAAGTGCTTGTCTTCCATTTGAACTATGTCGATAGTCTATAAATATGGGCGATAGGCATTTAGAAGTGTCCCGGGCTTGTGAAAGTCTGGGACACTTTTTTTATGCTCAGCATGAGATTGCAATTATGATAGCCACGACGATACTGACAATATCGCTATTATTGCAATGCTATGTAGCAGATATATTCAGTTCCATCCCATTTGTCTTGTAAATAAGCATAGCCTTTGCTAATTGTGGCTATTGTCTGAAGATAGTAAGAATTTATTTCCTATTCATCACACTCTTGGCCAATAGGTACACTCGCGTACCGAGAGTTTGAGGCCAACGGTCATTGGGATTCTTGTCCAATGTCCTTGCCCGTTCTATCGCATTTTCTACGTGAACCATCAAAGTTTGTGCATCGTAAGATGACTCATGATAAGAACCCATCTTTTGGCGCAACCGTGCCTTTAAATATGGGTCAGCATTTTTAGACTTCTTGCGATTCTCCATCCATTGTTTCTGTTCTTCAGGTGTCAGCAATGCCACATCTTCTATATGCAATAATAGCCAAAGCTCAAAACAAGGATTGCTTAAAGCCATATGCATAGCAACTTCTTTTGAACATTCCGTGGCAACACGAGAAAGCATGGCCTCAGTCCAGCGATCTTTGTCTACTACTAACCAGAGTTCGTCGTCAGCCTCTAACTCATATTGGCTTTTATAGTCATTGAGTTGTTTTAATACATGCTCTGGGCTGGAGTTGTTTTGCTCATCTACACTACGTTCCAAAATATGTACGTGCACACGTGGATTGGAATATTCTTTGGCTAATGCCTTGAAATATATCCGCTCCGTATCTTTTCCCTCGGAGGCTATAACTATAAGGCGAGCGTCACGAAATGCCTCACGACGTTCGCGCATCAAACTATTCCTACTTCGCATCGTCCCAATGAATATTATTCAGTTCGCCAAAGAATGGAATCGCTCCATAGCGACCATTCAGATAACCTTTCTGCACATTCTCTCTTGGCTTGTACTCACAAAGTGAAGACAAATGGCTTTCTCCTCTTTTGTCTTTTTCTACAAACCAGACTTCGTCTTGACGAATAGGTGCGGTAGAAAGTAGATTCGACTCGTGTGTGGTGCAGATTAGCTGCATTTGTGAATCGCTTCTAAGCAAACTGTTGTACATTTCCAACAATTTCAATGTCAACATTGGGTGTAAGCTCCTGTCAACCTCGTCAATCACATAGACTGCATCATTGGCACGCATATCAATAAGCATTGGAATGAAGTCAAACAAGCGTGATGTTCCATCGGACTCTTCGAACATTTCGAAGATATAGTCCGAAGTACTGTCATCCTTCTTGTGGATGGTTTTTAGCTCATACCACTTCAGATTCTTCGCTTTATCTTTTTCTGTAAAGATAAAGCGGTTCTCATTATGAATTATCACACCTGTTTCAGAGCCTTTACCTTCAAGACTTTCCTCAATCTTCTGGCGGATTTCGTCGGGAATACCCAATTCTTCAGCCTTAGACTCTATGCGACGGAGGTCTGATATGCCTGTCCCAAAATAATTTAGCAGTTCTCGCATCACAGTTCTGAACTGGGTGTCGTTCACAACTCGGAATGGGAAATCCGTTCTATGTGTATTGGGGAAGATGATATTTAGATTCTCAAACCACTTGCAAGCAGACTTAATTGAATCAATCCCTTTCCCGTTACGCTTGATGTACTCACTTAAGAAAGTACCTTTGGTAGGTGTGCCATCAATTAGGAATTTCAAGAATTGTCCATCCTTATCCTTCAGGAACTGAGGTGCAATATTGTTATCCCAACTGTCACCATTGCGTTTACGCTCAAAGATCATAGTGTCATTGCGGCTGCCAGTCTTATATAACCATTCTTCAAGCAAGCCGCCCTTCGAGAAAGCCACACCGTAAGCAAAGAATTGGTTGTCTGCTTTGAACTCCAATTCGATACTCGAACGCTCTTGTGGTTCATCCGTCATCTTGAAGTAATTATATTTGAGGTTGCTCCAACCATTCAAAGCAAACTCTTTGATAATAGCCAAACATTTTATGATGTTGGATTTTCCAGAAGCATTGGCACCATAAATTAATCCCAGACGGAGCACGGATATATCATCCCGCTTCTCCGCACGTGACACTTGCAACGGCAATTGGTCGCTCTTGCTGGCTGTGAACAAGATGCGCGTTTCCTCGTTAAACGAGTAAATGTTTTCAAATTTTGCTGATAATAACATAAAGATGTCTGATATATCGTGAAACTTCGTCGTAAAGGTAACGAACATTTTAAAATGGTGACAGTTCTTAACGTTAAACATGTATAAATACGACAAATGGTATATCGCATGCTTTTATTGTGTCAATGATTGTTGTTGTTTTGCTATATATTTGACTTAGGTTTAATATTCGCAAGGGTAATGTAAATGTACTTAGGATATTTTATTTCCACAATACTCCAAGATGTTTTCAGTAGTAACTTTATATAGTGTGCATGATTGTGGAAAAGACAACTCTCACTTCTACATATTGTGGAGAAAATCCACAGAATAGGCTTTGGTATGGCAGTGCTGTATTCTCTTAAATTGCTGATAATTAGCATATATACATAATCGTTGAAACTTTGGCATCCGTCTTGCCATTATAGATAGTGTAAAGCAAAACGAAAATGTTTAATCATTAAAAAATTAGGGTTATGAAAAAGGTTAGTTTATTAGCGATAGTAATAGCAAGTATGTTCTCTACCGTTTCATTTGCAAGCAATGGTGCTGCTTCGGAGGCTATGACAGATGTTCAGATGGTAAGCTCACAGGTGCAAGCAGATGTTTTTGGCGATTATCAGCCTATAGAAGCCAGAGAACTTCCGGCAAAAATACAATTTGTAATTCAGAAAGACTTTGCGGGCTGCTCGTTCAGAGAGGCTGCGGTAGAGACCAACGAGCAAGGAGCGAAAATCTATAAGGTGGTATTGGTAAACGAAGATGGAGTAGACACCGAAGTATTCTTCAGCGAACAAGGTGAGGTATTGAATTGATATAGGTTTCAATATTTGAATGAGGTAAAGTAAGCACACATAAAATAAGACTGTTGGATAACGGAAAAACCATTGCGATGATCGATTTGACAGAATGCGATGAGTCAAACCAATCATCGCAATGTTTTGCTTTACCAATCGCATTCTTTTATTTTTTTATCGCAATGTTTTTTGTTACTAGCGTTTCTTATTTATAAGAAGCTGCAAATTCTTTGGAAACGGAGTTGTTTACGCTCTGGCAAACTTCGGCTGCAAAGTCAGAACCGCAGCGTATTATAGAATCCCAATCGGATTCGGTAAGTTCTGCCAAATCATTGCGGCGTATACGCTGTTTTAATAAGCCATATACCACTCCGGCATTGAAGTTATCGCCAGCCCCGATGGTACTTACGGCCTTTATCTGCTTTACGGGATAATTCTTGCTTACCGCAGCGGTGCGCAGACAAATGTCCTTATTGGCATCAGTACAGATAAAGTTGGGGCAATAGAAAGCTACTTTATCGCGATATATCTTGTCCGGGTCTGCCATGCGGAACATATTCTGAAAATCTTCCGTAGAGCCGCGTAATATATCGGCATACTCAAAATTCTCTAATATGGTAGGCATCAGCTTGATGGCCTCGTTAGCATGAGTGCTGCGGAAGTTCACGTCATAATAAATGATAGCTCCCGCTTCTTTAGCGGCGTCTAGCAGGTCTTTTACCTTATCTCTCAGTACAGGAGTTATGGCAAAGTACGAACCTATCATAACGATGTCGTCACGGTCTATCCGTGGCAGCGTCACATCCAGACGCTGGCGCGGGTAGTCCTTATAGAAAATATATTCGGCATCGTTTCTTTCGTTAAGAAAAGCCAGTGACACGGGCGATTTTCCTTCGGGGAACACATTCACGTTGTCCGTGCTCACACCGTTTTCGCGCATGTTTGCCAATATCATTTCGCCTACGCGGTCGTTGCCCGTTTCGCTGATGAAAGTAACGTTTACTCCCATTCTTCCCAATGATATTACACCATTATAAACCGAACCTCCGGGAACTGCAGCCTCAGGTTGTCCGTCGCGGAACAAGATGTCAAGAATCGTTTCGCCTATGCCTATTACTTTTCTCATAGATATACTTATTTGCTTAATTCGCGCGAACGCTCGCCCAGATAGCCACCGTGATGGCGTTTGCTATATTCTTCAATGCTGAATTTAGTTTGTTTCATTGTCTCTACCACTAAGATATCGCCTATTACGGTCATTACGGTAGTCGATGTAGTAGGAGTCATGCCCAGCGGACAAACTTCGTCGGGGTGTCCTGTTGCCAAGCAGATATCGGCAGCGTGAGCCAACGGGCTGTCAGGATTACCGGTGATGACGATTTTCTTGAGCGATGGGTTAAGATGACGCGACAATTCGGTAAGCTCAACAATTTCACGAGTCTTGCCCGAGTTAGAAATGAGTAACAAAAGGTCGTTCTCTTGCAATATACCTAAGTCTCCATGTTGTGCTTCGCTTGGGTGAAGGAATACCGAAGGGATGCCGGTAGAACAGAATGTAGTGGCGATGTTCATCGCTATTTGTCCTGCCTTGCCCATTCCGCTGGTAACTAACTTCCCTTTTTTACGATGCACCTGTTCTACAATTAGCTCAACGGCTTTTTCGTAAGCGTCTGAAACCGGAATGTTAAGCACCGCTTGTGCTTCACGTTGCAACAATTCATGAATGGATGAGTTCATAATTTTATGGTTTTTATTAGTTGTTTCGTTATGTTATTTACTCTAACATGGCGGTCAATTCTTCGAAAGTATTGGCCACGCTGAAATAATTGTTTAAAGGTCGGTGTGCGAAATGCTGTTTTTCCAGTCCATCTAAAAACTGAATAATGCCATCCCAGAATCCGTTTATGTTATAAAGTATCACTTTCTTTTCGTGATAGCCTATAGTGGCGGCTGCCATGACGTGAAATATTTCGTCGAGTGTGCCAACTCCTCCGGGTAGAGCTACCATTACATCAGCCTCTTGCAGCATAATGTCTTTACGGTCGCTCAGGTTTACCGAGCGGAATGTAACATCGAGCAAGCTGCTTACTGCGCCTCGTTCTTCAAGTTTGGTAGGAACTACGCCCATCAGCATAGAACCGCTTTCTTTTGCGGCTTTTGCTATAGCGTCCATAAGCCCTTGGTTAGAACCTCCGTAAACGAGCCATTTGTTGTGTTCTCCCATCCAGTGCCCCAGTTCAGTGGCTTTTTGTGCATATATCGGGTCGATATGATTGGATGCGGAGCAAAATACAGCTATCTTATTCATGGTTTGGATTGGTTTTACTTGCAAATATCTATAATTTTTAAGTAAGGTCAAATAAAGAGAGTATAAAAATTGCGCTTATAAACAAATGCGCCGCACGAAATCGGTCGACTTCATGCGGCGTATTATATAAAAATCTATCTGGATGTTAATCTTCTTTCAGCGGATTCCATCCTTGTGCTTTAAGCTCCATCTCGTTGCCGTCGCGTGTTACGAGGGCACAGCCCATTTCGGGCTTGGTGATGTGGCCTATAATCTTCACATCTTTTATCTGCGATACTTTTTCGTGAGCTGTAAGAGGAACAGTGAACAGCAGTTCGTAGTCTTCGCCTCCGTTAAGGGCGCAGGTGCTGAGGTTCATGTTGAACTCTTCTGCCATTACCGCTGTCTGATAGTCTATCGGAATACGTTCTTCGTATACACGGCAGCCGGCGTTGCTCTGCGAGCAGATATGCATCAGCTCGGACGATAAGCCGTCTGATACATCCATCATGGCGGTAGGCTTGATGCCTGCTTTCGCCAACTCTTCTATGATGTCGCGGCGTGCTTCGGGTTTAAGGAAACGCTCCAATAGATATTCTTTTCCGGCAAAGTCGGGCTGAACGTCTTTCTCGCCTTGGAATACCGCCTTTTCGCGCTCCATCAACTGCAAGCCCATGTAAGCTGCTCCTAAGTCGCCCGATACGCAAATCAAATCGGTATCGTGTGCTCCGTTGCGATATACCACCTTATCTTTATCAGCCTCGCCAATGCAAGTAATAGATATGGCAAGTCCGGTTACCGATGAAGTGGTGTCTCCGCCTACTATATCTACATTGTGAAGCTTACAAGCTAATTTAACGCCATCGTAAAAGTCGTCTAAATCTTCAATGCAGAAGCGTTTAGAAATGGCGAGCGACACGGTAATCTGTTTTGGAGTACCGTTCATGGCATATATATCCGACAGGTTTACCATTGCCGATTTATATCCCAAGTGTTTAAGCGGCGTATACACCAAGTCAAAGTGTACGCCCTCCATCAGCAAGTCGGTAGTTACCAATACTTGTTTGTTCTCGGCAGAGTAATCCAATACGGCAGCGTCATCGCCAATGCCATACTTGGTTTCCGCATTTACCGGCTTAATATCTTCGGTGAGATGCTTTATCAGTCCGAATTCTCCTAACGTAGCTATTTCTGTTCTGTTACCTTCGTGCATAGTGTTTAAGCTCTGTTAATAAGTTCTCTCATAATGGTTGTCATGCGCGGCTGTGCTTCGTCGGCTGCCTTCTGCACTTCTTCGTGCGAAACCTCTACAATCTTGCCTTCTACGCCTAAGTCGGTAATAACCGAAACACCGAATACCTTGATACCGCAATGGTTGGCAACGATTACTTCGGGCACTGTAGACATACCTACAGCATCGGCTCCAAGTATGTGGAACATCTTATATTCTGAAGGAGTCTCGAAAGTAGGACCTTGTGTACCGATATACACACCCTGCTGTACTTTGATACCTTTTTCTTTAGCTATCTCAAGCGCTTTGGCGATAAGCTCTTTAGAGTACGCTTCGCTCATATCCGGGAAACGAGGTCCGTAATCGAGGTTCTTGCCGCGCAAAGGATGTTCCGGGAAGAAGTTGATATGGTCTGTGATAATCATCAGATCGCCTATCTCAAAGTCTGCGTTAGTTCCGCCGGCAGCGTTCGATACGAATAGGGTCTTGATGCCCAACTCACGCATTACACGTACGGGGAATGTTACTTCTTTCATAGAATATCCTTCGTAGAAGTGGAAACGGCCCTGCATGGCCATGATGTCTTTGTTACCCAGTTTTCCGAATATTAATTTCCCGCTGTGGCCTTCTACTGTAGAAATCGGGAAGTTGGGTATATCGGAATACTTTATTTCATATTTTTCAGTAATGTCGTGTACCAAACTTCCCAAACCGGTACCTAAGATGATGGCGGTTTCGGGCTGAGTGTGCATTTTAGCCTTTAAGAAGGCTGCTGTTTCTTGAATCTTGTCTAACATACTCATTTCTGACATAATTGATGATATTTAAGTTGAATAATTCTTCTTTCTCTATAAATTTTACCATTACGGGCACTACGTATATAAACGGCTTTATGCGCTTGTCCATAAGTGGATGTCCTGCCAGGCGTGCCGCATCTTTCTCTGTGGTGACTATCAGTTTCTTCTCGCTGCGCAAACCAAGGAATGTGTCGGCTATCCGGCTCATATCGGCTGCGGTAAAGTCATGATGGTCGGCAAAAGTAAGCGGTGTGATATGCGCTGTTTGTTGCTTTAACCTTTCTATAAGTGGCTGCGGCGATGCTATGCCTGTTACCAGCACTATATGTTCATCAGCCCTGATATCACTAAGCTCTCGTTCGGTTCCTTGGGTGAATAGCGGCTGTATGCGTCCGTACGTAAATGTACTGAAGTATAGTTGCTGCGTATGCGACGGGGCAAGTTCCGCAGTTATCTGCTTTCTTTCTTCTTTGCTGATATCGGCAGGACATTTGCTTACTACTATGATATCCGCTCTATCCTTGCCTTTGGCAGGTTCGCGCAGGCGCCCGGCTGGTAGCATCTTGTCGCGTGTAATCAGTCGGTTATAGTCGGTCAGCAAAATATTCAGCCCCGGCTTTACGTATCGATGCTGATACGCATCATCTAGCACTATGGCTTTCACTCCGGGCGCTGTATGTCCGTCGGTCAGTCGCTCTATGCCGTGACAGCGGTCGCGGTCTACAGCCATATATATCTGCGGATACTTATGCGTCATCTGGAAAGGCTCGTCGCCAATCATCTCGGTGGGCGTATCGGGGGTAGCCAATACGAACCCTTTCGACTTGCGTTTGTAGCCTCGGCTCAGTATAGCCAACTGAAATTCGTTTTGAAGCAGACGAATCAAATATTCAGTGTGAGGCGTTTTACCCGTACCACCCACGCTGATATTACCAATGCTGATAACAGGAATATTGAAGCGGCGCGATTGCAGTATGCCCTTATCGAACATAAGGTTGCGCACTGACACTATAGCTCTGTATATCCAGGCAAAGGGTAATAGGGGATAATATATTCTAAATTTCTTACCTTTCATATATTAGCTCTATACCTTATTAATTTATGCTAATGATAAAAGGCATACGCGCTTGCAGGCGGTCGGCGTTCTCAATGTTTTGAAGCAACGAGAATCCTTTAAGGTACTCATCATAATTTCCCTTGATGAGGCGCGATTCTACGTAGTGCTCTACACCAGTATTCAGTAGAGCCGAGAAGAAGTCTTCTTTCTCTGGATAGTCAACCAACGAATATGTTTCCAGTTGCGCCATATTTTTCGCTATGGCTACCGCTTTATCCAGACCTCCAAGCTCGTCTACCAAATTAAGTTTCTGAGCCATTTCGCCAGTCCATACTCGTCCTTCAGCTATATGTTTAATGCTGTCTTGCGACATATGGCGTCCGTCGGCGCAGCGTTTAGTGAAGAGTTCATAGCCATTGTTGACCATATTTTGCATCAATGCCTTCTCGTCTTCGTTAAACGGACGTGAAATCTGCCCCATATCGGCATACTTATTAGTCTTTACCACATCGAATTTCATTCCCAACTTGTCTTGAATCAATCCTTTCGCGTTAGGAACCATGCCGAATATACCGATAGAACCGGTAAGCGTAGTAGGTTCGGCTACAATCTTATGAGCGGCGCACGATAAGTAATAACCGCCCGATGCTGCATAATCGCCCATAGAAACCACTACCGGCTTGGTTTGCTTAAGCATCTCTACTTCTCGCCAAATCTGTTCAGAGCCGTATGCGCTTCCTCCAGGCGAGTTGACACGTAGCACTACCGCCTTCACGCTTTCGTCTTCGCGAAGTTTGCGCAAGTCGCGAGCCATCTTGTCCGATTCGATGCCGTCGTTGGGCGAACCTCCGTCTATTTCGCCAGCCGCATAATATACGGCTATTACATTTCCGCTCTTATCTTTAGGTGTGTTGCGGCGCACATTTTTCATATCGCCAAGGCTGAGTAAATTTAAGTCATCGTAACCGTTTATTTCTTTCAGATAGCTCACTACCTCATCCTTATACATCAGCGTATCAGCCATTCCTGTAGATATATATGTTTCGGCAGGCTGGAAATCCATGTTCTGTTCTGCCAGCGAGTCGAGTACTTTCGGTAAGATTCCTCTCGACTGTGCGATATCGGCTAACATCTGTTGCCATATAGAGCCTATGAAAGCCTCCGTCTGTTCGCGGTTGGCAGGACTCATTTCGGTCGCTATAAAAGGTTCTACTGCTGCCTTATACGTACCCACTCTGAATACTTGCATCTCTACGCCAATCTTGTCGAGCAAGCCCTTGTAGAACATGGTCTGCGCCGACAATCCGTGCCAACTGATATTTCCCGATGGGTTAAGTATCAGCTTGTCTGCCACGCTACATATATAATAGGTGGCCTGTGTGTACTGTCCGCCATAGGCAATGATAAATTTGCCGCTCTTCTTAAAGTCGAGTAGCGCTTTGCGGATAGCGGTAAGCGAAGCAGAGCCGCAAGCGAAGTTGCCCGCTTTAAGATAAATGCCGTTTATATCATTATTCTCTTTTGCTTTTTTGATAGACGAAAGAATATCGTCGAGTCCGTAGGTAATAAAGTCGTCGCCGAAATACTGGTCGAGCAAGCTTTCTGCATAGCGTTCTTCTACCGTGCCGTTTAGTTCGAGTGTAAGTATAGAATTCTTTTCTACTCTCGTCTCAGTTCCGCTCGAAGCGGCTATCATGCCAATCAGTGTGATTACGCTTAACACAAAGAATACCGCTCCGGTAAGGATGATACCGGTTACAGTGGCAAGTGTGTATTTTAAAAACTCTTTCATGTCTTTATGTATATTAGAGTGTTCAATATTTGCAAACTTATAAAAAATAATCAGTTCTTAAGGAGTTCATCTTTTAATATTTACCGTTAAACCGTTGAGATTGTCTATGAAAAAACAAAAAAGGAACGTATTCTCACGAACCCGTTCCTTTCCCAAAGGTTTTTTAGCAATCATTTTATATTGCAAAAATGACTACCGTGTCAAAGGTAGCTATTATTTCTAAAAGTACAAAATATCGTAATATTGTTTTTTTATGCAAAGGTGCTTCGCTATTAGTTGAATAAGAAAAATGATAAATTTGAGATGTTTATCTAAAATTGTATATTTGCAAGACAAACTGATGTTGCTTGAATTTAATAACTAACCTAAATATAGCGTATGAATATCAATTTTTGTAAGGCCCTATTTGTAGCGGCGTTCATCGGCATGTCTTCTTCCGGATACGGACAAACTGCCGGACACATAAATCCTTTCTTATCAGAGTATGCTACTCCTTACGGAGTTCCTCCTTTCGATAAGATTACTATTCAAGATTATAAAGAGGCATTCTTGAAAGGAATGCAGGAACAGAAAGAAGAGATTGAAGCGATAGTAAACCAGCGTTCAACTCCCGACTTTGAGAATACAGTTGCTGCAATGGACCGTAGCGGACGTTTGCTGAATAAGGTGTCATACGTATTCTATTCGCAGAATAGCTGTAACACAAATGCCGAAATGCAGGCACTCGATCAGGAAATCAGTCCGTTGCTCTCTGCTCATAGCGATGACATCTCGCTTAATCCTAAATTGTTCGCCCGCGTAAAACGTGTGTACGAGAATAAGGAGAAATTTAATCTCGATAAAGAACAGAATAAGTTGCTCGAAAATACATATAAGAGCTTTGTACGCAACGGCGCTAATCTGAGCGAAGCCGACCAAAAGAAACTGCGCGATTTGAACAGCAAGATTTCTATGCTTCAAATCACTTTCGGACAGAATATGCTGAAAGAAACCAATGCTTTTAAGTTGGTGATTGACGATAAGAAGGATTTGAGCGGACTGCCCGAAAACTTGATAGCATCGGCTGCCGAAACAGCTAAGGAAATGGGTATGGACGGGAAATGGGTGTTCACTCTGCATAACCCAAGCGTGATGCCTTTCTTGCAGTATGCTGATAACCGTGCTTTGCGCGAACGTATCTTCAACGCTTACATCAACCGTGGTAATAATAACAACGCCGAAGATAATAAGGCTGTAGTACGCGACTTGATTACAGCTCGTCTGGAGAAAGCCAAACTGATGGGATACGAAGACTATGCTTCGTTCGCTTTGGAAAACCGTATGGCTAAAAACGAAAAGAACGTTTACGACTTGCTCGATCAGCTGTGGACTCCGGCATTAGACCAGGCTAAAGCTGAATTGGCGGATATCAAAGCCGAGATAAAGAAAGACGGAAAGAAATTCAATCCGGAAGGTTGGGACTGGCGTTATTATTTCGAAAAAGCTAAAAAAGAAAAATTCAATATCGACGAAAACGAAATCCGTCCTTACTTGGAACTTAACAATGTACTGAAAGGCGCATTCTACGTTGCTAATCGTTTATATGGCATTACTTTCCGTAAGATGGATTATATGCCTCTGCCGCATCCCGAAGCACAGGTGTTCGAATGTACTGATAAGAATGGTAAGTCATTGGGATTGATTTACTTCGACTTCTTCCCACGTGCCAGCAAGCGTGGTGGCGCATGGTGCGGTGCTTATCGCGACCAGAGCTACGATGAACAAGGCAATAAGATTCTGCCTATTGTTACAATCGTATGTAACTTCACAAAACCTGTAGGCAATCAGCCGGCATTGCTTAGCGCTGATGAGGCTTCAACACTGTTCCACGAATTCGGTCACGGACTTCATGGACTCTTTAAAGACGTGCGTTACGAAGGAACAAGCGATGTGCCAAGAGACTTTGTAGAACTCCCATCGCAGATAGACGAACACTGGGCGTTCGAGCCGGAAGTACTTAAGGTGTACGCTAAGCATTATAAGACTGGCGAAACTATTCCTGCAGAACTGATTGAGAAACTCGATAAGAGCGGAAAATATGGTCAGGGATTCATCACTGTAGAATACCTTGCCGCTTCATTGCTCGATATGGACTTCCACACAATGAAGTCAATACCTGCTAATCTGAACGTAATGGATTACGAACAGAAAGTATTGGGCAAGCGTAAAATCTTGAAGCAGATTCCTTCTCGCTATCGTACTACTTACTTCAACCATACTATGGGTGGCGGATATACAGCAGGCTACTATAGCTATATCTGGGCAGAAGTGTTAGACTGTGACGCATTCGGCGCATATACAGAAAGTGGTGACATCTTCAACCAAGACTTGGCTGCCAAGTTCCGTAAATACATCCTTGAACCGGGTGGTATAGACGACGCTATGGATATGTATAAGAACTTCCGCGGAAAAGCTCCAGAAATTAAGTGGTTGCTTAAGAACAGAGGTTTGGAACCTAAGACCGATCTGAAAAAGAAAAAAGAATAAAACTTTATTGTTTGCATTATGGACTTGAAGAAATATATAGTTTATGGTGGGGCGTTGGCTTGTGCCTCTTCGCTTTCGGCGGTAGAAAAACCTAATATTATCGTCTTCTTGGTAGACGATATGGGATTGATGGATACGTCACTGCCGTTTATCACCGACTCATTGGGTAATGCCGTGCGTTGTCCGCTCAATGATTGGTATCACACACCAAATATGGAGCGTTTGGCTCGTCAGGGTGTTACTTTCTCTACCTTCTATGCGCAGAGCGTAAGTTCTCCGTCGCGTTTGTCGCTCCTTACCGGACAGAATGCTGCTCGCCATCATACTACCAATTGGATTAAGACGGAAGAAAACAACCGCGACCTCTACGGACCGCGCGATTGGAACTGGAATGGCTTGAGTTCTTCTGATTATACCTTGCCGCGTATGCTTAAAACTGCAGGCTATAAAACAATTATAGTAGGAAAGTCGCATTTAGGAAACGGAAAAAGCGAAGGAGCCGACCCGCTGAAGTTGGGCTTCGATGTTAATATAGCAGGCTCGTCAATAGGTGAACCAGGTAGCTATTATGCCGAAGTAGGCTATGGCGCAACCGGAGGTAATGCGGCACGTGCCGTTCCGGGGTTGGAAAAATATCATGGCACTCATACTCACCTTACCGAAGCGTTGACAATAGAAGCCAATGCGCAGATAGATACAGCGGTAGCCCAGAAGACTCCATTCTTCCTTTATATGTCGCATTATGCCGTACACACTCCGCACGAACGCGATAATCGTTTCTGGGACCGTTATGCTAATGCTAAAGATAAGTCAGACCGTGCCAAGGCATTTGCTACTTTGGTAGAAGGTATGGATAAATCGCTTGGCGACATCATGGACCATCTTACCAAGAAAGGCATTGCCGAAAACACACTCATTATATTTATGGGCGATAACGGTTCTTCTGCTCCTATGGGATATGCTCGTGGATACTCTTCTTCTGCTCCGTTGCGTGGAATGAAGGGAACCGAGTTTGAAGGTGGCGTGCGCGTGCCTTGTATCGTAGGTTGGGGTAAGCCGAGCCGCAAGAACGCATCGCAGCGTGCTTTACCTGTGGCACAAGGAGTGATGCAGACTCAGATGGGAACCATCATGGATATCTATCCAACATTGGCTCACCTTACCGGGGCAACAGAAAAGCCGGAACACGTAGTAGACGGACAAGATTTGGCGGTGCTGTTGACAGGAGCGAAAGATGAATCGCGTGCTAACAAGTTGCTGATTCATTTCCCACACTGTCATCACGGAAGCTATTTCACCACTTATCGCGAAGACGACTGGAAGTTGATTTATTACTACAACCCAGAACATCCTGAACGTCCCGACTGTATTCTTTATAACTTGAAGACAGATCCGTACGAAAAGCAAGAAGTATCAAAGCAGTATCCCGAAAAGACAATGTACATGCTTCGCCGTATGGTGGCACAGTTGGAAGCCGAAGGTGCTCAGTATCCGATAGGATTTGAAGGACAGACGGTAAAACCCAACATAGAGTATTTCGAGAAATAAAGCCGATGGCTTACTGAATAAAAAAAGCTTCCGCAGAAACGTTTATCGTTCTAGCGGAAGCTTTTTAGTTTATAATTGTCATTAACCTTAATAAGGCAGCGGAACCATAGGACGACGTCCGTGATTTAACTTCAAGCCCTCTTTATATGCTTCTGGACCGTGCAGTAATTTAATGTCCAGCTCTCCTAAGTTAACTAAGATACCACGAGCCATCAAACCAGAATCTTCGTTCTTTTTACGCGGTAATGTTTCTGCCGCTTCTTTCAGTTGTGGTAAGAATTTGCGGATATAATCGCGCATGGTTGGGTCTAATGAAATACATTCCAGTGAAGAATAACCAATCTTACGGTCTTCTTCTTTAGCCGGATTGATGAGGCGTGCAATTCCTTCTTGCGGCTTTCCTAAATATGCAGCTGCATATACTGCTTCGGATGCTACATAAGGGTCTTCATCTTTCAGCAAATCGGCAAGAGCCTGTGGGCATTGAGAGATTTGTTTCTTATGTGCCAACTCTGCATATCCTACAGCACCCCAGAAACGCATGTCGCGATGTGAACTTGCTATAGCTTTCTCAAACAAAGGCAATGAAGCTATATCGCCGATGCCTGCTGCTTCTACCAATTTATAAAGTTCTTCCATCGGATATTTCTCTTTGCGCACTACGTCGTAAAGCACGTGTCCTGTACGTGAGGTAGGCAAGAAGAAACCTAAATCGTGTGTGTTGCGAATATGGTTAGAAAGCTCGTTGCGCATTTTCGCCAACACTTCAGCGTATTCGGGCGATGATGACAGGTCGTGCAATTCTCCCGGGTCTTTATCCAAGTCGAACAACATCTCTGCCGGATGTGCGTCGAAAGTAAGCGCCCAGTCGGGATTTGTATTATGATTGCCTAAAACAAGCTTATCCCACGCCTTATTAGAAGGCATACCCCACTGATAATAATTACGTAGCGCAAACTGACGGTAGGGGATATAGCTACGCATATATTTAATATGTCCGTCGGTTACGGCACGCACCGGCATGAAGTGGTGCAACTGGTTGGCGGCAAACGCAAACTGCACCTTGCGTTCTTCCTTGCTGGCATATTCACCGAATATCGCTTTTCCTTGCATGTTCTTGGTAGGCTTTACTCCGGCTAGGCTCAATACCGTAGGACCTAGGTCGGTGAAGTTTACAAGACTGTTGTCTTTACCCGACTTACCATTAGCCAGATGTTTCCATTTCTCGGGGAAGTAAGCAATCAAAGGCACTTTCAATCCACTTTCATACAAATATCCTTTACCGCGTGGAACACATCCTCCGTGGTCGCTGAAGAAGAAGATAATGGTGTTATCGTCAAGTCCTTTGTCTTTCAAGTCCTTTAAGAAGAAGCCCAGCCAAGTATCTACGTCCTGCACAGCCTCAAGATGTCCGGCATAGTCGGAACGCACTTCAGGCAAATCTGGTACGTACGAAGGCAATGTAAGCAATTCGGTATAGATACCTTCTTTAGTATAATCTCTTCGTCCGTCGGTATGGAAAGTACGTACACGTCCCATGTGCGATGTCACGGTGTTAAATACAGCGAAGAACGGTTGGTCCTTGCCTCTTTTCGGACTGTTGTAAGATGCTGTCTTGGTACACTCGTCCCAGCAAGCTTTATTATTGTTGGTAGAGTTATAATGCGTCTTGCTATTATTAGTACAATAATAACCTGCTTCGCGCAGTCTTTGCGGGAAGAAAATATCCGCCGGAGTATCGTATGATACAGGATGAACATCCATTCCGTATGTAGGAGCATAACAACCGGTAATAAGTGAAGAGCGTGCCGGCGAACTCTGTGGAGCTACCGACCAAGCATTCATGAACTGTATACCCTGAGCGGCTAAGCTGTCGGCATTAGGAGTGTGTACGTCTTTGTTTCCATAGCATCCGAACTCATACGAGCTGGTGTCTTCGAATGTTACCCACAGAATGTTTGGTCTTTCTTTCTTCTTGTTGTTTGCTGCAGACGCCTCAAGAGAATAAATACCGCAGGCAGCCGTACAAGCTAAAAACAGTGAAAAGTGTTTCATATTATAAGGTGTTAGTTAATTTTCCACAAAATTATAAGGTTTGTCGCTAATGCCTAGTTTTAAATGTTTTAATCTTTAGCAATCTTGTTTCCCGTCCGCCAAATTGCACAAAATTGATATTTTATAGACGGTATTTAAACGTTATAAAGACATACGTGCATGTCATTAGGTTGAAAGAGGATGCCTTGCCGATGATAAAAGAGTAATTTTGGCATTATAAATCTAACGTATCGTAAATATGAGAAACTTACTTTTTGTCATCTTGTCGTTGTGTTGCTCTTTTGGGTCTGTGTCGGCTCATGATATAGATAAATCTTCGCAAGATGAATCTTTCCGTAGAGAGGCTAATGTATTGTTGACAGAATGGATGGATACCTTCCTTAATTATCAGTGCTCGGGTTTGGGCTCTTCGCTCGACGGAGGTGTGCTTTGTCCGGCTTGCGCCCGTATACACGGTAGAATAGGTGATGCGGTGCTTCCGCTGATGTATTTGGCCGATAAGACTCACGATGAAAAATATCTGAATGGCGCCAAAAGATTGATGGCATGGATGGAGAATGTGCATTGTCCTGATGGAGCTTGGATGAACGATGTGAACGTTTCTAACTGGAACGGAACGACAGTGTTTGCTGCTATCGCTCTTTATGAAGCTTTGCATTACCACGGACATCTGCTTGATGATTCTACTTATAATCATTGGAAAGCGCAGTTGGTAGAAGCCGGCGAGTTTATAATGAACAGTCCATTTATTTATAGTCGCAAGCGTGAGGGTATGCGAAACATGAACGTCAATTATTCGGGTTCGGCTACTTATGCTTTATATGCAATAGGCGAATTATGCAATCGCCCCGATTTTAAGGCGAAGGCTAAAGAGATAGCGGTAGATTTAAGACCGTATTTCACAAAGAACGATTATTTCGTATATGGCGAGGGACCTAATATTTACCATCCCACTAAAAACGGTTGCCTGCCTGTAGACTTACTTTATAATGTAGAAGAAACATTACCTAATATGGCAAGCTATGCTGTGATGGCTCAAGACACCGTGCTGCTGTCGCTGATAGAACGCTCTATGAGTACACATCTCGAATTCATGTTGCCCGACGGAGCTTGGGATAACAGTTGGGGAACACGTAGTTTCAAGTGGACGTATTGGGGAGGTCGCACCAGCGATGGCTTTATGGGAGGATATTATTTGCTGTCGTCTCGCCATCCTGAGTTTTGGGAAGCCATAAAGCGCAATGTGGCATTATTGCGTAAAGCTACCCACAACGGACTATTGTACGGAGGGATGCATTATTTGGAATCGGGCGTAGCGCCTTGTATTCATCATACTTTCGGCCATGCCAAAGCGTTGACCGCTTGCTTGGAACAACAGCCTAAGACCGATTTGCCATTGCAACCGCTTCCTCGCGATAAAGCATACGGTGTGAAATGTTTTAAAGATATCAACACCTGGCTTACTGCGTATGGAGACTGGCGTGCTACCTTCACCGGTTACGATTCGGAATATAAAGTAAAGGGTACTCATCCTATGGGAGGAGCTATCTCAATGCTTTGGCACGCTGAAGGCGGACCGCTTTTTGCCGCTACAATGAATAAGTATCAGCTGATAGAGGCTCCTAACATGCAGGTTACACGTCGCAAGTACCTTACGTGCGGCACTCCTCGACTTGAATTGATGCAAGGGGGCAATGCGTTTACTAACTTAGACGATTTGAATACCGATATAACATGCATTACCGAAAAAGGAAAGTCGGTTTTCCGCACTCATACTCATTTGGTAGACATTAATCAGAAATCGCCTTCTGAAGGAAAAGAAATATCTGCCGATATTAAATATGTATTCTCAGAACATGGCGTTCACATCGAAGTAGAACAATGCCCCGAAGGTGCCTATTTTGTTTTGCCAGCCATAGCTTCGCCTGCTGATAAAGTAACCGTAAACGCTAAAAAGGTATATATAGAAAAGGAGAAAGGAGCATGGCAGATACATTGCCAAACGGGTACAATCGGCCAAGGCGCAGTAGATGCCGACGGAAGAGTATTTAACCCTGTACCGGGATTTGCCTTTGTTCCTCTGCACGTTTCGCCAGAAGGGAATAAGATAACCGTAGATATTGATTTTGGAAAGTAAATCTTTTAAAATGACCCGTTTAGCGTGCCGTTTTGCACAAAAATGATAGTTATTATACAATCTCGATATGTGAAAAGCGCAAAAGTGTAAGATTAGGAAACGTTCTTTTACACTTTTTGTGCTTTTCGAACCTAATTTTGTCATCAAAGAAATTCTAAAGTTAAACCTTAGATTCATTTAAAATGTATAGATTGAAAAACTGGATTCTAGTGATCGTCTTCGCTATTATCAGTGTCTCTGCTTTTGCACAGAGCGCAACTGTTACCGGAAAGGTAGTCGACAGCGAAGGAAGTGAAGTGATTGGAGCTAGCGTTACTGTGAAAGGCGCAGCTGGTGTAGGTACAATTACCGATATCGACGGTAATTACACATTGAAAGTAAACAATGCGTCGAAAGATGTATTGGTGTTCTCTTTTGTCGGTTTGACCACCAAGGAAGTAAAGGTCAACAATCAGAATGTTATTAATGTAACATTGCAGGCTAATGCAGTGTTGTTGGATGAGGTGGTAGCCATTGGTTATGCTACCGTTAAACGTAAAGACTTGACAGGTTCTGTAGCATCTGTAGGAAGTCAGGAACTATCTAAGATTCCTACCAGCGATGTTACTCAGGCTTTGGCTGGACGTATGGCGGGTGTTATGATACAGCAGAGCGAAGGTGCTCCAGGCGCATCTATTTCTATCCGTGTACGTGGTGGTATTTCTATTACTCAGAGCAATGAACCTCTGTATATCATCGATGGTTTCCCTAGCGAAGATGGTATGTCATCGCTCGACCCTGCCGAAATTGAAACAATCGACGTTCTGAAAGACGCTTCGGCTACCGCTATTTACGGTGCACGTGGTGCCAACGGTGTTGTGGTTATCACTACAAAGAATGGTAGCAAGAACGCAGGTAAGGCAACTGTTACATTCGATAGTTATGTGGGAGTTAAGAAGATTGCTAAAAAGCTCGATGTGCTTTCTCCGTATGAATTTGCTAAATTGGACTATGAACGTACTCTGTGGAGAATGAGAACTGGTGACGCAGGTAACGATGGCATGGAGAAATGGGAAAGCAGATATGGTAAGTATAGCGACATAGAAGCTAATTACGGCAACCGTAAAGGTATAAATTGGCAAGATGAGACCTTAGGTCGTAACGCTCTTACTCAGAATTATCGTATTGGCGTTTCAGGAAAAACCGAAAAGATGAGCTATAGTTTGGCTTACTCATATTATGATGAAGAAGGCGCAATGGTATATAGTGGTACTAAGAAACACACTATTTCATTTAATATGAATCAGGAAGTCAACAAATGGTTGAAGTTGAACGCTCGTATCAGCTACGATCAGAAGAAAGTAGAAGGTATGGGTACTTCGGATGGTGGCGACCGTTTCAACAAGATGCAGCACATCCTGCAGTATCGTCCTACTATCGGTATCTTGGGTGATGACTCTGATTTGCTGCAATCAGAAGACCCTTTGTTGGTTGACGACTCAAACAATGTAATGCAGAACCCTCTAGTTTCTGCTGCCGAAGAAACTAACAAGAGAGAATGGCGTACATTCCAAGCTAACGCTGGCGCTACTATCCAGTTATTTAAAGGCTTGTCTTTCCGCACAACTGTAGGTATGAGCTATCAAAACCGTCGTAATGACGTATTCTATGGAGCAGAATCAGTAACCGGTAAGCGTTCAAGCATCAACGGTAGCATCACAAATCTTGAAAGCAGCAGCTTGCAGAACTCTAACGTGTTGACTTATGCATGGAAAAACCGCGTACACGATTTTACTGCTATGGTAGGTCATGAATATGTAACTAAATGGAATCGTTCATTCTCGGCTGGTGCTAATCAGTTCCCTAATGATGATATAGGACTGGGCGACCTTTCATTGGGTACTCCTACTACTCCTACATCAAGCGAAAACTATGATGATAAATTACTTTCGTTCTTTGCTCGCGTAAACTATAGCATCTTAGACAAGTATTTGTTTACCGCATCAGTTCGTGCCGACGGCTCTTCTAAGTTCGGTAAGAACAATAAGTGGGGTTATTTCCCTGCATTCTCTGCAGCATGGCGTCTTAGCGAAGAAAAGTTCATTAAGGACTTGAACATCTTCTCTGACTTGAAACTTCGCGTAGGTTATGGTTTGGCTGGTAATAACCGTATCGGCAGTTATCAGAGCTTGGCTATTATGAGTTCTGTTACAGCGGCTAACGGCAATGGAGCGATGGCTGGTTATGCGTCTAAGCAGGTTCCTAACCCTGACTTGAAATGGGAAGCTAACAAAACCTTTAACTTGGGTATGGATTTTGGATTCTTGAATCAGCGTATTACAGTTTCTCCTGAATTCTACGTAAACCGCAGTAGCAATTTGTTGTTGGCTGCTAAATTGCCCCACTCATCAGGTTACACTAAGATGGTAATCAATGCAGGTGAGACTCAGAATACAGGTGTCGACCTTACCATCAATACTGTAAACATTACCAATAAGAAGTTTACTTGGAATACAGCGGTTACTTTATCGCACAATAAGAATAAGGTTAATAAACTGACAGGCGAAGAAGTTCAGTTGTACTTGGCCAACTTCGGTTATTCAGGTGCCGGTGCTTCTCACCAGATTGGAGTAGGCCAGCCTTTGGGTCAGTTCTACGGATATGTAACCGACGGTTTGTATCAGGTTAGCGATTTCAACTATGATGCAGCTACTAAGACATACACACTGAAAGACGGTGTCCCTTATCTTGGCGATAAGAACAAGATACAGCCGGGTTATTGGAAATTCAAGAATCTGGATGGAAGCGCAGATAATAAGATTACAGAAAGCGACAAAACTATTATCGGTAACGCATTCCCCGATTTCTATGGAGGTATTAACAATACCTTTAGTTATAAGGATTTCGACCTTAGCGTTTACTTGACTTATAGCTACGGAGCGGAAGTTCTGAACGCTACTAAGTTGACTAACACTAAGACTGCGGCTACAAACAAGAACGTATTGGCCATTGCCGATGAAGCAAATCGCTGGGTAACTATCAACAGCGAAGGACAATTGATTACCGATCCTACTGAATTGGCCGCTATAAACCAGAACAAGACAATCGCTCAGTTCGGTGATAACGGTCTGAATAACACATATATTCATTCATGGGGTGTGGAAGACGCTTCTTATTTGAAATTGAGCAATATCACATTCGGATATTCATTCCCCAAGAAGGTGATTAGAAAAGTAGGTTTGTCAAAACTGCGTCTTTACGCTACAGCCAGCAACTTGCTGACTTGGACTCCGTATAGCGGTTTCGACCCTGAAGTTTCTACAATGAGCAGCTCATTGACTCCGGGTGTTGACTTCGGAGCTTACCCTAGAAGCCGTTCGTTTGTGTTTGGTGTAAATGTTGCATTTTAATAAGTCGAAAAATAGAATACAATGAAAAATAGAATTAAATATATGCTTGGGGCATCACTGATGGTAGTGGGATTAGCCTCTTGCGACTTGACAGAAAAACCATCTTCATATTATGAGATGGATACATACTTCAATACCGTAGAAAAGGCAAAGATGGCCGTCATCGGCATATACGATTGCTTGGAAACCGGCAACTATTATGGCCAGGATATAATGCCTTTCTCGGGCTCTGACGATATGTTTATGGTGAGAGGTGTTGCTTCGGACGGAACTCGCCGCGATATCTCGCATTACCAATACGATGCGTCGAATACTTGGATTGCTTCTGTATGGGAGTATGCTTATCAGGGTTTGGATAGAGCTAATTTGGCGATAACCAATATAGAGGCGATGCCGGGTTATGCAGAAAGTGAAGAACTGCAGGAGTTGGTTGGCCAAGCAAGATTCTTGCGTGCCTTCATTGCTTTCGACTTGGTAAGATTCTGGGGTGATGTACCTTTCTCTACAAAATATACTGGTAGCTATGATGAGGTAGCTAAGCCGAGAACCGACCGTGAGAAGATTTACGATCAGATGATTGAAGATTTGAACTTTGCAAAGACACATCTGAAAGTAGGAAGTGAGGTAGTTTCTTCAGAAGTACCTTGCCGTGGCGCAGCTCGTGCATTACTGATGCGTGTGTATCTGCAGCGTGCAGGTTATAGCTTGAACAGAGCTACAGCTAAGTTGACTCGTCCGGATGATGCTGCAAGAAAGAGTTATTTCGAGGCGGTCATTAAAGAATGGGAAACATTTAAAACTGAAGGTTATCATAACTTTGGCAACGGTGGTTACGAACAGGTGTTTAAGAACTACTCTCAGTTGATACTTGATAATAAAGAAAGTTTGTGGGAAGTAGCATTCGAACCTAATCAGGGTCAGAAAGATAATGCTGGTTACTGGGCAACATATAACGGACCGATGGTAGATGCTCCTGGAAGCTATCCTGGTACAAGCAATTATATGGGTCGTGCCAATGCGTTCTTTGTGGTTTTGCCTTATTGGAAATCGTTCTATGAATCGAATGCCGACGGATCTGAAAAAGACGTTCGTAGAGATGTGAACTTCGTAGATTACGCATACGTATGGAATAAGAAGAAATCTATTCATGAGAAGTCGTACACTAGTAATGCTATCGCGAAGAATGTAAATCGTTTCCCTGGCAAGTGGCGTAGAGAATGGATGGCTCCAGGCTTTGCCGACCCGAATATCACTGGCGTAAACTTCTGTCCGTTGCGTTATGCCGATGTAGTTTTGATGGCTGCCGAGGCTTATAATGAGACTAACAATACACCTGAGGCTTGGAACTTGTTGAATCAGGTTCGTAAGCGTGCTAACGCTACTCCTATCACAAGCGAAAACTATGCTAGTCTGGAAAAGGCTCCTAAGGTATACGATTTGCCGTTTATCGCTGATGCTGATGATGCTGGTAAGTTCCGTACAGCTCTTTACTGGGAACGTGCGTTCGAGCTTTGCTATGAAGGCCAGCGTAAATACGATTTGATTCGTTGGGGTATCTTGAAAGAGTCGCTCGAAGCTGCACAGGCTCATATCGAATCTTGGATACCTACTGCTGCCGACAATGTTAATGATAAAACTTTGAAAAACTGGAATCCGGTTGAATGGGCTAAGTCGAACTATGTAGCAGGACATAATTTCAAGACAGGAAAGCACGAACTGTATCCTATTCCTTTGGCAGAAATACAGTCGAATGCAGAATTGAATGGAGAAAACAATCCAGGTTTCTAATGCTTTTTTAAATTTTAGGGAATGACATGTATGCAAAGAGAGGAGCTTGGTAAAATAGGCTTCTCTCTTTGTTCTTTAATAGTATCGATTATGAAGAAACAGTTTTATTGGCTGTCGGTTTTAGGAGCTTCGTTTTGCCTTGGCGCTTGTGGAGGCTCAGAAGAGACGGCTGTTATAAAGGTGAATGCGGAGACCTTGATGCATGAGGTACGCGCTACTTCTGTACCGTTTGATGGGGCGACGGTAAAGATTAATCCTCCTCGTTTTATGTGGCCCGATAAGTTTCCACACTTGGGTCCCGTGCTTGATGGTGTGCCCGGAACAGTTGACGAGAAGCGTACTGCGCTTTATCGCATTCGCATTTCGCAAGATAAAGAGTTCAAGAAAGACGTTATTACCGGTGAGCAGCCGTGGTCTTTCTTCAATCCTTTTAAGCGGTTGGCTAATGGAACGTGGTACTGGCAACACGCTTATGTATCGCCCGAAGGAGTTGAAGAATGGTCGCCAGTGCGTAAGTTTACGGTAGACGACACTGCGTTAGACTTTAATCCGCCTTCGTTTAAGGATGTGTTGAGTCGTTATTCGTCGCAACACCCACGTGTTATGATGGATGCTGCCGATTGGGATGATATTATAAAACGCAATAAAACAAATCCCGAGGCACTGGCATTTGTAAAGAAGGCGACGACTTGTCTTTCGCATCCGCTAAAGCATTTGCAGGAAGAGG
The DNA here is from genome assembly GCA_000434735.1 of Bacteroides sp. CAG:530. Classification (GTDB taxonomy): domain Bacteria; phylum Bacteroidota; class Bacteroidia; order Bacteroidales; family Bacteroidaceae; genus Phocaeicola. Next base: position 24,491 of record FR881211.1, read on the forward strand.
TAGACACTACTAATGTGGTGAAACTGACAAACATTGTACAGCGTGAGTCGGCTCTTATACGCGAAAGTCGTAAGATAGTAGACCGTGAAGAAGCCAACATGAACGCACTGGTGCGTGCTTATCTGCTTACAAAGGATGATAAATACTATAAAGAAGGCATAAAGCGACTGACAGAGATTCTGTCTTGGCAGAAAAGCAAATACTTTGCCGGCGACTTTAACTTATCTACGCTTTTGTCGATGAGTACATCGGCTTACGATGGATATTACAACTTACTCACTCCGCAGGAAAAACAATTCTTGTTAGATAATATTCAACACTTAGGCGATAAGTTCTATCATGAGTACGTAAATCACCTTGAGAACCGTATTGCTGATAATCACGTATGGCAGATGACATTCCGCATTCTTACTATGGCGGCATTTGCTACTGTAGGCGAGATTCCTGAAGCTACTACGTGGGCAGATTATTGCTATAATGAGTGGGTGTCTCGTTTGCCAGGGTTGACTAACGACGGAGCTTGGCATAATGGAGACTCTTATTTCCACGTAAACATCCGCACGCTGATAGAAGTGCCTGCATTCTTCTCGCGTATTTCAGGATTCAACTTCTTTGCCGATCCTTGGTATAATAACAATGCGTTGTATGTTATCTACCAGCAACCACCGTTCTCTATGTCGGGCGGCCACGGTAATTCGCACGAAAAGAATTTGTCGCCCAATGGCGGACGTGTAGGTTATGCCGATGCATTGGCTCGCGAATGCAATAATCCCTGGGCAGCGGCATACGTGTACGAAATACTGAAAGAAGACCCCGAAGCTTATTATAAATCGTTCGAGATAAAGCCTGCCGATTTAAGTTGGTATCGTTGTACCACAAAGAAAACTTTGCCCGAGTACACACGCCATTTATCAGAATTACCCGAATGTAAGGTATTCAACGAAACGGGTACTGCCTTGATGAATACAGACATGGGCAATTATGCCGATAACGCACGCCTTTCATTCAGAAGTAGTGCTTATGGCTCTACATCGCACGCGTTAGCAAATCAGAATGCCTTTAATACCTTCTATGGCGGTAAGGCAATATTCTACAGCAGCGGACATCGCACCGGCTTTACCGACGACCATTGCATGTATGCCTATCGTAATACTCGTGCGCACAACTCTATCTTAGTGAACGGAATGGGGCAGAAAATAGGAACCGAGGGATACGGATGGATTCCGCGTTTCTATGAAGGCGAAGAACTGTCGTACGTAGTGGGCGATGCGTCGAATGCCTATGGAAAGGTAACCTCTCCGTTATGGCTGGAGCGTGGAAGTTTGTCGGGCACTAAGTTTACTCCCGAAAATGGATGGGATGAAAATAAACTCGACTGTTTCCGCCGACACATCGTGCAGTTGGGTCGTACCGGATTGTTCGTAGTATACGATGAGTTGGTAGCCAAAGAACCCGTAAAATGGAGCTACTTGCTGCATACTATAGAGCAACCTATGGAAGTTACAACCGCTAATGACGGACTCCGCATTGCAGGAAAGAACAATTCCGACGGAGTTTCTGTGGCTAACCTTTTCAGTTCGCAAGAGATGACATACGCTCAGACCGATACCTTCTTCGTTGCGGCTATCAATTGGAAGAAGCGATTAGATAATGTATTGAGCAATCATTATCATTTTACAGCTACTACCACACTGTGTAAAACAGCATGCTTCTTAAATATACTCGATGTACATGGCGACAACCGTCAGGACTTGCCTGTAGTACGTCAAGGAAATAAGATAACCGTTGCCGGATGGACTATAGAGTGCAACCTTGATACACCCGATACACCTTATTTATATATAGAGAACAAGCAGAGCGGAGCGTCTCTCAGATTTGATTATAAATTTGAAAAAGGAGCTACCATCATAGAAGATAAGGTGAAAGATAAAACCATCAGAAAGCGTTTGGTTGATTATTTGCCCGAATTCGATATTTAATAGCGAAGCGGCATGGAATACGATATTCCGTGCCGCTTTTGCCTGTTTTATTGTGAGATAGTGTGCTTTTGCATTCTTTTATGTATTTTTGCACCAAAAAGAAAATTAATTAATTTATAAAATATATGAAACATTTATTTGCCGTACTCTTTGCGCTGCTGATAGGCGGATTTGCAAAGGCCCAAACCAATGCTCAGTTGTTCTACGATTTCGGATCGGACCGTAAGTTTGTTACTTTGACTTTAGAGATGTTCAAAGCCGACAAGTGGGGTAACACTTATTTCTTCGTCGACCATGACTTTAATTACGATGAACCCTCAACAGACAGTCACGTCCTTGCTCCCGGCGGTAGCTATTTGGAAATAGCTCGTTGCCTTAACTTCTGGCAAGAATCAGCTATCAAAGCATTCAGCCTGCAGGTAGAATATAATGGCGGTGTTACTAAAAATTATCCTATCAACACTGCTTGGTTGTTTGGTGTTGACTACTTTATGCACGATAAGTCGTTCAATAATACATTAAACCTGAAAGCTCTGTATAAAACTATCCGTAAGAAAGGCAGTACAGTGCCTATGCAGCTTACAGCCGTATGGACTTGCAAGGATCTCTTCGGACTGAAAGGCTTGACATTCGACGGCTTCGCCGATTTCTGGTGGGAAACTCACAACTGTATTAAAGAAGACGGATCATGGACCGAAAAGCATAATATCTTCATTACCGAACCTCAGTTGTGGTATAATGTAGGTAAACACTTAGGATGCGAAAACCTGAATATCGGAACCGAAATAGAATTGAGCAATAACTTCGGCTCAACCAACGGATTCAAGTGCCGTCCTTGCCTTGGCGCTAAATGGATATTCTAAAGATTAGTATGTAATATCTAAACAATTAAATAAAATATTGTATGCTGAAAAAACTATTTGATTTCGATCCTGCGAAGCATAGCCTCAAGACCGAAATAGCGGCAGGTATCACTACTTTCCTTACGATGGCTTATATATTGGCTGTCAATCCGGAAATATTCTCTAACCTGGCAGCGCAAGGAATGGATACACATGCCGTATTTACCGCTACTACATTGGCGGCAATCGTAGGTACGGTTATTATGGCCGTTTATGCCAAGAAACCTTTCGGGCTTGCTCCCGGTATGGGATTGAACGCCTTTTTCGTGTTCACCATCTGTCTTACTATGGGTTATCCGTGGCAAATGGCGCTTACTGCAGTCTTTATAGAAGGTATCATCTTTATTCTTCTTACCGTAACTAAGATTCGTACATTGATAGTAGACGCTATCCCTGCCGACTTGAAGCGTGCGATAGGTGCCGGTATCGGACTCTTCATCGCTTTTATAGGATTGAAGAACGCCGGTATTATTGTGAATAACGAAGCTACTTTAGTCAGCTTGGGTAAGATAACAGAAGGCAGCGCATTGCTTGGAATGATAGGTATTTTGATTTCAGGATTCTTCGTAGTAAGAAAAGTGCCCGGAAGTTTGTTGCTTGGTATCTTGATAACTGCGGTAATTGGTATCCCTATGGGAATTACCCACTTTAACGGTTTGGTAGATACGCCCCCTTCTATTGCTCCTATCTTCTGTCAGTTCGATTTCTCGAATGTTCTTTCGCTCGATATGGTGGTTATAGTATTTACATTCCTCTTTATTGATATGTTCGACACAATGGGAACTTTGGTAGGAGTATGTACTAAAGCCGGCATGATGCGTCCGGATGGAAAAATCCACGGACTGAACAAGGCGTTTATGGCAGATGCCATAGCTACTGTAGCAGGAGCCTGCTTCGGTACAAGTACTACAACTACTTACGTTGAAAGTGCTTCGGGTGTAGCGCAAGGCGGACGTACAGGTCTTACAGCTTTCACAACCGCTGTTTGTTTCTTTATAGCATTGTTCTTCGCCCCATTGTTCTTGTCAATACCTTCGGCTGCTACAGCTCCGGTATTGGTGATAGTGGGATTGTTCATGCTGTCGCCTATAAAAGACATTAAGCTTGAAGATTATTCAGAATCAATACCTGCATTTATCACTATCATTGTTATGCCGTTGGCTTATAGCATTTCCGACGGTATTCTTTGCGGTATGATTTGCTATGTAGCTTTGAATGCGCTTTGCGGCAACTTTAAGAAGATAAACATCACCATGTGGATTCTTGCCGTATTGTTTGTGCTGAAGTATATTTTCATCTAAGAAAATACATATATTAAATTATAAGAGCGTGATGCCGGCGGTATGGTTATACCAACCGTAGGCATCACGCTCTTTTTTGTTTTAAACAAAATTTGTAAATCTTCCGATGAACAGCCCCCTAATCACAGTTCTTGCCAATCATCAGTGTCTGTGAGGGCTGTCATTAAACTCTTTAATGAAGTTGTCTTACTTCGACCGAAGTAAGCGTTCATATCGGTCGATATGAACGTTCACATCGGTCGATGTGAGCATGCGTATCGTTCGAAGTAAGACGACTTGTTTTTCTGTGAATGTTATAGACTATTATCGGCAAACATTATTTTGCGGCTTTAGTTGCTGTAAACTCGTAACTGCCGTTTACTTTGTTCACGCTTACCATTTCACTTTCTGCCGAAAGATTGAACGGAGTAACCTCATCCGTGCGGTTGTTTACGATGAGAAGGGCATTTTCGTCGCCGAATTTGTTGACTTGAAGCAACGTGGGTTCGTTGGCAAGCGTACGTTTCAGTAATAAACTGTCGTTAATGTAAACTGCCACATCTTCACCACTCATGCTGCTTTCCAGACAAATGGTGTAAATCTCTGCCGATGCTACAGGAGTTCCTTCTTCGGGTCCCTGTTTCTTTTGATATCGAAAACCTAAATATAAGAATAGACACACAATGAAAAAAACTCCGAAGGCAAGAATACCATTGCCTATCATGAACTGCTTGTTGCTGTTTATACTTTTTCTGCTCATACTTTTGGGTTTTATTATGTTGCAAATATAGTGTAAATAGGGTTTGCGGCATCAAACTTGTTTCGGAAAGTTACGATGATGCAACTGTCTGTTTTATATTAGCTAAGGTTAGCACTATTGATAAATCTTCCTAAATATGAAATAATTATTCTAATATTTTGTATGGCAATATATATTTTGTATCTTTGCACCAGTGATGGATGAAAAGGTGGAGGGGCGATTGAAGCTCCTTTTTTTGTTCTTATATCTTATATTTATTAATAATACATGATTGATAAAAACAAAGTATCCCGGATTGTAGAAGAGTGGCTTGAAGGAAAAGATTATTTCTTGGTAGATGTCACTATTAGTCCGGACGACAAGATTGTTGTCGAAATCGACCATGCCGAAGGGGTATGGATAGATGATTGTGTGGAGTTGAGTCGGTTTATCGAGTCGAAACTGAACCGTGATGAGGAAGATTATGAATTGGAGGTCGGTTCGGCCGGTATAGGACAACCTTTTAAAGTGTTCCAGCAATATACCATCCATGTAGGAAAAGATGTGGAAGTGATGGATAAAGCGGGCAAGAAATGGACTGGAGTGTTGAGCGAAGCCAACGCAGACAATTTTACGGTTATCGTTACCGTGAAAGTAAAACCCGAAGGCGCAAAGCGTCCTAAGCTGGTAGAACAAGCTGTCACATTTACGTATGACGAAATAAAATACACCAAATACTTAATTAGCTTTAAATAATTATGGCGAAGAAAGAAGCAACTGTCAGCATGATTGACACGTTTTCTGAATTTAAAGAATTGAAGAATATCGACCGCACCACTATGGTGAGCGTATTGGAAGAATCTTTCCGCAGTGTGATTGCCAAGATGTTCGGTACAGATGAAAATTACGATGTAATTGTAAACCCTGACAAGGGCGATTTCGAAATCTGGCGTAATCGCGAGGTGGTAGCCGATGATGAGCTGACAAATCCTAACATGCAGATATCACTGTCTGAAGCTCGTAAGATAGACGCTTCGTACGAAGTGGGTGAGGAAGTGACAGACGAGGTGATTTTTGAAAAGTTCGGTCGCCGCGCTATTCTGAATCTTCGTCAGACTTTGGCTTCTAAGATTTTGGAGTTGGAAAAAGACAGCTTGTATAATAAATACATTGATAAGGTAGGTAATATTATTGCTGCCGAGGTTTATCAGATTTGGAAGAAAGAAATCTTGTTGCTCGACGATGAAGGCAATGAATTGTTGCTTCCGAAAACAGAACAGATTCCAAGCGATTTCTATCGTAAAGGCGAAACTGTTCGTGCGGTAGTAGCTCGTGTAGACAATAAGAATAACAACCCGAAGATTATTTTGAGCCGTACTTCTCCTATGTTCTTGCAGCGTTTGTTTGAACAGGAAGTTCCTGAAATTAACGACGGTCTTATCACAATCAAGAAGATTGCCCGTATTCCGGGTGAACGTGCTAAGATAGCAGTTGAGTCTTACGATGAGCGTATCGATCCGGTTGGAGCTTGCGTAGGTGTGAAAGGTTCTCGCATCCATGGTATCGTACGCGAATTGCGTAACGAGAATATCGACGTTATCAACTACACTTCAAACATACAGCTGTTTATCCAGCGTGCGTTGAGTCCTGCAAAGGTATCGTCTATCGTAATGCACGAAGAAGAAAAGAAGGCAGAGGTTTATCTGAAACCGGAAGAAGTTTCTTTGGCTATCGGTAAGGGTGGTATGAACATTAAGTTGGCTAGTATGCTTACTGAATATACTATCGATGTATATCGTGAGCTGGACGAAAGCACTACTGATGAAGACATCTATCTGGATGAATTTAAGGATGAAATTGACGAATGGGTTATCAATGCGATAAAGAGTATCGGTATAGAAACCGCTAAAGGCGTATTGAATGCTCCTCGTGAAATGTTGATTGAAAAGGCGGATTTGGAAGAAAACACAGTGGATGATGTGTTGAAGATTTTGAGAGCAGAGTTCGAAGATAGCAACAGCTAAATCCCGGGCTCGAAAGAGCCAACAACCCGTGACTGAATATCTTTTCGAACTCTATTAAAAACTTAAAAATTTATGGCGATTAGACTGAATAAAGTAACAAGAGACTTAAATGTAGGAATAGCGACAGTAGTAGACTTTTTGCAGAAGAAAGGATATGAGGTAGAAGCTAATCCGAATTATAAAATTAATGATGAACAATATGCTGCACTTGTAAAAGAGTTCAGTAAGGACAAGGATTTGAAGTTAGAGTCGGATAAGATTTCACAAGGACGGCAGAATAAGGAACGTAATAAAGGTCCTGTATCTATCAACGACCGACAGGAAGAAGCTAAGCCTAAATCAGAGAATGATGATGCGGCTGTTACTGGCGTAAGACATTTGAAGTTGAAAACTGTTGGCAAGATTGATCTGGACAATTTGAATAAGCCAAAGGCTAAACCGGCTGTGGTAGAGCCTGTTGAGGTGGATAAGAAAAAACAGCAGGCAGAGGTGGCTCCTGTCAAGACAGAAGTGAAGACAGAGGTGAAGCCAGAACCGAAGCCAGAGGTGAAGGAGCAGGTGAGTGTAAAACCTGAGATGCCTAAGAAAGCCGAAGCGGCTCCTAAGCAAGAGGAGAAAAAAGTTGAAGCTCCTACGCAGAAAGAAACCGTAAACACTGTAAACGATAATTTGAAACAGCCGGAGAGCAAACCGGAAGATTTAAAGCCAATGCTGAAGGAAGAAAAAAAAGAAATGCCCGCTGCACAGACCGGGAAACAAGAAGACGAGGTTTTTAAAATTCGTCCGACAGAGTTTAAATCAAAGATTAATGTGGTTGGACAGATTGACCTTGCCGCATTGAATCAGTCTACTCGTCCGAAGAAGAAATCTAAAGAGGAGAGACGTAAAGAACGTGATGAAAAAGATAAGCAGCGTTTGGAACAGCGTAAGCAGATGAAAGACGCTATTATCAAGGAAATCAGAAAAACTGATGAAAAGTCGGATAAGGCTGGTGCTAATGCCGGCGATGCTTCGGCTAAGAAGAAGCGTAATCGCATCAACAAAGAAAGAGTGGATATCAACACTATTGGTAATAACGGCATGTCTCAGGGTGGACGCAATGACCGACAGAATAAATCGGGCAATGCCGGACAGCAGAACGGTGGTGGTAAGCACAATAAAGATCGTTTCAAAAAACCTGCTCCTAAAGCGGAGGTTAGCGACGAGGATGTAGCAAAGCAGGTAAAAGAAACTTTGGCTCGTCTTACAAACAAAGGAAAAAATAAAGCTGCCAAGTATCGTAAGGAGAAACGCGAGGTTATTCAGAACCGTCAGCAAGAGCTGGAACTGGAAGAACAGGAAGAAAGCAAAATCTTGAAACTGACAGAGTTTGTAACTGCAAACGAGTTGGCAAACATGATGAATGTGTCGGTAACTCAGGTTATCTCTACATGTATGAGTGTAGGTATTATGGTTTCTATCAATCAGCGCTTGGATGCTGAAACTATTAACTTGGTGGCCGAAGAATTCGGATATAAGACTGAATATGTCAGTGCGGAAGTATCGCAGGCGGTAGAAGAAGAGGTTGATGCTGAAGAAGACTTGCTTCCACGTGCTCCTATCGTAACCGTCATGGGTCATGTTGACCACGGTAAGACTTCTTTGCTCGACTATATTCGTAAGGCAAACGTTATCGCTGGTGAGGCCGGAGGTATTACTCAGCACATTGGTGCGTATAACGTGAAGTTGGAGGATGGTCGTCATATTACATTCCTCGATACTCCGGGTCACGAAGCGTTTACAGCTATGCGTGCTCGTGGTGCTAAGGTAACCGACGTGGTTATCATTATCGTTGCAGCCGATGATAACGTGATGCCTCAGACTAAAGAAGCTATTAATCACGCAATGGCAGCAGGTGTACCTATTGTTTTTGCGATAAATAAGGTAGATAAGCCAAGTGCCAACCCTGATAAGATTAAAGAGGAATTGGCGGCTATGAATTTCTTGGTAGAAGAATGGGGTGGTAAATACCAGTCACAGGATATCTCGGCCAAGAAGGGTACAGGCGTTAAGGAATTGCTCGAAAAAGTATTGCTCGAAGCTGAAATGCTTGACTTGAAAGCTAATCCTAACCGTAAGGCTACAGGTTCTATCATCGAATCTTCATTGGATAGAGGACGTGGTTATGTGGCTACAGTATTGGTATCTAACGGTACATTGCACGTAGGTGACATAGTTTTGGCGGGTACTTATTATGGTAAGGTTAAGGCTATGTTTAACGAACGTAACCAGCGCTTGAAAGAAGCTGGTCCTTCAGAACCGGTATTGATTTTGGGTCTTAACGGAGCGCCTTCGGCAGGTGATACTTTCCACGTATTCGATACAGATCAGGAAGCGCGCGAAATCGCCAACAAGCGTGAACAGTTGGCTCGCGAGCAAGGTCTGCGTACTCAGAAGATGCTTACTCTTGATGAGGTGGGCCGTCGTTTGGCTTTGGGTGACTTCCATGAATTGAACGTAATCGTTAAGGGTGACGTGGATGGTTCTGTAGAAGCATTGAGCGACTCATTGATCAAGTTGTCTACAGAGCAGATTCAGGTTAATGTAATCCATAAGGGTGTAGGTCAGATTTCTGAATCGGATGTATCTTTGGCGGCTGCTTCGGATGCCATCATCGTTGGTTTCCAGGTTCGTCCTTCTGGTCAGGCTGCTAAATTGGCAGAACAAGAAGGTGTAGACATCCGTAAGTATTCTATCATCTACGATGCTATAGAAGAAGTGAAGTCGGCAATGGAAGGTATGCTTGCTCCTACATTGAAAGAGCAGGTTACTTCTACAATCGAAGTCCGCGAGGTATTTAATATCAGTAAAGTGGGATTGGTTGCCGGTGCTATGGTTAAGACTGGTAAGGTTAAACGTTCTGATAAGGCTCGTTTGATTCGTGATGGTATCGTAATATTTACAGGTAGCATCAACGCCTTGAAGCGCTTTAAGGATGACGTGAAGGAAGTAGGTACTAACTTTGAGTGTGGTATCAGCTTGACTAACTGCAATGATATTAAGGTTGGCGACGTTATTGAAACGTTTGAAGAAGTAGAAGTAAAACAGACTTTGTAATTTAAGGAACTGTTATTGAAATAAAACTACGCGGACTACGCAGATAAACGGACGTATAAGTCCGTATAATCCGTGTTGTTCGCGTAGTTTGTTTTTATCGATATTTTAATAAAAGATGGAATCATTAGATTTAGTCATTGTTATAATGCTGGCGTTAGGTGCTATCGTTGGCTTTATGAAAGGCTTTATAAAGCAGGTTATTTCCATGGTGGGTTTGATAGCCGGACTGTTGGTGGCCCGTGCATTATTTGGTGCTGTAGGCGAAAAACTTGCTGTACAAGTCGGAGCGTCCGTTACTTTCGGACAGATACTGGCTTTCTTTCTTATTTGGATAATCGTGCCGATAGGACTTTCTATAGTAGCGTCGGTTCTTACTAAAGTTGTTAGTATGGCCAAGTTGGGCTTTTTCAATCGGTGGTTAGGCTCAGGCATAGGGCTAATTAAGTACGGACTGTTAGTAAGTATGTTTATTAACTTGATAGAGTTTGTCGATTCTAACAATCAGCTTATTTTTGCAGAGAAAAAGCAAGCGTCGGTTATGTATTATCCGATGCAGCGTTTTGCCGGAGTATTCGCTCCAGCATTTAAGACGATTACAAAGAGTGTAAAGGAGCAGTTGCTTAAATCTAACAGCGACAGCGATACTACTAATATAGAACAATAAATAGATTTAAAATGCAGATAGAACCCAATAAATATGTAAAAGAACTGACGCAGGAGAAGTATAAATATGGCTTCACTACTGATGTTCATACAGACATTATAGATAAGGGGCTTAACGAGGATGTGGTTCGTCTCATTTCTGCCAAGAAAGGAGAACCGGAATGGTTACTCGATTTCAGATTGAAAGCTTTCCGTTATTGGCAGACTTTAGAAATGCCGACTTGGGCACATCTCGATATTCCCGAAATAGATTATCAGGCGATATCTTATTACGCAGACCCGACAAAGAAAAAAGAAGGTCCGAAGAGCGTAGAAGAAATCGACCCTGAATTAATAAAGACATTCGATAAGTTAGGTATTCCTCTCGAAGAACGCTTGGCGTTGAGCGGAATGGCGGTAGATGCCGTTATGGACTCTGTTTCTGTGAAGACTACTTTTAAAGAGACATTGATGGACAAGGGCATTATCTTCTGTTCTATCAGCGAGGCCGTACGCGAGCATCCCGATTTGGTAAAACAATATCTTGGCTCGGTAGTTGGCTATCGCGATAATTTCTTCGCCGCTCTTAACTCGGCTGTGTTTAGCGACGGTTCGTTTGTCTACATACCTAAGGGTGTTCGTTGCCCAATGGAACTTTCAACTTACTTCCGTATCAACGCTGCCAACACTGGTCAGTTTGAACGTACATTGATTGTGGCTGATGACGATAGTTACGTATCATACTTGGAAGGTTGTACCGCCCCGATGCGCGACGAGAATCAGCTTCATGCGGCAATTGTAGAAATTGTAGTTATGAACCGTGCGGAAGTTAAGTACTCTACCGTACAGAACTGGTATCCGGGCGATGCGCAGGGTAAAGGTGGTGTATATAACTTCGTAACTAAGCGTGGAAACTGTAAGGGAGTAGACAGTAAGTTGTCTTGGACTCAGGTAGAAACAGGTTCGGCTATTACATGGAAATATCCAAGCTGTATACTTACTGGCGATAATTCTACCGCCGAATTCTATTCTGTTGCGGTGACAAATAATTATCAGCAGGCCGATACTGGTACCAAGATGATTCATTTAGGAAAGAATACACGTTCTACTATTGTAAGTAAAGGTATCAGTGCCGGAAAGAGCCAGAACTCTTATCGCGGATTGGTGCGTGTAGCAGAGCGTGCCGAAAATGCCCGAAACTATAGCCAGTGCGACTCGTTGTTACTTGGCAGTAATTGCGGAGCGCATACGTTCCCTTATATGGATATTCATAACGAAACGGCTGTAGTAGAACACGAAGCTACTACTTCTAAGATTTCGGAAGAACAGTTGTTCTATTGCAATCAACGCGGTATCACTACAGAAGATGCTGTGGGTTTGATTGTTAACGGATATGCAAAGGAAGTTATCAACAAGCTGCCTATGGAGTTTGCTGTTGAGGCTCAGAAGTTGCTTTCGGTTTCTCTAGAAGGAAGTGTAGGATAAGTTTAGGCAGACGAATATTAAAACAGAAACAATTATGTTAGAAATAAAGGATTTACATGCCAATATCAATGGCAAAGAGATATTAAAAGGAATCAATCTTACGGTAAAGGCTGGAGAGGTGCATGCTATTATGGGACCTAATGGTTCTGGTAAGAGTACTCTTAGCAATGTCTTGGTAGGACATCCGGCTTATGAAGTAACCAAAGGTTCGGTTACATTCGACGGAAAAGATCTTTTGGCATTGTCGCCTGCCGACCGTAGCCATGAGGGATTGTTCCTTTCATTTCAGTATCCGGTAGAAATTCCGGGCGTAAGCATGGTTAACTTTATGCGTACCGCTGTAAATGAGCAGCGCAAGTATAAAGGTCTGCCTGCACTTACAGCAAGCGAGTTCTTGAAACTGATGCGCCAGAAGCGTGAAATTGTGGAACTCGACAGTAAGTTGGCAAACCGTTCGGTAAACGAAGGTTTCTCTGGTGGTGAAAAGAAACGTAACGAAATCTTCCAGATGGCTATGTTGGAGCCTAAGTTGAGCATCCTTGATGAAACAGACTCAGGTCTTGACATCGACGCTCTCCGCATCGTGGCAGAAGGAGTAAACAAACTGAAGACTCCCGAAACAAGCTGTATCGTCATTACTCACTATCAGCGTTTGCTCGATTACATTAAGCCCGATATCGTACATGTTCTTTATAAAGGACGTATCGTGAAGACTGCAGGACCGGAATTGGCTTTGGAACTTGAAGAAAAAGGATACGACTGGATTAAGAAAGAATTAGGAGAATAAGCATGAAAGCAGAACAGCAATATATAGATCTTTTCTCGCAATACGAGGCGCTGATATGCAGCAATAGTGCCGAGGCTCTGAATGCGCCGCGTGCACAGGCATTTGCTGATTTCGAGCGTATGGGATTCCCTACTCGTAAGCAAGAGAAGTACAAATATACCGATACCGAGAAATACTTCGCTCCCGATTACGGATTGAATCTGAATCGGTTGGAGATTCCGGTTAATCCTTATGAGGTATTTAAGTGTGATGTGCCTAATATGAGCACTTCTCTCTATTTTGTAGTAAACGACGTATTCGATAAGCACGTACATCCTTCTGCTCAGTTGCCCGAAGGTGTTTTGTTCGGTAGCTTGCGAGACATGGCTACAGAGCATCCGGAACTAATTAAGAAGTATTACGGTAAGTTGGCAGATACATCGAAAGATGCAATTACAGCATTTAATACGATGTTCGCTCAGGATGGTGTTTTGATGTACATCCCGAAGAATGTGGTGATGGATAAGCCTATTCAGTTGGTTAATATCCTTCGTGCGGATGTAGACTTTATGGTGAATCGCCGTATTCTTATTATTGTAGAAGACGGAGCACAGGCTAAGTTGTTGATTTGCGACCATGCGATGGATGAAGTCAACTTCTTGTCGACTCAGGTAATTGAGGCGTTTATTGGTGACGGTGCAGTGTTCGACTTGTATGAGTTGGAAGAAACACACAACAGTACCGTGCGCTTCAGCAATTTGTACGTCAATCAAGAGGCTAACAGCAACGTGCTGTTAAACGGTATGACGCTTCACAACGGAACTACACGAAACACTACCGAAGTAACTCTGGCTGGGCGTGGCGCTGAAGTAAACCTCTGCGGTATGGCCATAGCCGATAAGAACGAACAGATAGACAACAATACATTTATAGACCATAAGGTTTCTGATTGTACCAGCAACGAACTTTTCAAATACGTGCTCGATGATAGCGCAGTAGGAGCGTTTGCCGGAAAGGTATTAGTTCGCGAAGGTGCACAGCATACCAGCTCGCAGCAGACTAACCGCAATCTTTGTGCTACTCGCGAAGCACGTATGTACACTCAGCCGCAGTTGGAAATTTATGCCGATGATGTTAAATGTTCGCATGGAGCAACCGTAGGTCAGCTCGATGAAAACGCATTGTTCTATATGCAGCAGCGAGGCATTTCGTTGAAAGAAGCACGCTTGCTGTTGATGTTTGCGTTCGTAAACGAGGTGGTGGACAATATTCGTATGGAAGCATTGAAAGACCGCTTGCATTTGTTGGTAGAAAAACGTTTTCGTGGCGAGTTGAACAAGTGTCAAGGATGTGCTATCTGTAAATAAGTAGATACGTTTATTATGTACGATATAGAGAAAATAAGAGAAGATTTTCCGATACTGTCGCGTACGGTGTACAATAAGCCGTTGGTTTATCTCGACAATGGGGCTACAACTCAGAAGCCGCGTTGCGTGGTAGAGTCTATTACTGACGAGTATTATTCGGTAAATTCAAATGTGCATCGTGGTGTACATTTCCTGTCTCAGCAGGCTACTAATCTGCATGAAGCTTCGCGCGAAACGGTACGACGTTTTATTAACGCACGTAGTACATCGGAGATAGTGTTTACTCGTGGTACTACGGAGAGCATTAATCTGGTAGCGGCTACTTTTGCCGATAGTCAGATGAAAGAAGGCGAAGAAGTGATTGTTTCTGTGATGGAGCATCATAGCAATATCGTTTCGTGGCAGTTGCAGGCTGCGCGTAAAGGAATAGTGCTGAAGGTTATTCCGATGAACGACAGAGGTGAGTTGCTGATTGATGAATACGAGAAACTATTTTCTTCGCGTACTCGTATCGTATCGGTGGCTCATGTATCGAATGTTCTTGGCACTGTAAATCCGGTGAAGGAAATCATAAAGATTGCTCATGCTCATGGTGTGCCGGTATTGGTAGACGGAGCGCAGAGCATTCCGCATCTTCCGGTCGACGTTCAGGACTTGGATGCCGACTTCTTCGTATTTAGCGGACATAAGGTATATGGTCCTACAGGAATCGGAGTGCTTTACGGAAAAGAAAATTGGCTCGACCGTTTGCCGCCTTATCAAGGTGGAGGTGAGATGATAAAGAATGTAAGTTTCGAAAAAACTACGTTCAATGAGCTTCCGTTTAAGTTTGAAGCAGGAACTCCCGATTATATTGGCAGTACTGCGTTGGCTAAGGCTCTCGATTATGTTTCTGCCATCGGCATGGATAATATAGCAGCCTACGAGCATGAGTTGACCGACTATGCCATAGCACGAATGAAAGAGATAGAAGGCATGCGTATCTTTGGCGAAGCCGAGCGGAGGGGTGGGGTAATATCATTCCTTGTAGGCAATATTCATCATCTGGATATGGGTACATTGCTCGACCGTTTGGGAATAGCCGTACGCACAGGACATCATTGTGCAGAGCCGTTGATGCGACGCTTGGGTATAGAAGGTACAGTACGAGCTTCGTTTGGCTTGTATAACACCAAGGCCGAAGTGGATGCTTTGGTTGCCGGAATAGCACGTGTAAGCCGTATGTTTTGATAGACAAGTATCAACATAAACATAACAACCTCCCGTATCATGTTCACAGTGTGAGCGGATGCGGGAGGTTGCTTGTTTTGTAGCCGTTGCTATTATTTCACGTAGTCTAACTTAATGACGATAACTCGGATGGTTTGGTCGGGCTTATCAGTTTCTATCTTTGCGATATGCCAGTCGCAAGGGAAGAACAAGAAGAAACGTTCTGGAGTAGAATCAACAAACATGGTTTTGTCTACCTGATAATCGTAAGTGATGATATCCGGCTTCCATTCTCTGTTGGGCTTAGATGTAGCATGGTCTAATAATCCGAAACGTTCGTTGCCTTTTACTACATACTGCAAGTCGATATGATAGTAGTGCGATTCTGTTCCACGTTTAGCCAACGGGTCGTTCTTGCTATCTTCTACAGATGCTACCAAGTCGGTACCTTCAATTTTGTGGCGTCCTTTTTCTATAGTCAGCAAATCGTGTGTAGCCAACCATTTGAAAGCGGCATCCCACTGCGCTTTATTCTTCTCATATTGAGTTTTGAATTCTACCAAGTTGGTACAAACATCGGGCAGAGCCTTAAATCCGTTGCTCCATGAGCGCTGCATAGTCCAATTGAGCGCATCAGTATATGCATTTGCCTTCTTGCCGCCTCGCGCATAAGTGTTAATGCTACCCATTACGGTAAGCAGGATTACTGTCAGTACATAAAAAATCTTTTTCATAATGTTTTTTGTTTTATAGAGTTATTAGTTATTTCTTTTTGAATAGTCCGAAGAACGAGAAACCGCTTTTCGGTTCATCTTGCACTTTCCTACGCAGATGCTCCTTAAGTTGCGGCGTTATTTCTATAATCTTATTTCTGAGTTCATCCATATCTCCGGCTAAGTTGCCGTAAACATGACCACATATTCTTTGTCGGGTTAATTCTTTGTAACATTCGCCTTGCTTGTCGAATAAACGAATATTTAGTTCTTCTGGAGGCTCGGACGAATCAAATTTGTTGAATGATTTGTAATTGCACATTTCTCTTAAGTCCATTTGGGCAAGTTCTTTTAAGAATTGCTCAAATTGTTTTTGGCTTATTTTCGGTGAGAATATACCTTCAATACCTTTAGTGGTTTTTGGAGAGATGTGTGCGTTGAAAAATCCGTGCCGAAATATTCCGAATGGATGATACATTATATCAACACGGCTCGTGTCCTTACGTATTTCTACTGGCACAGTGTCACTATTTAAATAATTAGCCACTTGGTCAACCTGTTTCTTCAGTGAAGTCTCTTTTATCAGTTTCTCTACTGCGTCAAGCAATCGTGAGTGCCAATCAGGATGAGCGTTAGGTACATTGCGTGAGAAAGTCTTTCCATCAGAATAGTAGAAGTCAACGCTAACATCAAAACCAAAACCTTCATCTATAGGAGTTGTGGAACTTTCGCGTTCCCAGTGTTGCGGATTGAGAAAACCATTTTTTGCAAGATGCTTCTGAACATCATCATAAATACCACCGTAGAAATCTTCATCTACTTTCTCTTCCTTGTTATAGTATGTGTATACAGTGTTGCAAATCTTGCTGTTCATGTATATTTCGTACGATAAGCCGCGCCCTCTTCGGTCAAGTTTAATGTTTATTCTTTCCGGCATGGGCAACAAAGTCGCTTTTTCTCTTATGGTACTTTCTTCCTTGCTTGCTTGGTGAGAAGAATTAGAGAATGGGCTTTCAGAACTCAAGTCATTTATCATATCCATGACCGATTGATATCGTTCTGACCTTTTGGGCATCATTGCTTTAGCTATTACTACGGCAGTGTGCTCACTTACGTTGCTGTTGGTAAGTTCTTGTAGCGGAAATCCATCCTCTAGTATGTCCGACGCTTCTGGCGGACGTACACCAGTCAGCATTTTATACATCGTTCCTCCTAAGGCATAAACATCCATCGTAACAGGAAATCCTTTGCCATCGCGATAGCTTATCTGCTCAAGAGGCGCATAGCCCGGAGTTCCTCCGCCTACTTTAGTAAGCGTTTCGGGTTCTCCGTTTTCTGTATATTGTTTAGATAGTCCGAAGTCTATCAATACAGCATCTCCGTTTTGTTTAAGCATAATGTTAGAAGGCTTCAAGTCGAGATGAAGCATCATGTTATCATGCATGAATGATACGGCACTGCCTATCTGCTTAGTCAGTTCCACGCATTGCTTTTCGCTCAGTTTCTGATTTTGCTCTATCTTTTTGTCGAGACTTCCGCCATCAATGTATTCCATGGCATAATACACCGTATTATTTTCTTCGAATGCCTCTAATACATTGACTATGTTAGGGTGATGAAGTTTGCTTAGATTAATAGCTTCTTGCGTGAACTTATGCTTGTAGTAACCATACATGCCATCTTGACTTCCGCTGGTAACGGTACATCCTTGGCGTCCGTTAAAGTTAGCCATGAAGAATTCCTTTACGGTTACTTTCACGTTGGCATCTATCGAGCCTAACGCTCCGTTTATCTTTATAGAAGCAAGATAAGTTATGCCGAAAGAGCCTTGCCCCAAGACCTTGTCTATCTGGTATACAAAACTCTTTCCGTGTAGTATAGTGCCTTTAGGTAGAGCATAAGTATCGTGTGTCATACAATGTTTGAATAATATTTATGATGCTATTGATTCAATATCCATCAAAGGTACAGAATCTAATTTGATAATTTTATGAAAGGTGTGATTTTTCTTCCCTATACTCTGTGTGTAAGAATAAAGATTTTGGGCATAGACATAAAAAGCGAGAAAGGATTACAGCCTCACGCGGTAATCCTTTCCCTTTTTATTGAGTTAGCAATTTTAATTGAGAGAATTGAAACTTCACAGCCTCAAAATGATTTTTCAAAATAAGCACTAACTATCTATATAAAAGCAAATGAAAATGTTCTATTCATTGTCCTTCTCTTGCCGGAACATTGGTTCCGACTTGAACAAAGTTTTGACCGAGTCGCCTTCGTATGCCACTTGCGGGTCGTTCGCCTTGTTGCTGTATTGGTCGTATACGTAAACTATATCGGCCTTGTCGCTGCCCATAGACTGTTTTACTACGCCTCCTATTGTGAACAGCAGTATCATTACTGCAGCTGCCTTAAATAACGGCATGAAGCGCGAGCGCAATGTCAATCGGCGTGCTTTTACCACCGGACGTTCTATCTCTGCTAAAATTCGTTCGTCAAAGTCATCTCCCAGTTTTAAGTCTTGCTCTTTTTCCAAGCAAGCGAACACTGCTTTATATTGAAGCAGATGGGCTGGAATCTCTTTCTGACGAAAGAAATATTTCAAGATCTGCTCTTCTTCTATCGAAGTCTGGCAGTCCCAATACTTTTCCAGTAGTTGTTCAATATACTTATAGTCCATAACTTTGTATCTCGTTATATTTTGCTTTAATCCTTTGTCTTGCTCTGAACAGCGTCACCTTTACTTGGTCTTCTGTCAGTTGCATTACATCGGCTATCTCCTTATAGCTTTTCTCTTCAATGTCTCGTAGTTGGATTATGGTGCGTTGCTTTTCGGGCAATTCGTTTATGAGTTTTCGCACTAAATCCATTTGCTCGCTTCGCTCCAGTTGTCGTTCTGGAGTAGAACCGTCGGACATTTCTTGCGTTTCGGTAGTCAGCTCTATGTTTTGGGCCTCCGATTTTTGGCTTCGGTCTATGGCAAGGTTTCTTGCTACCGTAAGACAGAAAGCTTCTATCGAGTTGAACTGCGCCCATTCATCGCGCTTGTTCCATACCCTAATCATAGTGTCCTGTACAATATCCTCCGCTTCCGCACTATCCAGAGTTATGCGCAATGCTAATCTGTATAGCTTGTCTTTTAGCGGTAATATATCGTTTCGGAAACTGATTTCTTTCATCGCGTTCTATAATAATGACGGGCAAGTGCTTTAAAAGTTACACTCGCCCGCTATTTTTTTTGAATTATTTTTTGATTAAAGTGCCAGAGCTTTTGTTAATATCTGTAGCAGAGGTTATTACGACTTGACTTACACCGGCATTTATTGCGGAAAAAGAATTTTCCAACTTCGGAATCATTCCTCCTTGTATAGTACCATCGTCTACATATTGCTTGAACAAGTCGGGGGTGATAACGGGTATTACGCTGTCGTCATCGTTTTCGTCGCGCAATACTCCTTTCTTCTCAAAGCAATATACCAATGTTACGTCGAAGGTTGCAGCCAAAGCCTTGGCGGTTTCTCCTGCTATGGTGTCGGCGTTAGTGTTCAGTATATGACCTTCTCCGTCGTGTGTAAGAGGTGCCATTACCGGAATTATGCCTTGATTTATGAGTGCCGACAAAGCAGGTTCGTTTACTTGCTTCACATCGCCCACAAAACCATAGTCTACGTCTTTAACCGGTCGTTTTACAGAAAGGATGGCATTCATGTCGGCACCAGTCAGTCCGATAGCGTTTACACCTTTGGCTTGCAGTCCGGCTACTATGTTCTTATTAACCAAACCACCGTAAACCATAGTTACCACCTTCAGTGTCTCAGCGTCGGTAATGCGTCGTCCGTTTACCATTTTGCTTTCAATGCCCAGCTGCGCCGCCATGCGCGTAGCCGATCTTCCTCCTCCGTGCACCAAGAGTTTATACCCTTCGATGTTAGAGAAGTCCTCGAGAAGTTGATTCAGCGTTTCGGGCTCTTCTACTATTTTCCCGCCTACTTTTATGATAGTTAGCTTATTTTTCGCCATATATCTTTTGTATTATATGTATTCCGCTTTATTCCAGATAGGTATAGCCGTACAGACCCGAACGGTAGTTAGAAAGGAATTCCTTGCCTTCTTCCAGGCTTATCTTTCCTTCTTTCACCGATTTGGTTACCCAAGTTTCGAGTGTACGTACCAGCTTTTTGGGGCTGTACTGTACATAATCTAACACTTCGGCTACGGTTTCTCCGTCTATTACCTGATCAATGGTATAATCTTTTTCGTTTACTGTTACGTGAACGGCGTTGGTATCGCCAAACAAGTTGTGCATATCGCCCAAAATCTCCTGATAAGCACCTACCAAGAATACGCCAATGTAGTACGATTCTTTAGCTTTGATAGAGTGTACAGGCAAATCGTGCGATACGTTACGTGAAGATACGAAGTTGGCAATCTTTCCGTCAGAGTCGCAAGTGATATCCTGCAGGGTAGCACAGCGATCGGGTTTCTCGTCCAAGCGTTGGATAGGCATGATAGGGAATATCTGATCTATAGCCCATGAGTCTGGCAACGACTGGAACAATGAGAAGTTACAGAAATATTTGTCTGCCAAAAGCTTGTCTAACTTACGGAATTCGTCGGGAGCGTGCTTAAGTCCGCTGGCTATATGATCTATTTCTCTACATACCGACCAATACAAGCGTTCTATCTGAGCACGTGTCTTCAGGTCTACTATACCGTGGCTAAACAAATCTAGGGTTTCTTCGCGTATCTGCTGCGCATCGTGCCATGCTTCGAGCATTCTGCTTTGGTTCAGGTTGTCCCATATCTGATACAATTCCTGAACAAGCTCATGATCGTTTTCGCTGACTTCGAAATCTTCGTCCATCTCTGGCAAAGAAGCTGTTTCCAGAACTTCGAATATCAGTACAGAATGGTGCGCAGTGAGCGAGCGACCGCTTTCTGTGATAATGTTAGGATGCGGAATATTATTCTTGTTGCTGGCATCCACCATTATAGATATAGAGTCGTTTACATATTCCTGGATAGAATAGTTCACGCTGCTTTCGCTGTATGATGAACGTGTGCCATCATAGTCTACGCCCAATCCGCCGCCTATATCTACGAATTCTACAGGGAATCCTAACTGATGCAGCTGGACATAGAACTGTGAAGCCTCGCGCAATGCAGTCTTTATGCGTCTAATCTTAGTGACTTGACTTCCGATGTGGAAATGAATAAGCTTGAGGCAGTCTTTCATCTCTTTCTTTTCGATGAAGTCGAGCGCTTCGAGCAATTCGCTTGAAGTAAGTCCGAACTTGCTGGCATCGCCTCCGCTTTCTTCCCATTTACCGCTACCCGAAGACGCCAATTTAATGCGAATACCAATGTTGGGGCGCACATTAAGCTGCTTAGCTATTTTGGCGATTAGTTTCAGTTCGTTTAGCTTTTCTACGACTAAGAAAATTCTTTTTCCCATCTTCTGCGCCAACAGAGCCAACTCTATATAACTCTCGTCCTTATATCCGTTACAGATAATCAGCGAGTCGGAGTCGGTATTGATGGCTATTACAGCATGAAGTTCGGGCTTAGAACCTGCTTCAAGTCCTAAGTTGAATTTCTTTCCATGGCTTATTATCTCTTCTACCACAGGTCTCATCTGGTTGACCTTAATAGGGTAGATGATAAAGTTTTGCGCCTGGTAG
>FR881211.1:46411-52781 GCA_000434735.1 Bacteroides sp. CAG:530
CGATGCGATGGAAAAACAATTAGAAATCTTTTCGATACGGTTATCCAAGATATCGGGAAAACGTATCAACATAGGGGCTGTTACATCCCTAAGCTGTAGCTCGTCGACCAATTCTTTTAAGTCGACAGCCACACCGTCTTTACGTGGGGTTACTACTACATGACCTTTGTCATTAATACTAAAGTACGAAACACCCCAACCAGTAATGTTGTAGAGTTCTTCAGAATCTTCAATACGCCATTTTCTCATTTCACAGCATAAAATAATTATTTATAGTCTAATAGTTGTTTTAAGCATTCCACTGAGTCGCTTATCTGTTCCTTGCTTTCCAGCTTGTCGGAACAAAACGTGTATTTTGCTTGTTGATAAAACGGCAGTCTTTTCTTTAATGCCGTTGTTATCGTATCCATCAATTCGTCGTCGGTTTTATTGGCGAGTAGTGGACGTTTGCTTTTGCCGGCTTTCAGTCTGCGCAATAAAGCCTCATCGCTTGCTTCAAGAAAAACAGTGTCTCCCATGCTGTTCATGTATTCCATGTTATCGAAGAAACAAGGAGTACCTCCACCGGCGGCTATTATAGTATCTTCAAATTCGCCGGCCTCGTGCAGCATGTTCTTTTCTATTATACGGAATCCGTCTTCACCTCTTTCGGCAAACAGTTCGGTAACGGTTTTGCGCAAGCGTTCCTCTATATACCAGTCCAAGTCGATGAACTGGAGATTCATGGCACGGGCAAAAGCTTTTCCTAAAGTTGTTTTGCCCGAACCCATATAACCTATCAGAAATATTCTTCTCATTTATTTCTTTTTGGCAGTAGAGCGTGTTGTTTTACGTCCACTTCCTTTTTCTTGTTGTAATTTTATTACGCTAAAGCATGCTTCCAGTGTAAGGTCGGCTGCTTCTACGGTTTTAGGAATCTTATAGTTTTCTTTCTTGTAAGAAATATAAGGTCCGTATCTTCCGTTCAGAATCTGAAGTTCCGGTTCTTCGTCGAAAGTCTTTATTACTTTCTTGGCTTCGGCTTCTTTCTTCGCTTTTATAAGTTCTTCGGCTTCTTCAAGCGAGATGGTCAGCGGGTCCATAGTCTTGGGGATAGATACGTATTGGTTGTCGTAACGAACGTATGGTCCAAATCGTCCGGCTCCTACGGTTACGGTCTTGCCTTCCAGCTCGCCTAATGTACGCGGCAACTTAAACAATTCTAGTGCCTGTTCCAAGGTTATGGTTTCCATAGAATACTCTTTCTTAAGCTGTGCAAAGCGCGGCTTTTCTTCGTCTTCTACCATACCTATTTGTACTACAGGACCGAATCGTCCAATCTTTACCGATACTGGCTTTCCGCTTACGGGGTCGGTTCCCAACAAACGTTCACCTACTTTATGTTCTGACTTAGCAGCAATAGAGTCTTCTACCAATGGATGGAACCCTTCGTAGAAATGCTCCATTACGTCTGTCCATTTCTTATCGCCTTCGGCTATCTCATCGAATTGCTTTTCAATGTTTGCCGTAAAATTGTAGTCCATGATTTGCGGGAAGAATTCTTTCAAGAAATCGTTTACCACCATACCAACGTCGGTAGGCATCAATTTCGATTTCTCGCTTCCTGTCATCTCGGTGTGTACAGTCTTTTCTATTTCGTCACCTTTCAGACTTAATACGGTGAACTTACGTTCCACACCTTCGCGACTTCCCTTTTCTACATATCCGCGTTGCTGAATGGTAGATATGGTTGGCGCATAAGTAGACGGACGACCGATACCCAATTCTTCAAGCTTGCGCACTAGGCTAGCTTCAGTATATCGGGCAGGCGGCTGACTGAAACGTTCTACCGCAGTAATATCTTGATAGCTGAGCTTTTCTCCCTTCTCTAATGCAGGAAGCAATCCGGTTTCGCTGTCTTGTTCATTGTCGTCGTCGTTCGATTCACGGTATACTTTTAAGAAACCGTCGAACACGATGACTTCACCAGTCGCTACAAACGATTCTGCTTCACCGCTCATAGAGATGGTGATGGTAGTTTTCTTCAGTTCGGCATCCGCCATCTGCGAAGCGATGGTACGTTTCCAAATCAAATTGTACAGACGCTTTTCTTGTCCTGTACCTTCGATAGTCGATTTAGACATATCGGTAGGGCGGATAGCCTCGTGCGCTTCCTGAGCGCCTTTGGTGTGGGTAGTGTAATGGCGGGTCTGCACATACTTTTCTCCCATTTTAGCCAAGATAGTCTCTTTACTTGCTTGCAGAGCCAGTTCGGATAAGTTCACCGAGTCGGTACGCATGTAAGTAATCTTTCCGCTTTCATATAATTGCTGAGCCAGCATCATGGTCTGGGCAACAGTATATCCTAATTTTCTAGCCGCTTCTTGTTGAAGAGTAGAAGTGGTGAAAGGAGCTGCCGGAGTACGTTTCAGCGGCTTGGTAGCCACGTCTTCTACTGTAAATGTCTTGCCCTTGCAGCTTTCAAGGAACGCCTGCGCTTCTTTTTCGGTCTTGAAGCGTTTAGAGAAATCGGCTTTTATAGAAGAACCGTCGGCTGTGATAAACTGTGCTACTACTTTGTAGAATGCTTCGCTCACAAATGCCTGCAGTTCTCTTTCTTTCTCTACGATAAGACGTACGGTAACCGACTGTACACGTCCTGCCGACAATGACGGCTTGATTTTTCTCCATAATACAGGCGACAATTCGAAGCCCACGATACGGTCGAGCACGCGGCGTGCCTGCTGAGCGTCTACCAAGTCAAGATTGATGGTGCGCGGATGCTCTATAGCGTTCTGGATAGCCGGTTTCGTAATTTCATGAAACACGATACGCTTAGTCTTTTCCGGATCAAGTTTCAATACTTCAGACAAATGCCATGATATGGCTTCTCCTTCGCGGTCCTCATCGGATGCGAGCCATACTGTATCGGCTTTCTTGGCTTCTTTCTTTAGTTCTGCCACTACTTTCTCTTTGTCTTTCGGTACTTCATATAAGGGAGTGAAATTGTGTTCTATATCAATACCTCCTGCCTGTTTACGCAGGTCTCGTATGTGTCCGTAGCTGGACAGTACTTTATAGCCATCGCCTAAGAATTTTTCGATGGTTTTGGCTTTCGCCGGAGACTCTACTATAACTAAGTTATTATGCATGATAAGCGTATTCCATTTAATGTTTCTGGGGGCAAATGTATGAAAAAAGAGTTAGAAAAAAGAAAAATACTATGTTACATTTACATTATTATATAATGATAAGATTTCGAAATAGATTGTAAGGTGGGGTTTTGTTCTTGAAAAGAAGTCATGAAATTCTTTGATGCAAATTGAAAAGTCTAAACGAAAGTCGTCTTACTTCGACCGATACGCATGCTCACACCGACCGATGTGAACGTTCACACCGACCGTTACGCGCGTTCACATCGGTCGAAGTAAGACGACTTCATTAAAGAATTAGTGCAACTCTATATAAAACGAAAAGATTACCGATGGTGAGTGATATTAAAAACTTAGCCTAAGAATATATAAACGCGGTTTAGGTTTATATATTCTTAGGCTAAGTTTTTATATTCGTAGGTTGCGAATAGAGATTTTTTAAAAGCGGATGCTCAATCCTGCCATTGTGCTGAATCGTTGTACCGGATATGCAGTCTCTGTGAGATAATGCTGGTTCAGTACATTGTCTAGGCGAACAAACAAATTCAGGTGGTTGAAGAATTCATATCCTGCCATGAGCGACAGATTGTTTATGGCGTCGGCTTTCTTTCCATTGACTTTTCCTACACGGCTTTCATAATGATAAAGCACCTGAGCGTAGATGTCGCTATATACCTTGGCGCGGACAAAAGCGTTGAGTGACGCTTGCGGCTTAAGATACATCATATAGCCGTTGTCCGTGTCGCTCCATCCGTTGTATACTCCATTTATAGAGAAAGAAATGCGGTCTTTCATGCTGTAGTCTAACGAAGCTCCACCGTAGAATTTATGCGAGTTGGCTTGCGATACTATAGACTGATAGATGGTAACGTCATTGACAGTAGAAGTCAAAAGACCATCTTCTGATGAGGCTCCTTTGCCGAATGGAGTAAGGAACAAGTCGTCTTCTACCGCCTTATAACCACCGAATACACTGAATGTTAATCCGGGTATAGGAGTTCCTTTTATACCAGCCTGTGCGTCTACCATTGTGTGAGTGGTATTAATGGGACTTCCTTCAATAGCGCACCAATAAGGCGACAGCTCATTCAAGCGTCTGAATCCATTAAGCTCAGTGCCTCCTGTGGCTTGTGCGTAGAATTTGTAAGTCTCTGCAAAAGCGGCTTCGAACATCACGTCGGGCGATACTGTAAATCCACTTTCAGCATGGTTCTGCCATGTTACGATGGCTCCTAAACGCAACTTGATATTGTCTGTTTCAAGTTGGTAGAACGGGTTGCCACGCATATGCATGTAGTTAGGATGGTAGTTGTTGTAACTCATTTGGTCGAGCGTAAGTCCGACTCCTATCTGCTGGTTGTCTTCTAAATTAGCAGACATGCATCCGTCGAACCAGAAATTCTTTTCCTTGTCCGATAATACGTTTTGCACGGGATGCTTGATGTCGAACATGCGGAATCCGGCTGTCGCTTTAAATCTTACCGGGTAATCGTTTCCGGTAGACTGAACTCCTACATAACCTCCACCTTCAGTAAAATGCTGGTTACCGCTTGGCATGTAATTGAATACCTGCGAACCGAATTCGCCTCCTAATTTCAACGCCATACTCTTGAACTGATGCTTATAGTCGATAGAAGCGTTGCTGCGGAAGAAATGTGAAGACCATTTTAAGCCATTATCATTTACTTCCGGCATTTTACCATCGTAGCCATAGAGGCTTCCCATCAAACTAAGTTGGTCGGTGTTGCTCATATCCCATAAATACGAAGCCTTAACATCGGTGTTGTTCCGTGTGCCGTATGCCGCACGGAAATAACCCTTCGGTTGGTTTGGCTGCTTGCTATCTGGAGTTATTGCATTCATCGGTACGAAAGCCCACGTGGTGAGCGGGCGTGCCGCGGTAGCATAGTCAATCTCCTTCTTGGCGGCTGTTGGCTCTTCTATTTTAGGCAATACATTCACCTTGAACGCATCCATCACTTCGGGATTATACGTGTTCTCTACTACAATGGTTCTGTTCAGAGTAGTATCTTTATCGTGCTTCTGTGCGTATAGTCCGTTGGCGGCACATGCACAAATTAAAATGCTGTATATTGTTTTCATACGTTTATTTTCCCTTGTTAAGTTTGTTCAGTCGTGTTTCTATCATATTGGCTATATCGTCGTCGGCCTGATAATTCTGCTTCAGCGAGAGCAGATATTGCTTGGCGTCGATGTTTCGTCCTAACTTCATGTATACATCAGAGAGCAGTACAAAGCTTCGTGCCAACCAGTAGGCGTGCGGAGTACTTACTTCTATATAGTCGAGCACTTCTTTTTCGGCCTTGGTTGTTTCGTTTAAGTCGAAATATAACTGTGCCAATAAATACTTAGCCTCGGCTCCGTATGCGGTACGTGTGTCTTTGGCCAGAACATGAAGGTCTTTGGCGGCATCATCCCATTTCTTTTCTTGCAACAGACATTTTGCACGGTAGAAATGCGCTTCGTTAGAGAGTTCTGGTGTAAGTTTGTTCTGCGCCAATATAGCCGAAGCCGCACTGATGGTTTCTGTCGCGTCGGCTGCATTCCAAGCGCTGCGTAGAACACCTGTAAGGGCGTTAATACGTCCTTGCGGAGTTTCTGCAATGTCGGCCAGTCTCTTGTAGATTTGCTGCGCCTTGGCATAGTCTTTTTGGCGATATGCCATATCCGCGCAAAGGCTCATGGCTTCGCCTGCATATTTAGAAGTAGGATACTCCATAACCTTATCCAAATGAACTGCTGCATCGGCATAGTTTTGGTTGGCGTAATCCATCGTGCCCAAATAATAATGTGCGTCTACGCTGAAAGCTCCTTGCGGGAACGACTGCAAGTAGTGGATGAAGCTGTTTCTGGCTTCTTGCTTATTGCCACGCAGATAAACTCTTTCGGCAGCCACGTATGTCAGTGAGTCGCGCTCGTTTATGTCGAGGTGGCCGCCTCCGGGTATAGACGATGCGAAAGTCATGTATTCGTCTACCTTATTCAGGTCTATGTAGATAGACTTAAGGTCGCGCTGTGCCAAGCGAGCTTCTTCACTGCCAGGATAAGAAGATATTACTTTCTTATATGCGCTGATAGCTTCGTCATATCTGTCGTTCTGGTAATAGAGCAAGCCTATTTCGTTTGCTGCCTTGCGCGATAAGGGGCTGTCGGGATAGCGTTGTACTAACAACGAATATCGGTTTATGGCATTCGTGTTGTCTTCTAGTTGTACGAAA
>FR881211.1:52844-78810 GCA_000434735.1 Bacteroides sp. CAG:530
TATTGCGAAGCCGGATGATTGGTGAGCAATTGGTTCAGAGTGCTTATCTTTCCGTTGTAATCGCGCATGATACCTTTAACCAAACCTTCTTGGAATAGAGAATAGTCGGCTAATGATGGGTCTATGCTCGATGCTTTCTCGTATGCGTTTCGTGCTAAGTCGAAGCGTCGCGCATAGAAATCACAGTCGCCTATACGGTTATAAGCGTCGGCTATAACGGCACGCTCTTTATGTGTTCCCGATTCGATACATTGTTCAAACCAGTTCAATGCGTTGTGGTAATGTTTCTGCTTGAAATCTGTATATCCAAGGCTATACAAAGCCAAGCCGTACTCATCGCTCTGTTTGTTTGGAGTACAGTTCAGGTAGTGTATAAAGTCGGTTGCCGCTTGGTCAAATTGTTCTTTGCGATACTTTGATTCACCTCGCCAGTAATAAGCGTCGGCTTGAGTTTGTTTGTTGTATTGTCCTAATTTCAAAGACTGTGTGAAATAGTCGATAGCGCCATCAAAGTTAGATTGTGCGAACAATTGTGTTCCCATGCGGAACAACAGTTTCTGCTTCGCTTCTAGGATGCGGCTTCCCGGATGCGATATCTTTGCGATAGACGATAAGGCGGTAGCATAGCTACGTGTGTTGGTGTATACTTCAACCAGATAATCGTTGACCTTTTCTGTATATACCGAGTTGGGGAACTCATTCAAGAAACGCTCGAACACGATTACCGATTCGGCAAACGGCGAGTAAGATGTTTCATGAAGACACAAGGCGTAGTTATAAAGTGCTTGCTCGCGTATCTGCTTATCGGCGGTCATGGCAGACGCTTGCTCGAAAGCCATTCTGGCACGTGTGCGGTCTTTCAGATTCAGATAAGCCAAACCCTGATGCAGGTATGCGTTTTGTGCCAAAGCATCCTTGCCGTTGTCGGCTTCGTTTAACGCGATAGCAGCTTTAGAATATACGCCGGTATTGAAATAGCTCATTCCTAATTTATACATGGCATTGCGTTCTATCTTGCTGCCAGCATCTTCTTTATACTGTTGCAGTGCGGTCACGGCTTCCGAATAATGTTTCAGGCCGTATAACGCTTCTCCTTTTATACGCTTCATCTCCAGCGTCTTTTCGTTGCGTGGGTAAGCTTCTAAGTAGGTAGACGCTATCTTTTCCGCTTGCGCGTATTGTCCTTGAGTAAGGTAGATGTCGGCTATGTAATAAGGAGCGAACGGAGCGTATTTGGGATTTCGCTGTACGGTGATGAAACCTTCTAATGCCTTATCGTATTGGTTCTGGGCATAGTCGATGTATGCCAGATGATAAACGGCATCTGGCTGGTATTCTTTACTCAGGAACTTTAAGGCTCTGAATTGCTCGGCAGCCGATTGTAGTTCGCCGGTTTTCATATATGCTGTTCCAAGTCGTAAGATATTGGCGTCTCTTTCGGCATTTGGCAGATACTCTTCTTCGCAAAGTTTATAATTGGCTATTGCTTCAGAGTAATATTCTTTAAAAAAATATGCTGAGGCCAAGAGTGAGCGTACGCGGTTGGCGTATTGCGATTCCGGGTATTTCTTGAGGAAGCCGGTCAATTGCTCTATGGCATCGGGTGCTTTCAACTCGTATGTTGTACATACTATCATATAAGCGGCTTCGTCAGCTTGTTTGGTGTCGGAAGCCGAGCTGATGTATTTTATCAATGTCTGTTGGGCTGCAGCGTAGTCGTGGCGTAGAAACAGTTCTTTACCATCATCGAACAGCCTCTGCTGATGAGTGAGCGGCTCGACTTGCTGAGCGTTTGCCATGGCAGACCATATACATAGCGCTCCGGTTATCAATATCTGTTTTTTATTCTTCATGTGTGTAATACGTGCTTTTATATGGTTCGTTTATAATTTTTCTGTTTCGTTTAAGAAGCGGATTACTCCTGCCCGAACTGAATCGAGTCCGAAGTTGTCTGGATTAATTTTATTTATAGGCATCCAGAACGAGTCGGCCACATCGTCCATCGCTTTGATTTGCGAGTCGTCGGTTACGTTGCACTTGTAAAACAGGTCGAGTGTGTGCACTAGGAATCCCGAATACAAGTATGTATTTGGCAACGAAAACAAGTAATGGGTTTCTGTAACCGTGAGTCCGGTTTCTTCAAACACTTCACGTGTCACCCCTTGCTCTCCGGTCTCTGCCATGTCGATGAATCCTCCGGGGAGGTCGAGTGTACCTTTAGCGGGTTCTTTTCCTCTACGGCATACTAGCAGTTCGTTTTTATGATTTAAAATGAAAGCTACAGTGGCGGCACTTGGATTAAAGTAATAAGTAAATCCGCAGTCGACGCAGTGTTTAGATTTCTCATTGTTGATTTCAAAATGAGCGGAACCGCATTCGGGGCAATATTTAAACAAATGTAATGGGTGCATGTCGTTTTGAGTTATGTTGGTTTACAAAGATAGATTAAAAGCCGATAATATATTGGGAATTTACTTATTTTTACGGTCAAAATACTATTTATGCTTGAAAGGGATTATATACGGCGACTTATACGTCAATTCTTTGAAGAACTTGAGAAACTGAGAGATAAGCAAAGAAATGATGCCTACTCTTCTACATATCAATGTGAGGTTAACAGTATGTATCGTGCTTACTTAGGGCATCCTGCTTCATTTTTTTACGAACAAGACGCTGAATTTATATTGCAGACATTGGCTTCAGAACTTTCTGCTGAGCAAATTGTGCAGCGATTGGAGATGCTGGCCGACTTGTTATATTTTGATGCTTCCGGTTCCGATTGTTCAGAAGATTTAAAGAAAGACTTGTGGAATAAGGCTCTTTTTATGTACGATTATGTAGACAGACACAGTGATACATTTTCGTTCGAAAGGAGAGGTAAAATGACCGTTTTGAAAGAAAAAGTCCACGAAAGTGGGCTTTAAATGATAATTTAAATGAAAAAAGAATGTTTTTTGTATCAAATGTGTATGTAAAAAAGAAAGTTTATCTATATTTGCTTACAAAATGATATAAACATGTTTTCTTATTATGGAAAAGATAGATAGTTTAGACAAACAGATTCTGGAAATCATTTCTCAGAATGCGCGAATTCCTTTCAAAGATGTCGCTGCCGAATGTGGTGTATCGCGTGCTGCCATCCATCAGCGCGTACAGCGTCTTATTGATTTGGGAGTTATTATTGGTTCTGGATATCATGTAAATCCTAAGAGCTTAGGCTATAGCACTTGTACTTATGTAGGAATTAAACTGGAAAAGGGTTCTATGTATAAGAGTGTTGTTGCCGAATTGGAGAAGATTCCTGAAATCGTGGAATGCCACTTTACCACTGGTCCGTATACTATGCTGACCAAGTTGTACTGTACCGACAACGAACATTTGATGGATTTGTTGAACTCTAAGATACAGGAGATTCCGGGAGTTGTTGCTACAGAAACATTGATTTCGTTGGAGCAGAGCATCAAGAAAGAAATCCCTATTCGTAAGGAGGATTAAGCTGTGGATTGGATTTTAGCTTATCCTGTTGGCGGCATTGTGATAGGTGTTTGCACGTTTCTTATTATCGGGGTGTTTCATCCCATAGTGATTAAAGGCGAATACTATTTTGGCACGCGCTGCTGGTGGTGGTTCTTGATTTTAGGAATAGCCGGAATTATCGGGTCGGTAATAGTAGACGATATTGTGCTGTCTTCGTTACTGGGTGTTTTTTCTTTCTCTTCATTTTGGGCAATAAAGGAGATATTCGAACAACGCGAAAGGGTGTTGAAAGGATGGTTCCCGATGAATCCGAAACGGAAACACGAGTATGAGGAAAAGAAATAATAGGTGAGCTGAAGAAAATATAGCAGTTTAAAAAAGCCGCATGACATGCAGAGTAGATGTCATGCGGCTTTTTTGCGTCATCCCGATTTAGTGTAATTATAGATTCATCACATTCTGTTCGAACTTGTCTTTGTCGCCTAATGCTTTATTACGCAATTTGCTGCGATAATTGTAGATGGTTGCCAAAGAATAGCCCAAGAAATGTGCGATGCGATGGCTATCTGTTACACCCAAACGAATCAAGGCGAAGATACGCAATTCGGTTGTAAGCAGTTCGCCAGGCTTCGGTATGATTTTTTCTTCGTCAATCAGCAATGCATTAAATGAATCGACGAAATGAGGGAAAAGCTCCAGGAACGACTTATCGAACTCATTATAGAAATTCTTCCGTTCGTCGCGCAAGAACTGTTCTGATTTAATAGCTTTGAATAAGTCGTCAATACGCGAAGCCATCGCCAATTTTTCGAGCGAACGACGATATTGCTCTAGTTTTTCGAGGTAAATTACACAGCGGTCTAAGTAGCGGGCAATATACACCTCTTTAATACGGCCTGTTTGCTCCAGTTCCTGGTTTACCGCTTTTAACTCTTCATTTACATGCTGTAATTGCTGATAGGCCACGCTTAAGTTTTCACGCATTACCGAAAGTTTTCTCATCCATCTATATAAAAAGAATATGGCCACTAGTAAGAATAACGAAAGTACGCTGACGCTAATTAGCATAACGTGTGAAATCTGACGTTTTTTGGCTTCCTCTACTTTATATGCCTTGTCGATAATGGGGAAGAATTGGGCTACCTCAATAAATCGTAAACGGGCTTTGCAAGCTACTGCGTCTTCCATTGAACAATTTAGATAACGATAGGCGCGGTTTAAATCTCCTTTTTCATACATCAATCGGGCTAATTTCTGAAGAGAGGCATATTCGCGTACAGCCAGCTCCAAATCGCGAATTGCGGTCAACGCCAGATAGCGGATCTCGTTGTCTGAATCTCCTTTTACATTGTATGCTTCGGACATAGTGTAATAGATATATCCTTGCTGACGATTATCGGGTGACATTCGTAAGGTCTCTTGTAAATTAAGTAGGGCTTCTTCTGCTTGTCCTTTTACTATGAGCTGCTCTGCATGCACAATTTTCTGACTAATGCCTGGAGGGGTAGTCATTATGATTGAGTCACGATATAGATCAGTCTTTTGCAAGTATTTCATCTTTTCGGCTACATGGCTTGTGTAATCGGCTATCCAACCATAATAAGCTCTATAGGCGTGGTAATAATAACCCAATGTTTCCTTTTGCAGTTTAGATGGATCCACTTGTTTCAGCAGTTCCAAGGCTTCATTGTACATTCCCATCACTCCCATGACTTCGGCCTGATTGATGATAATAATAGACTTTAAGTCGGGACGATTCAGTAATGGTAGAATTTGGAGTCTTACATTGATGTAATGAAGTGCCGAGTCTGCTTGATAATGCAGAAACTCTTGGAAAAGGTCTCCGCACAAATCGTATTTCTGCAGATAATCGGTTGTACGATTTAACCGCTGTCTGAGATTTGAAATTGATTGTTCTTTTAGGGAATGAAACGTTGATTTCTGCTCTAATATCCGATCGAGCTGTTTAAGTATGTCTTCGTTGGATGTTGTCGCTCCTATTGCTTGGGTTATTCCCCACAAGCAAAGAAAAAAGAACCATCTTTCTATTCGTTTCATCATAGTATATGTATTAGTAAAAGTTTCTACAAATATAGAAAGTTCCTATATTAAAACAAAAAACAGGGAATTTTATCTTCAAAAACGTTTCTATTTTTAGGGGTGTTTAAAGAAATGTTTATATTGATAATCAGTGATATAACCTAAATATGCATTTATATTTTTATTCCAAGTCACAATAATGAGTTTTATACGTAATAAATTTGCTGTCAAACATTACGAACCAATATGTTTTACCGTAATCTTAATATATCATGAAAACCATGAGACGAATCTTTTTACTACCGGAAAAACTGTCGAGCCTTAATAATTATATGCGGATGACGGAAGAGCAAAATTGCTATATGGTAAAATCCGATTTCGGAAGATGAGGTGAAAAACGTTCGATTATAATTTTTAATACCTTAAATAATATGACTTTAAAAAAGAACTTTTTACTCGTTGCTTTTCTCTGCCTCTCATTGGTGGTACAAGCTCAACACAAACTGACTTCTCCGGATGGTAATCTGGAAATGTCTTTCCAACTCGATGCAGCGGGAACTCCGACTTACACGTTGCATTATAAGCAAAAAGAAGTTATCCGTCCCAGTAAACTTGGTCTGGAACTGAAGAAAGAAGACGCTAACGCAAAGGTTGACTTTGAATGGAGCGCTCGTAAAGATGTTGAGAAGTTGGATAGTAAGACAAACTTCTACAGTGGTTTTCAATTGAAAGATACCAAACAGGCAACTTTCGATGAAACTTGGCAGCCTGTATGGGGTGAGGAAAAAGAAATACGCAATCACTACAACGAACTGACCGTTACTTTGTATCAGCCAGCCAATGAGCGTAGTTTACGTATTTGCTTCCGTCTGTTCAACGATGGATTAGGCTTTCGTTATGAATTCCCCCAGCAACCTAATCTGAACTATTTCGTTATTAAAGAAGAACATTCTCAGTTCGCCATGACCGGAGACCATACCGCTTTTTGGATTCCTGGTGACTACGATACTCAGGAATACGACTACACCACTAGTAGACTGAGCGAAATACGTTCACTCTTTCAAAAGGCTTATACTGAAAATTCATCGCAGACACCCTTCTCGCCAACAGGTGTGCAGACGGCTTTGATGATGAAAACCGATGATGGCCTTTATATTAACTTACACGAAGCGGCCTTGGTAGATTATGCCTGCATGCACCTTAATTTGGACGACAAGAATATGGTTTTCGAGAGTTGGTTAACCCCCGACGCTTGTGGTGATAAAGGTTATATGCAGACTCCATGTACTTCTCCGTGGCGTACTATTATTGTAAGTGACGATGCTCGCAAAATCTTGGCTTCTCGCATTACACTGAATTTGAACGAACCCTGCAAAATAGCCGATACTTCATGGATAACTCCTGTGAAATACATCGGAGTATGGTGGGATATGATTACAAACAAAGGCACTTGGGCTTATACAGACGAACTCAATAGTGTTAAATTGGGTGTAACCGATTATTCTAAAGTAAAGCCCAACGGCAAGCACTCTGCTAATACAGCTAACGTAAAACGCTATATCGATTTTGCAGCAAAACACGGATTTAGCCAAGTCTTGGTAGAAGGATGGAACGAAGGTTGGGAAGATTGGTTCGGTAAGAGTAAGGATTATGTGTTCGATTTTGTAACTCCTTACCCTGACTTTAACGTGAAAGAACTGCAGCAGTATGCAGCTAGCAAGGGAGTACGTTTGATGATGCACCATGAAACTTCTGCTTCGGTACGCAACTACGAACGTCATATGGATAAGGCTTATCAGTTTATGGTAGACAACGGTTATAATGCGGTGAAGAGCGGTTATGTAGGAAACATCATTCCCCGCGGGGCGCACCATTACGACATCATTCCGCGCGGTGAGCACCATTACGGACAGTGGATGGATAATCATTATCTTTATGCCATTAAAAAAGCAGCCGATTACAAGATTATGGTTAATGCTCACGAGGCAGTACGTCCTACGGGCTTGTGCCGCACATATCCTAACCTTATCGGTAATGAAGCGGCTCGCGGTACCGAATACGAATCATTTGGCGGTAATGCTGTAAATCATACCACAATTCTTCCATTTACAAGATTGATGGGAGGTCCGATGGATTATACTCCTGGTATTTTTGAAACCGATTGCAGTAAGATGAATCCTAATAATCACTCGCGTGTACGCTCTACTTTGGCTCGCCAGTTGGCATTGTACGTCACTATGTATAGTCCGCTTCAGATGGCTGCTGATATTCCTGAAAACTACGAACGCTTCATGGATGCTTTCCAATTCATAAAGGACGTAGCTATCGATTGGGACGAAAGCCGCTATTTGGAAGCAGAACCGGGAGAATATATCACAATTGCCCGTAAAGCTAAAGGTACTAACGATTGGTATATTGGTTGCACAGCCGGAGCCGATGGTCACAAGTCAAATTTGGCCTTAGATTTTCTGGATCCAGGAAAAACATATATAGCTACTGTATATGCCGACGCTAAAGATGCAAATTGGGAAACAAATCCACAGGCTTATACTATTAAGAAAGGTACAGTCACCAACAAAACTCGCCTTAACTTGCGTGCAGCCAGTGGCGGCGGTTATGCTATCAGTATCCGCGAGGTGAAGGACAAAGCTGAAACTAAAGGTATTAAGAGATTAAATATTCGATAATAGATAAACAAAAAAGCGAAAAGTAACCGCTTGCATTACAAAATACAATAGGTAATAAGATTGATGATTGATTGGTATTTTTATGACTTGTAAAAAATAAAAACCAACTATAGTTTTCAATAGGCATTTTAATACAACTAAACGAGGTATCTAATATAACCATAAAAACAAAACTTAAAAGCTATGAAAAGAGATGTTCTATCCAGAATGTTGCTATTCTTTATAGCAGTTACATTCTTCTCTTTTGACGTTATCGCTCAAGCGATTGCCGTTAAAGGAACTGTAAAGGACAAGACCGGTGAGCCTATCATCGGAGCCAATATCCTAGTGAAAGGAACTACCAACGGTACCATTACCGATTTTGATGGTAACTTCCAGCTAAACGCCAAGCAAGGCGATATTATAGTATTCTCGTTCATCGGTTTTCAGACCCAGGAACAGAAGGCTGCTCTTAAAATGAATGTGACCTTAAAAGACGACACAGAACTTTTGGATGAAGTTGTTGTCATAGGATATGGTTCGGTAAAGAAAGAAGATTTAAGTGGTTCTGTAGTAGCCATCAAAGCAGAAGATATGAATAGAGGGGCTGTAACTTCTCCGCAAGAATTGATGCAAGGTAAAGTTCCTGGATTGTTCGTTGCTCCTGGCGACGGTCAGCCTGGTACAGGCAGTACCCTCCGTATACGTGGAGGCGCATCACTGAATGCCAGCAATGACCCTTTGATTGTCATCGATGGTATTCCTACCTCTAACGATGCAGCTCCTGGTACATCTAATGCTTTGGCTACTATCAACCCTAACGATATAGAGACTTTCACAGTGTTGAAAGATGCTTCGGCTACCGCAATTTACGGTTCGCGTGCTTCTAACGGTGTCATCATCATTACCACTAAGAAAGGAACACAAGACAAGATAAAGGTTAGCTATTCTGGAACCTTTACCGCAAAAGACCCTTATAAGCGTATCGAAACTATGGATGCTGCATCTTTCCGTCAGACTATTGCTCAGCAATATCCTACAGGTACTACTGTAGGTGATGCTGCCGCAACTTTGGTAGGTCAGTATCCTGAACAATCTACAAATTGGCAAGATGAGATCTTCCAGACAGGTCTTAGCACTGACCATAACATAGGTGTAGCCGGAAAAGTTGGTTTCTTGCCTTTCCGCGTTTCTTTGGGTTACAATACTGAAAAAGGTACACTGAAGACTTCTGATTATGACAGATACACAACTTCTGTTAATTTTAGCCCGAAGTTCTTCGACAAACATCTGTCTGTTGATATCAACGTAAAGGGAACTATTAACAAGACTCGTTTTGCCGATCGTGAAGCAGTCGCTGCCGCAGCTTTCTTTGACCCTACTAAGCCGGTTTATAATGAAAGTGGACGCTATAACGGATATTGGAGCTGGGAGAATGCTGTTGTTTCTGATACACAAACCGAATACTTCCACAATACACTGTCTGCAGTCAATCCGTTGGCTATGCTGAATGAACGCGACAACCACGGAAAGACATTACGTAGTTTGGGAAATATACAATTGGATTATAAATTCCATGGATTGGAAGATTTGCACGCCAACTTGAATCTTGGTTACGACGTAGCCAAAGCTACAGGAAGCAATTTCGTGAATGCAGGTTCGCCTATGGCAGCCAAAGACACCGATTTCAAGAATGTAGGTCAAGGAAATACTTGGAATAACTTACGCCGTAATCATTTGTTGGATTTCTACTTGAACTATGCTAAAGACATAGAAGCCATTCAGAGTCACTTTGATATCATGGCAGGTTATTCTTGGCAGCATTTCTACTACTCTAATCATGACATCACTTACTCTAATCTTATAGAAAAAGGAGTTAAGGAAGGATGGACTTATAGTGACGAAGAAGGTCGTTATGTAAAGAATGGACATCGTGTCATTCCGAATGAAAATTATTTGGTATCTTTCTTTGGACGTTTGAACTATAGCTTCAAGAATCGCTATTTGTTGACCGCTACTTTGCGTAGAGACGGTTCTTCTCGATTCAGTAAAAACAACCGTTGGGGTACATTCCCTTCTGCAGCCTTTGCTTGGACTGTTTTGAACGAGCCTTGGATGAAGCCGGTACAGTCTGTAATGTCTAATCTGAAAATACGTGTAGGATATGGTATTACCGGACAGCAGGAAATTGGTGACTACAAGTATATGGCTTCGTATACATTAGGTACTAATCCTAATGGACAGTATTTGGGCTCTTTCCTTTTGAAGCCTAACGGCTATAGCCCAGACTTGAAATGGGAACAGACTACTACATATAACTTAGGTATCGACTACGGATTCCTGAATAATCGCATTAATGGTAGCGTTGAAATCTACAAGAAGAATACTAAGGACTTGCTGAATAATGTAAGTGCTCCGGCAGGAACTAACTTCTCTAATATCATCATCGCTAATGTGGGTGAGATGGAAAATAAAGGTGTAGAGTTCAATATCAACGCGTTGGCTATAAATACTAAAGATTTCACTTGGGAATTGGGTTATAACGTTACTTGGAACGACAGTAAAATTACTAAGTTGACCGCTAACTTCAACCCTGATTATCCGGGCATCAATGCAGGATCAACTTCGTTTGGTACCGGTAATGTTGTTCAGAAACATCAGGTAGGCTATGCGCCATCTACCTTCTACGTTTATCAGCAGGTATACGATAATAATGGTAATCCTATCCAGAATGCTGTAGTAGACAGAGACGGTAACGGCGAAATCACAGAATCGGATAAGTATCTTACCGGAAAGAGTCCTATGGCTAAGGTGTTTATGGGCTTTAGCTCACAGTTTACATATAAGAACTGGGACTTGGGCTTCAATATGCGTGCAAACTTCGGTAACTATGTATTTAATGGCTTTGCGGCTGACAACACAAGCTTGAATAACTTCGCAAACCAAGGATTCGCTACCAACTATTATAAGGATGCCGGCAAGTACGGATTTACACAGATTTCGGACATCATACAAAAGTCTACCGATTTGTATCTGGAAAATGCTTCATTCCTAAAGATGGATAACATTACTCTGGGATATTCATTCAACAAGTTCTTTACTAGCCGTATCTCAGGACGTATCAGCGCTAGCGTACAAAACGTGTTTACCATCACTAAATATACAGGCTTAGACCCAGAATGCGATGCCATTGACTCTAATGTATGGCCTCGTCCGCGTTCTTTCACTATCGGTTTGAACCTTAACTTTTAAAATGCAGAAACCATGAAGACTAAAAAATATTTGTTTGTAGCAGCTGCTGCAGCACTCTTTAACTTGAGTAGCTGTGTAAACGACCTTGATGTAACACCGCTAGACCCATCGGTATCTACTTCTGACAGGGCATACAGCACTCCCGAAAGCTATACCCAAGGCTTATTGAAAATATATTCTGTATGGGCTCTCTCCGGACAAGAAGGTGCCGGAAAATCAGATATCGAAGGATTGGATCCGGGTAACACTGCTCTGATGCGTTGCTGGTTCACACTGCAAGAACAGCCTACCGACGAAATGAAGAATGCATGGCCTGATTCTTGGTGTGCCGATATTAACGGACTGAAGTGGGGTACTACTCAGAACGAGCCTATCGAAGGTTTGTATCAACGCTGTATGTTCATCGTGGCATTGACCAACGAGTTCTTGAAGAATATCCCTAATGCACCAGCCGAAATCAACCAGGCTCAATATGCAGCCGAAGCTCGTTTCTGCAGAGCTTTAGCTTACTATACACTGCTTGATGCTTTCGGTATACCACCGTTCATTACTGAACAGAATTACGCTCTTAATCCCGCTCAGTTGAGCCGTCCAGAATTGTTTGGCTGGATTGAAAATGAACTTAATGAAATCAAGAGCAATTTGCCCGCTGCCCGTCAGGGTGAATATGGCCGTGCCGACCAAGGCGTAGTCGATGCTCTTTTAGCACGTATGTATCTTAATGCTGTGGTATATACAGGTACAGAGCGTTACACCGACTGTGTGGAAGCATGTAAGCGTGTAATAGCCGGAGGTTACTCTTTGGCTGATAACTACGCTGAAATTTTCATGGCTGACAATGGAGAAAATGCCAATGTGCGCAAGGAAATTATCTTCCCCATTTGCTTTGATGGCTTGACTACTCAGTCTTATGGTATGGCTGCTATCATCTTAGGTTCACGCAGTCAAGATGAATTCGGTGAAGTCCCGGCTGGTATTAGTGCTGGATGGGACGGTTATCGTGGTACTCCAAACTTGGTTCGTCTGTTTGAATACGCTAATAATGATAAGCCTAAGGCCAGTTAAATAAAAGATCGCCGCGGTATTTTCTTCGATAAGAACCGTTCGATAGACATTACCACTGCTGTTAATGGTACCTTTAAGACCGAAGGTTGGGCTGTTTATAAATACACCAACTTGAAAAGTAATGGCGAAAGCGGAAGCAATTCTACTTTCCCTGATACTGATTTCCCGTTGTTCCGTTTGGCAGATGTTTATCTG
This sequence comes from Bacteroides sp. CAG:530, assembly GCA_000434735.1. GTDB lineage: Bacteria > Bacteroidota > Bacteroidia > Bacteroidales > Bacteroidaceae > Phocaeicola. Next base: position 65,540 of record FR881211.1, read on the forward strand.
ATGTATGCCGAAGCCGTTGCCCGCGGTGGACAAGGCGGTGATTTGGCTACAGCCGTAGGTTATGTAAATGACTTGCGTGAACGTGCTTACGGTGACAGACTTCATGGTGTAAACGAAGCTTGGCTTAAAGCAGATAACTATCGTAACATTTTGAACGAGCGTGGTCGTGAACTTTACTGGGAAGCCTTGAGACGTACCGACCTTATTCGTTTCGGCCTCTTTACTTCGGCTTCATATCTATGGCCGTATAAAGGTGGTGTAATGGGCGGTATAGGTGTAGACAACCGTTATAATGTATTCCCCATCCCTGCTACAGACTTAAGTGTCAATGGTAGCTTGCAGCAGAACGATGGTTATAAGAACTAAAAAGACAATATTTTCTTAACTCAAAGAATTTATCATTATGAAAGCAATAAAATATATGCTCCTTAGTGGGTTGCTAGCTTGCTTTACAGCTTGCGAAAGCGACTTGGATAAGGTGGTTTACGATGAAAGCGTAACTCAGCCGGCTGTTCTGCAGAATATCAATGATTCTTATGTGCTGGATGTTAACAAAAGCGATGAAACAGCCATCACTTTCAAATGGGATGCTCCGTCTATAAATGTGAAAGCTCCCGTTACGTCTTCGCTTGAGATGGACATTCAGGGCAAGGATTTTGCGAATGCCGCTGTGCTGACTTCTGTAAAAGCAGGTAATTCTTATAGTGTTACAAATGCCGACTTAAATTCGGCTTTGTTGAAAATGATAGAGAAGTATGGAATGGAAATGGGACCAATAAATCTGGAATTCAGAATCGGTTCTATACTTTCGAACGCTACCAAACCGTTTTACTCTAATGTCATAACTTCCACTGTCACTCCGTTTGTAGGAGAGAAGGAATATCCTCAGGTTTGGATTGTAGGTGATTACTGCGGATGGAATCACGCAAACAGTCAGTTGCTGTATTCGGCTGCCGAAGATGATAACTACGAAGCTATGATTTACTTTGGTGAGAAAGCTGCTAATGGTTGGAAGCTTTGTGAAAAGGCTGATTGGAGCGTTAATTGGGGAGAAAACACTGCAATTGAAGCTGAAGCGAAATCTAGTGTACTGAAGCTTGAAGGTGGTGATATCAAGGCGTTCAGTCACAAGAGTTATCTGGTGAAATTCAACACTGCCACTCTTACTCTTGAAATGAGTCAGGGATGTGATTCATGGGGCGTTGTAGGCGACTTCAATAGTTGGGGCGGTACTCCGGATGAGGTGATGACTTTAGCGAGTGAAACCAAGTATGGTAAGTTGCAGTATTACTTGACTGCTACCGTTGATTTGAAAGCTAACGACGGATGGAAGATACGTCCTGACGGAAAATGGTCGAACGACCGTGGCCCGAGTGCGTTTAAAAAGATAGAGGGTGCTAAAGATAAAGGTGACGGCAACTTTACTGTGACCGAAGACGGTACCTATACTATTAAATGGTTCTTCAATAAAGTAGATGCAAGTTTGGAGGTCGTAAAGAACTAAACTCTGTGTTTTATTATATATAAGATGGCTTACTTAGCATGTTGATTCGATATGCTGAGTAAGCCATCTTTTTTTATGTATGTAGGTTATAGTTTGCGATTGATGGCGTATGCTTTCTTTCGTACTATAAAATAGGCGGTGCATACGGCAATGCCGGTAATGACCCACGAGAGCGGATATACAGACATCAGTACCTTGAAGTCGTGGTATCGCGGACATACGGCGTAAACCCACAATAGGCGCAGAAGGCATGTACCGAATATGGTAAGTATTGTAGGAGTCATGGAATATCCTAACCCACGCATGGTGGCTGCGCTTATCTCATAGCTGCTGGCTATGAACTGAAAGAGCAGAACATAGCTTATTCTGATAGCTGCATAGTGAATGACTTCGGGTTCCGATGTGAATATCCCGATGAATGCTTCTTTCTGCCAGAATATGATAATGTTAAGTATGCCGCAGCTTAATACACTCAGCAGCATGCTTTGGCGGAAAATCTTGTCGCAACGGTCTGTTTGTCCCGCACCGTAGTTCTGACTGACAAAGGCTACCGCGGCTTGACCGAAGGCAGCGATGGCGAAGTAGCAGTAGTATTCAAAATTGAGTGCGGCAGCCGAACCTGCCATTGCGTCGGAGCCAAAGCTGTTTACTGTAGCCAAGATGAATACGTTTGATACGGAAAATACCATTCCTTGCATTCCGGCTGGGAGTCCGATGCGGAGCATCTTTTTCAGTTCGGAACGTATGATGGATATTTTTTTCAGCTCTAGTTTGAAAGGGTCGCTTTCGTTCATCAGCAGATAAACTATGATTGCGGCGTTTACTACGTTAGAGATGACAGTACTTATGGCAACGCCTGCTACTCCCATGCCGAATACTATGACCAGCAGCAGATTGAGCACTGTATTTACAATGCCGGCTACTATCAGACTGTAGAAGGGTCTTTTGGTATCTCCCATACTACGCAGGATGGCTGCGCCGAAGTTATAAATCATCATGAATGGCATGCCCAATGAGTATAGCCGGAGGTATAGAACTGCCAAGTCGAGTACATCGGGCGGCGTGTCAAGAGCTTCCAGAAGAGGCCGGGCTATTATAATACCGAATACCAACAGGAATAAGCCGCTGACTATCGCTACTGTTGAGGCTGTATGGATGGCGTCTTTTATTCGCAATGTATCTTTCTGACCTATGTAGTGGGCTATTACCACGTTGACGCCTACTGATATACCTACAAACAAGTTGATGATGAGGCTGATGATAAGTCCGTTGCTGCCTACTGCCGCTAAAGCTTGACTACTTGCGAATCGTCCTACTACAGCTACATCGACAGAATTGAACGATTGCTGTAGCGCACCGCTTCCCATTAGTGGCAGGGCAAATATCAGTATCTTACGGAAAAGTCCTCCGTTAAGCATGTCTATGCGTGTGCCTCCTTGCTTTTGAGCTGTAACTTTATTTGCTTCTTCCTTTTGCATTATCCTTTTCCCCCTATTGAAGTGTATGAAAAACAGTTGCAAAGTTAGATAAAATCGGGCTTTTTCTCTAACTTTGCGCCCCGAATCATAAAAGGCGAAAAATAATGTTATTACCTTATTTAAATAAAGAGTTGATCGAGGCCGGATGCGATGAGGCTGGAAGAGGCTGTTTGGCTGGAGCTGTATATGCGGCGGCAGTCATTCTTCCCACCGATTATGTAAACGAGCGTCTTAACGATTCGAAGAAACTGACCGAACATCAACGCTATGCCCTGCGCGAAGAGATAGAGCGCGATGCTTTGGCATGGGCTGTAGGAGTGGTGCTGCCGGCAGAGATAGATAAGATTAATATATTGAACGCCTCGTTTTTGGCGATGCATAGAGCTATAGACCAATTGTCTATTCGTCCGCAGCATTTGCTGATTGATGGCAATAGGTTTAATAAATATCATGATGTGCCGCATACTACGGTGGTAAAAGGCGACGGTAAATTCTTGTCGATAGCGGCGGCTTCTATACTTGCCAAGACATATCGTGACGACTATATGAACAAGTTGCATGAGGAATATCCGATGTACGATTGGAAAGGGAACAAAGGTTATCCCACTAAAAAACATCGTGAGGCGATAGCTAAATATGGCACAACGCCTTATCACAGAATGACTTTCAATTTGTTGGGCGACGGACAATTGTCTTTCGACTTCTAATTACCACATTATAAGAAATGAACAGACTGTTAATAACCATATAATTATTAACAGCCTGTTCATTTTGTATTCAGCTTGCATTTTATGAAAAAGGGAAACACAAATAAGCTCGAAAAATACGTGAAAAAACAATGCGATGTTTCAAATAAAACATTGCGATGATTGATTTGAAACATTGCGATGGTTAAGACCGACCATCGCAATGTTTTTTTGAGAATTTAGAAGCGTAAAATTTCATATGAAAAAAAGGCATTATCTTTGCGCTACGTTTTTTTGTGATTAGTTATGATTCAGATTTCTCCCCAAACAGCTCGTTTTATTGCAGAGCATCGTCATGACGACGTGCGCATGTTATCTCTTAAGGCATCAAGATATCCCGATGTTGATATGGCTGAGGCTGTAGTGCAAATAGCAGGAAGGCAAATAGCAGAGAAGAAAGTGCCGCTCTTTGCCGAAACGGAAGGTATATTATATCCTCGTCATTTGTCGATGGAGCAATGTTCTTCTGAGCAGACTGCACGGTATAAGGCTACATTGGTAGGGGGAGAGACATTTGCCGATTTAACAGCTGGCTTTGGAGTAGACTGCTCGTTCTTGGCTCGCAACTTTAAGTGTGCCGATTATGTAGAACGGCAAGAGGTGTTATGCGATTTGGCTCGCAATAATTTCTCGGTGCTCGGACTGAATCATATACGTGTGCATCAAGCCGACGGAATAGATTATTTGCAGCAGATGGATAAGGTGGACTGTTTGTTTCTCGACCCAGCTCGGCGCGATGGCAACGGAGGGAAGATTGTCGCCATCTCCGATTGCGAACCCGACGTTTGTCGGCTTGAACCGCTATTGGTAGAAAAGGGTAATGTAGTGATGGTAAAGCTATCGCCTATGCTCGATATGGCTTCGGCTTTAAACGATTTAAAGCACGTTCGTCAGGTACATGTGGTAGCTGTTAACAACGAGTGCAAAGAGTTGATAATTCTATTGAAAAAGCCGAATGAGGCAGGGAATTGCATTGATAATGAGAAAACTATAGTTTGTGAACAGGTTGTTAATAACTCTGCGTCGCAACACTTTTCGTATACCTTGTCCGAAGAGAAAAATGCGGTCTGCACTATAGCCGATAAAGTGGGTACGTATCTCTATGAACCCGGAGCGGCATTGCTTAAAGCTGGACCTTATAAGCTTTTGTCGGCACGTTATGGGGTAGGAAAGCTTCATCCCAATAGTCACTTGTATACTTCCGCCCAAGCGGTAGATTTTCCCGGACGCTGTTTCCGTGTAATAGCTGTTTCCGGATTTGGAAAGAAAGAGTTGAAAGACTTTATGAAGGGGGTAGAGAAGGCTAACCTTACAATAAGAAATTTCCCCTCTTCTGTAGCCGAGCTTCGTAAGAAACTGAAACTAAAGGAGGGGGGAAACCTGTATCTTTTTGCCACGACCTTGGCCGATGGCGAAAAGGTTCTGATAAAATGCGAGAAAATGGTTTAAGCCATTTTTGCTTTGAAAGCCAAGGCGTACATGCGCATTTGCTTAATCATGGCAAGCAGTCCGTTGCTGCGTGTAGGCGAAAGATGTTCTTTCAATCCTATTTTCTCGATGAAGTATAAATCAGCGTTCAGGATTTCATCGGGAGTGTGACCGGAAAGTACTTTGATAAGCAATGTTACGATACCTTTTACTATAAGGGCGTCGCTTTCGGCTTGGAAGATAATTTTTTCGTCTACTAAGTCGGCCTGTAGCCATACTCGGCTTTGGCATCCGTCTATAAGGTTCTGTTCGTTCTTATATTTTTCGTCTATCGGTTCTTGTTCGCTTCCTAAGTCGATGAGCAGTTGGTACTTGTCCATCCAGTCATCGAAATCGCTGAACTCTTCTACTATTTCGTCTTGAATTTCGTTAATCGTTTTCATATTTTCTTTTCTATTTAGTTCTCGTTATAGATTACAGTCATCACGGTTTGTCCTACAGCCTGTAGGGTTCCGCGGTCTATATTTTCAAGATTATCTTTTATGGTATGCCATGTAGGATTGAATCCGGTAGAGCTGTTCGGGTTGAAATCAATAATGTCTACACACGGAATCTGTCGTAGTTGGTTTACGTATACATGGTCGTCGGTAACTTCGCCGCCATTTCCTTTTATGAAGATGTTGGTATATCCTAGCTGGTGTGCGGTGTTCCAAATCTTCTTCATCGCTTTATTGGCGGTGCGTCGGGTATATCCTTCGTAGTAGAACGTAGCGTTTTTACCGCCTACCATATCTAATAAGATGCCGAAGCGTGCTTTGTAATCGGCTACGTGCGGTATTCTTCCCCAGTATTGCGAACCTAAGCACCAAGTGTCTTCTTTGTGCGGACCTTGATAGAAGTCGGGAGTTCCGTTGTCTTCCGAGTCGAAGAATATGATATCAATACCTATTTCCGGCGATTGCTGTTGCAGGTTGCGGGCTATCTCAAGCAAAGCTCCTACGCCACTTGCTCCGTCGTTAGCTCCGTCTATTGGGGTGTGGTGATGAGCTTCCTCGCCAGCATCGGCATATTGGCGGGTATCCCAATGTGCGCAGAGCATAACTCTCTTATTGCTCTCCTCATTATATGCACCGATTATATTGCGCGATTTCAGTATCGTTCCGTCGTACGCTACCAAGTCGGCATATTGATTATATACTTTTGCGCCATATTTTTCGAGTTGCGCGGCAAGATAGTTTCCGCAGTTGCGATGCGCTGCAGTGTTTGGAACTCGTGGACCGAATTCTACCTGTGTTTTGATATGAGCGTATGCGCTGTCGGCATTAAATGCAGGTACATTCACTGTGTTCACTTTTGCCGCTTGTTCTTGCGCTTCGTTGTTTGTTTTCTTATTGTTTCCACATGCTGCCAATACAGTAAGGCAAAGCAGTATACTTGTGTGGAGATATTTTTTGAGTTGCATTGTTGATTTGTGTTTATATGCTTAAACCGTCTAAGATGGCGATGTAAGTGTTTATTGCTTCTTCTATTTCGTTTACCATGATATATTCGTCGGCAGTGTGCGAGCGCGAAGACTTTCCTGGGCCCATCTTTACTGAAGGGAACTTCATCAAGGCTTGATCGGATAGGGTAGGCGAACCGAACGGTGTCTTTCCTAAAGCGATAGCCTTTTGTACGAATGGATGCGATGCGTCGATGCGCGATGAGTTAAGGCGGAACGAGCGTGCCTTGGCCTCGCAACTGATGTGGGAACATATCTCATTAAACAAATCCTCGTTAGAATAGAATTCGTTGCTGCGTATGTCTACAACAAATGTACATAAGTCGGGAATTACATTATGCTGTGTGCCTGCGTTTATCTGTGTGACACTCATCTTTACGGGGCCGAGCAAAGACGATTCTTTCTGGAACTGGAATGTGCGGAACCATTGAATATCGTCTATTACCTTATATATAGCATTCACGCCTTCGTTTCGTGCGGCGTGTCCTGATTTGCCGTGCGCTGTTACGTCGAGCACCATAAGTCCTTTTTCTGCTATGGCAGGTTGCATTTCAGTCGGCTCTCCCACAATTCCTAATGTAATAGGAGGAAGCTGTGGCAGTACGCTTTCTATTCCGTTTTTGCCCGATACCTCTTCTTCGCACGAAGCCAAGAAGATAAGGTTGTATTTCTGTTCAGTGGTACATAGATAGCGGAATACCTGAAAAAGCGAAACTACACTGGCTCCGGCATCGTTGCTTCCTAATCCGTATAGTTTGCCGTTTTCCATTTTCGGGGTGAATGGTTGCTTGCGCCATCCGCTTACCGCTTTAACCGTGTCTATGTGCGAATTGAGCAGGATAGTCGGCTTGTTTGTATCGAACATAGGGCTGATGCACCAAATGTTATTGCCCGATCTTCCCGTCATGATACCGGTTTCTTCTATATAATTCTGCAAAAAATCAGCTGCCGCTTCTTCTTCCCTACTTATTGATGGTATTCCTATAAGCGAGTGAAGTAAAGTGAGAGCTTCGGATGTATAATAACCAGTGTCTAACATGAGATGTTTGTTTTTATTTATCTTGTGGCAAAGATACTTCCTTTTTTCCAAATTAAACTCTATCTTTGCGTAATTAAAATTATTGCGTCCCAGCATATTTACTGAAAAATGGAATAAACCTTTGTTGGTAACCATGAAATTGTTACACTGAAAATTGTAGGCAAATGTAGGTGCTCGATTTATGAAAATAATATCGTCATGGTAATGTGTTGTGGCTGTAATATGTTAAAAATAATAATTGATGAGTAATTCTTTATTATCCACTCTGATTTATAAGCAAGCAGAGCGTTATGGCAACAATGTCGTATTGAAGTATCGTGATTACGAAGCAGGACAATGGCTTCCTATCAGTTGGAAACAGTTTGCTGAAAAAGTTAAGTTGGCTTCTAATGCTCTTGTGGCACTTGGAGTTGGAGCACAAGAAAATGTAGGTGTTTTTTCGCAGAATATGCCAGAATGCCTATATACGGACTTTGGAGCTTTCGGATGTAGAATAGTAACAATTCCTTTATATGCTACAAGCTCCGAAGCACAGGTTACTTACATCGTTGAAGATGCAAGTATCAGAGTATTGTTTGTAGGCGAACAATATCAGTATGATGTGGCTTTGCGCGTACTGGGATTATGTAATTCGTTGAAGCAGATTGTGATTTTCGATCCTAAGGTGAAACGTGCGCCATCGGATACACAGTCTATTTATTATGACGAGTTCTTGAAATTGGGTGCGGACGGAAAGAATCAACAGGAGGTAGATAAACGTACACAAGAATCAAGCCCCGACGATTTAGCTAATATTCTTTATACTTCTGGAACAACAGGCGAGTCTAAGGGTGTTATGTTAAGACACTCTTGCTATGAGGCTGCGTTCTGGGGACATAATCAGCTTTTTGAAAAGCTGGGTCCTAATGATGTGGTGATGAACTTCTTGCCATACTCACATATATTTGAGCGCGCATGGACTTATTGGTGCTTGTCAAGAGGTTGTCAGCTCGCTGTAAACTTGTGCCCGCAAGATATTCAGAAGACTATCAAGGAAATTCGCCCTACTGCCATGTGTAGTGTTCCTCGTTTCTGGGAAAAGGTTTATGCCGGAGTGCTGGAAAAGATAAACGAAACTACCGGACTCAAGAAGAACTTGATGCTGAATGCCTTGAAGGTAGGTAAGGAGCATAATATCACTTATCTGATGAACGGCAAGACTCCGCCTACATTGCTTCATCTGAAATATAAATTCTACGAGAAGACTATCTATAGCTTGCTAAAGAAGACTATCGGTATAGAAAATGGTAACTTGTTCCCTACAGCCGGAGCGGCTATACCTTTGGCTGTTGAAGAATTCGTTCATTCGGTAGGTATCGGTATGGTGGCCGGATACGGATTGACAGAAAGTACTGCCACTGTTTCGTGCGAATGGCCGGGACATCATCGTTTGGGATCGGTAGGAACATTGCTTCCGGGCGTAGAATTGAAGATTGCCGAAAACAATGAAATCTTGTTGCGCGGCGAAACAATCATAAAAGGATATTATAAAAAAGATGCCGTAACAAAGGCTGCGTTTACAGAAGATGGATGGTTCCGCACAGGAGATGCCGGATATATGAAAGATGGATATCTGTATCTTACAGATCGTATTAAGGATTTGTTCAAGACATCAAACGGAAAATACATCGCTCCTCAGGCTATTGAGACTAAGTTGGTGGTAGACCGCTATATAGATCAGATATCTATTATCGCCGATCAGAGAAAATTCGTTTCGGCTCTTATAGTTCCTGATTATGTTCAGGTAGAGAAATATGCGGCCGAACATAAAATTTCTTATTCAAGCCGAGAAGATCTGTTGCAGAAACCAGAAATAGTAGACTTGTTTAAGACGCGTATCGATACGCTTCAGCAGCAGTTTGCACACTATGAACAGATAAAACGCTTCACTTTATTGCCTAAGCCGTTTAGCTTGGAGAAGGGCGAATTGACTAACACATTGAAGATTCGTCGACCGGTGTTGCTGAAAAATTATGCGGCAGAGATAGAAAAGATGTATGCAGAGTAATGACTCTTAATAGAGTGATATCTGTAGATTTATTGAAAATATGTACTTTTGCAAACTGAATTGATTTTTAAATAATTCGTATGGTAACATTAGAACAACTGAAAGATATAAAAGAACGTACTGCAGCTTTGTATCGCTACTTGGATATAGAGAATAAGAAAGTACAAGTAGAAGAGGAGCAGCTCCGTACTCAAGTACCTGGCTTTTGGGATGACGCAAAGAAAGCAGAAGCACAGATGAAGAAAGTAAAGGCATTGCAAGGATGGATAGAAGGCTATACCGAAGTTAAGACTTTGGCCGACGAGTTGGAACTGTCCTTCGATTTCTATAAAGATGAATTGATGACCGAAGCCGAAGTAGAAGAGGCTTACGATAAAGCTGTGAAAGCGGTAGAAGAGCTGGAACTGAAAAATATGTTGCGTTCCGAAGCTGATCAGATGGATTGTGTATTGAAAATCAATTCGGGTGCAGGTGGTACTGAAAGTCAGGACTGGGCTTCTATGTTGATGCGTATGTATATGCGCTGGGCCGAAACTAATGGATATAAGTTGTCGGTATCGAACTTGCAGGAAGGCGATGAGGCTGGAATCAAGACTGTAACTATGAACGTTGAAGGTCCTTATGCTTATGGATATCTGAAAGGCGAGAATGGTGTACATCGTTTGGTACGTGTATCTCCGTATAATGCACAGGGTAAGCGTATGACTTCTTTTGCGTCTGTTTTTGTAACTCCGTTGGTAGACGATTCTATTGAAGTTACTGTAGAATCGGCTCGTTTGTCGTGGGATACATTCCGAAGCGGCGGTGCCGGTGGTCAGAACGTAAATAAGGTAGAATCTGGAGTTCGTTTGCGCTATCAGTATAAAGATCCGTATACTGGCGAGGAAGAAGAAATCTTGATTGAAAATACAGAAACGCGAGACCAACCTAAGAATAAAGAAAACGCTATGCGTCAGTTGCGCTCTATATTGTACGATAAAGAGTTGCAGCACCGTATGGAAGAGCAGGCTAAGGTAGAAGCCGGAAAGAAGAAAATCGAGTGGGGATCGCAGATTAGAAGTTATGTGTTCGACGACCGTCGAGTAAAAGACCATCGTACTAACTTCCAAACTTCAGATGTAAACGGTGTGATGGATGGTAAGATAGATGGCTTTATCAAAGCTTACCTGATGGAATTCTCGGATAGCGAATCTTGAGAAACAAAAAGTTAAGACTATAGTTGGCTTGTCTAAAAATAATGTTTATTTTTGAGAATGTTTAATCTAAATGAATAGAACTATGAGCAAGAACAAGAATAAAAAGAACAATTCTCTTCAAGAAGAGAAGAAGGCTAACCGTCTTATAAAGAATATATGCATTGTATTGGTTATTTTGGCGGTGTTGATGATAGCGTTGGCACTGTATAATAGCTAAATTAAATATGGCACAAGAAATAGAACGAAAGTTTTTAGTGAAAGACCTGTCTTATAGAGACAGGTCTTTTTCTAATAGCCACGTTGTACAGGGATACATTTGTAGCGCCCGAGGACGTACCGTAAGGGTTCGTATCCGCGATGAGAAGGGATACCTTACTATAAAGGGTCCATCGAATGCGACAGGAACGAGCCGGTATGAGTGGGAGCGTGAACTTCCTCTTTCGGAAGCGGAAGAACTGATGAAACTCTGTGAACCGGGCATGATTGACAAAATACGGTATTTGGTAAAAGCGGGAGATCATGTGTTCGAAGTTGACGAGTTTCACGGCGAGAACGAAGGTTTGGTTGTTGCCGAGGTAGAATTGGCATCAGAAGACGAACCTTTTGAACGTCCGTCTTTTTTAGGAGAAGAGGTAACCGGACAGGTTAAATATTACAATTCATTCCTGATGAAAGAGCCGTTCTGCACGTGGAACAAATAGCTATATGCTTCATGATAATATATTAATAAGGTATATAACTCCGGCTATTAAGATGTAGTCGGAGTTTTTTTAATCTATTTATGTCGAAGAAACAAATCATACAAGATGCCGATTTTGGGCTGATTATTGTAGCTACCAGAAAGTTGGCCCGTAATATAACGATGAGAGTCAAAGCCGACGGGCTTTATGTAACTACTCCGCCTTACAGCAGTCTGACATCTGTGCTTCGTGCCATAGCTCCATATAGAGAGCGCTTGCTGGAAAAGCGAGAAAAGGTGCAGCCCAAACCGTTTGATTGGGATTTTAAGATAGAGGCCGAATGCTTCCATTTGCGTTTGGTGCCCAGTCATCTCAAGAACTTCACGGTTAGGTTTGTAGACGATGAGGTAGAGATTGGTTGTCCAGAAAATACTGATTTTACATCTCAACGTGTTCAGAACTTGATTCGCAACGCCATTATGAGAGCGTTGAAAAAGAAAGCCGAAGAGTTTCTTCCTCCTCTTGTAGCGTTGTTGGCTTCTCGTTTCGGAATGAGTTTTCGTCAGGTAAAGATTTCTAAGGCTCGTACCCGGTGGGGTAGTTGCTCTACCGAAAGAAACATCAGTCTGTCTTTTTATTTGATGCTTGTGCCAGCACATCTCATGGATTATGTCATCTTGCACGAGTTGGCACATACTCGTGAAATGAATCACGGACCTCGCTTTTGGGAGTTGCTTAACGATATGACCGATGGAAACGCATTGGCACTAAGAAAAGAAATGAAAGAGTATCATCCGGTGTTTTAAATGTAATATGCAGAACGCTACATAAGCGTGTGGTATAGTTGGTTACGAGATTTTTCAGTATATTTGTGCCGATATTTTATAAATACCAACCTCTTAACCGATACGAATGAAAAATTTTAGATTCTTGAGTATGTTTAAAACATACGTCAACTCAAGTGTGTTGCTTATCGTAGCAACAGTTCTTGCGCTTTTTATCGCCAATTCTCCTGCTAGTGAGGCTTATTTCCAGTTTTGGAATCAGCCGGTTAGCTTGTCGATAGGAGGCTTTAACTTGTTTAGTCACGGAGGAGAAACGATGACTTTGATGGCTCTCATCAATGATTTTTTCATGGCTATATTCTTCTTATCGGTAGGTTTGGAGATAAAGCGTGAAATTTTGGTTGGCGAACTATCTTCTCCTAAAAATGCGTTGTTACCTCTTATCGGTGCTATGGGAGGTATGATTGTTCCGGTATTGGTGTTCTGGCTTTTCGCTCCGTCCGACCCTGTTTCTTTGCGTGGATTGGCAGTGCCTATGGCTACTGATATAGCATTTTCTTTGGGCGTAATTTCTATTTTCGGCCGACGTGTACCTCTTGCGCTGAAAGTCTTCTTGGCTACATTGGCTGTGGCCGACGATTTAGGTGGAATCGTAGTGATTGCCACATGCTATGCGCAGCATATCGATGGCATCTATCTGCTTTATGCGGCATTGCTGGTTGTGCTGCTTATTGTAGGAAATATACGTGGCATGCGCTCTAAGACATTTTATCTAACGTTAGGATTGGCATTGTGGTATACCGTGCTTAATTCCGGAATTCATGCTACTATCGCCGGAGTTATATTGGCGTTCTGCATTCCTGCTAC
>FR881211.1:78827-80503 GCA_000434735.1 Bacteroides sp. CAG:530
TGCATTCCTGCTACAATAAAATCTCCGGTAATGTTTGTAGAGCGCATCCGTGAGTGCCTTTCTGCTTTCCCGGTATCTATGGGCGAGAAGAGCAACTCGCGTGTGGTTATGCTTTCGCATGAGCAGATTGATAAATTGAAGCAGATAGAAACTGCGTCCGACTATGTTATTAGTCCGCTTCAGGATATGGAAGATAATCTTCATGGTCCGGTAAGCTTTGCTATCATACCGCTTTTCGCATTCGCAAATGCTGGTATCATGTTCCAAGGCATGGGCGTTGAAAGCCTTATTTCTGGAGTGGGACTTGCGGTAGTGGCAGGTTTGGTTATCGGAAAATTCATGGGCGTATTCTTGTTCTCGTGGGCTGCTATCCGTTTAGGCGCGGTTAAACTTCCTGCCGGATGTACCTGGGGAGCGTTTGCCAGCGTATGTATGTTGAGCGGAATTGGTTTTACTGTAGCTCTGTTCATTGCTGATTTGGCGTACGACTCTACAGATGCAGCGCAATTGGCTTTGCTAACCGATGCCAAGTTGGGTATTTTGGTTGGCTCGTTGCTGTCGGGATTAATTAGTATGGTTTTGCTCAACCTGACATTGCCCCGAAAAGAATAAAGGCGTAGTAGCGTTTACGATGTATTAAATAAATAAAGGCCGAATGTTGCGAAGAAGTAACACTCGGCCTTTAAAATTATTAGTCAGTACAGTATTTACAAAAGAATACAGAGTACAGCACTCCAGTGGCAGATAGCGCCAAGTAGTACGAAGATGTGCCAGATGCCATGATAATAGGGGCGTGAGTCGTGGCTGAAGAAATAAGTTCCCGAAGTATAGAACAATCCTTCGGCCAGTATGAAAAGCAATGGCGTAATAGAAAGCTCACTATATACTGGCTCGGCAATGAAGACCACCGACCATCCCATCACTAAATAAATAATGAGCGAAAGCCGAGGGTATTTGTTGATAGCTGTAATTTTGTAAAAAGCCCCGCCTATAACCGTAGCCCATAGAAGTCCGAAAACCGTCCATCCTAGCGCACCGCCAACAACTCCTATGCATATAGGTGTATACGAAGCAGCAATCATGATATAGATGCCTATATGATCGAAGATACGCAGATGTCGTTTCCCCTCACCCGGCAGCCACCAATGATAAAGAGTACTGGCAGCAAACATCAAGAGCATGCCGCTTGTAAAAAAAGTTACCCCAAAAGCATGTTGCCAACTGGCACTATAGCCCAGTTTTATAATGAGCCATGCCATACTCAATGTAAACACCACGCCCAGCAGATGAGTAGCGGTGTTAAACAGTTCTTCTTTAGTTCGTTTACGTATTGGATTATTCATGCAGCAAAGGTATGCATCTTGTTATAAAATTGCAAGAATAGCATCTTAAATGTATCTTTATTCTACTTTTAAGAACTATTCTTTCCTCAACGTCCTATCATTATGAAAGATGAAATCTCGTATTTATTTTTTTAAACCGAACCGCCAAATTCGATAACTCACATTAAAAAACTACTCCCTTCACCATGAAAGTTCTATACTTAGGCTAAGTATATAAAAACTCAGCTTAAGAATATATAAACTTAGGTTAAGTATATATATACTCAGCCTAAGTATAGAGAATTCCGTGCGAGAAGACAGAGTTTTCAATGCGATATTGATAAGTATTTCACA
>FR881212.1:0-12368 GCA_000434735.1 Bacteroides sp. CAG:530
TCCGTACTCACTTATTACTCAGCAGCCACTTGGTGGTAAGGCTCAGTTCGGTGGTCAGCGTTTCGGAGAAATGGAGGTTTGGGCAATCGAGGCATTCGGTGCGGCTCATGTACTTCAGGAAATTCTGACAATCAAGTCTGATGATGTTGTAGGACGTTCTAAAGCTTATGAAGCAATCGTCAAAGGTGAACCTATGCCTACTCCGGGTATACCTGAATCTTTGAACGTATTGTTGCATGAATTGAGAGGTCTCTGCTTGAGCATCACATTAGAATAATATAACACTTCATATCTATAATATATAAAGTATGGCTTTTAAAAAAGATACTAAGATAAAAAGTAATTTCTCCAAAATTACGATCGGACTGGCTTCGCCCGAAGAGATTCTTGAAAACTCTTATGGTGAAGTTTTGAAACCCGAAACCATCAATTACCGTACTTATAAGCCGGAACGTGACGGTTTGTTCTGCGAACGCATCTTCGGTCCGGTTAAAGATTATGAGTGCCATTGCGGTAAATACAAACGTATACGTTATAAAGGCATTGTCTGCGACCGATGCGGTGTAGAAGTGACCGAAAAGAAAGTACGTCGTGAACGTAGTGGACACATTCAGTTGGTAGTGCCTGTAGCACACATCTGGTATTTCCGTTCTTTGCCTAATAAGATCGGTTACTTGCTTGGCTTGCCTACTAAGAAACTCGATGCTGTTATTTACTATGAACGTTATGTAGTTATCCAGCCGGGTGTGAAAGCAGAAGACGGCGTTAGCCAGTACGATTTGCTTTCAGAAGAAGAATACTTGGATATTATCGATACACTTCCGAAAGATAACCAATATCTGGAAGATTCAGATCCTAACAAGTTCATCGCTAAGATGGGTGCAGAAGCAATCTACGATTTGCTGACTCGCCTTGATTTGGATGCTCTTTCATATGAGTTGCGTCATAAGGCTAACAACGACTCTTCTCAGCAGCGTAAGAATGAGGCTTTGAAGCGTTTGCAGGTTGTTGAATCTTTCCGTGCTTCACGTGGACGCAACAAACCGGAGTGGATGATTGTACGTATCGTACCGGTTATTCCTCCTGAACTTCGTCCGTTGGTTCCGTTGGATGGTGGTCGTTTCGCAACTTCAGACTTGAACGATTTGTATCGTCGTGTTATCATCCGTAACAACCGTTTGAAACGTCTTATCGAAATAAAGGCTCCGGAAGTTATCTTGCGTAATGAAAAGCGTATGCTTCAGGAAGCTGTCGATTCATTGTTCGATAACTCTCGTAAATCGAGCGCAGTGAAGACCGACGCTAACCGTCCTTTGAAGTCTCTTTCTGATAGCTTGAAAGGTAAGCAGGGACGTTTCCGTCAGAACTTGTTGGGTAAACGTGTCGACTACTCTGCACGTTCGGTTATCGTTGTAGGTCCTGAATTGAAGATGGGCGAATGCGGTATTCCTAAGTTGATGGCTGCAGAACTTTACAAACCGTTTATCATCCGTAAGTTGATAGAACGCGGTATCGTTAAGACTGTTAAGTCGGCTAAGAAGATAGTAGACCGCAAGGAAGCTGTTATTTGGGATATCTTGGAACACGTAATGAAGGGTCATCCGGTATTGTTGAACCGTGCGCCGACATTGCACCGTTTGGGTATCCAGGCATTCCAGCCTAAGATGATTGAAGGTAAGGCTATCCAGTTGCACCCGTTGGCATGTACAGCGTTCAACGCCGACTTCGACGGTGACCAGATGGCGGTTCACTTGCCTTTGAGTAATGAAGCTGTACTCGAAGCTCAGATGTTGATGCTTCAGTCACATAATATTTTGAACCCTGCTAATGGTGCGCCTATCACTGTGCCTGCGCAAGATATGGTACTTGGTTTGTATTATATCACCAAGTTGCGTAAGGGAGCCAAGGGTGAAGGCTTGATTTTCTACGGTCCAGAAGAAGCTTTGATTGCTTATAACGAAGGAAAGGTAGATATCCATGCCATTATCAGTGTTATTGCTGACGATGTAGACGAAAACGGAAACATCGTTAAGAAGATGATAAAGGAAACATCTGTAGGACGTATTATCGTTAACGAGATTGTGCCTGTAGAATGTGGTTATCTCAATACCATTATTTCTAAGAAGTCTTTGCGCGACATCATCAGCGATGTTATCAAGACTGTTGGTGTGGCTCGTGCTTGCGAATTCCTTGACGGAATCAAGAACTTAGGTTATCGCAAGGCGTTCGAAGGTGGTTTGTCGTTCAACTTGGGCGATATCATCATCCCGAAGGAAAAAGAAGAACTGGTTAAGCGTGGTAACGAAGAAATCGAACAGATCATGATGAACTATAACATGGGTTTCATCACCGACAACGAACGTTACAACCAGGTTATCGATACTTGGACACACGTAAACAGCGACCTTTCGGATATTCTTTATAAGACTATTAAGAACGACGACCAAGGTTTCAACTCAGTATTTATGATGCTTGACTCTGGAGCCCGTGGTTCTAAAGAACAGATCCGTCAGTTGTCTGGTATGCGTGGTTTGATGGCGAAACCGCAGAAAGCCGGTGCCGAAGGTGGTCAGATTATTGAAAACCCGATTCTTTCAAACTTTAAGGAAGGTTTGTCAGTGTTGGAGTACTTTATCTCTACCCACGGTGCTCGTAAGGGTTTGGCCGATACTGCGTTGAAGACTGCCGATGCCGGATATTTGACTCGTCGTCTTGTCGATGTATCGCACGACGTTATCATTAACGAAGAAGACTGTGGAACATTGCGTGGCTTGGTTTGTACAGCGTTGAAGAACAACGACGAAGTTATCGCTACTCTGTATGAACGTATCTTGGGTCGTGTATCAGTTCATGATGTAATACATCCTACCACTGGTAAGCTGATTGTTGCTTCCGGTGAGGAAATTACAGAACCTATTGCACAGGAAATCGAAGATTCTCCTATCGAAAGCGTTGAAATACGTTCGGTATTGACTTGTGAATCTAAGAAGGGTGTTTGTGCTAAGTGTTACGGACGTAACCTTGCTTCTAGCCGTATGGTTCAGAAGGGTGAAGCTGTGGGTGTCATCGCTGCACAGTCTATCGGTGAGCCGGGTACACAGTTGACATTGCGTACATTCCACGCCGGTGGTATCGCTGGTAACATGGCTGCTAATGCAAGTATCGTTGCCAAGAATGATGCTCGTCTGGAATTCGAGGAATTGCGTACTGTAGATGCTGTTGAAGAAACAGGCGAACCGGTTAAGATTGTTGTTGGACGTTTGGCCGAACTTCGTTTCATCGACGTAAATACAGGTATCATCCTTTCTACTCACAACGTACCTTACGGTTCTAAGTTGTACGCTTCAGACGGTGAGGTTGTTGAAAAGGGTAAGCTTATCGCTAAGTGGGACCCGTTCAACGCCGTTATCTGTACCGAAGTTGCCGGTAAGATTGAATTTGAATCGGTAATCGAGAACGTAACATATAAGGTGGAATCTGACGAAGCCACTGGTTTGCGTGAAATCATCATCACTGAATCTAAGGACAAGAACCGTATCCCGTCATTGCATATCCTTGACGAAAACGGAAATGTGTTGCGTACTTACAACTTGCCGGTAGGTGGTCACGTAGTAGTAGAAGACAAGCAGATTGCTAAGGCTGGTGACATCTTGGTTAAGATACCGCGTGCCGTAGGTAAGGCAGGTGATATCACCGGTGGTCTTCCACGTGTAACCGAATTGTTCGAGGCTCGTAACCCGTCTAACCCTGCAGTGGTTTCTGAAATCGATGGTGAAATTACAATGGGTAAGATTAAACGTGGTAACCGTGAGATCATCGTTACTTCTAAGACTGGCGATGTGAAGAAGTACTTGGTTGCTTTGTCTAAGCAGATTCTTGTTCAGGAGAACGACTACGTACGTGCTGGTACTCCGTTGTCAGACGGTGCTATTACTCCGGCCGACATCTTGGCCATCAAGGGTCCTACTGCCGTACAGGAATACATCGTTAACGAAATTCAGGACGTATACCGTTTGCAGGGTGTGAAGATTAACGATAAGCACTTCGAGATCATCGTTCGTCAGATGATGCGTAAGGTTCAGATTGATGAACCGGGTGATACTCGCTTCTTGGAACAGCAGACAGTAGACCGTTTGGACTTCAACGAAGAAAACGACCGTGTATGGGGTAAGAAGGTAGTTGTTGACGCTGGCGATTCTCAGAACTTGCAGCCGGGTCAGATTGTAACAGCTCGTAAGTTGCGCGATGAAAACAGTATGTTGAAACGCCGTGACTTGAAGCCGGTAGAGGTTCGCGACGCTGTTCCTGCTACTTCAACTCAGATTCTGCAGGGTATTACACGTGCCGCATTGCAGACTTCAAGCTTCATGTCGGCTGCATCATTCCAGGAAACCACTAAGGTATTGAATGAAGCTGCTATCAACGGTAAGGTTGACAAGTTGGAAGGTATGAAGGAAAACGTTATCTGCGGTCACTTGATTCCTGCCGGTACTGGTCAGCGTGAGTTCGAGAAGATTATTGTTGGTTCTAAAGAAGAATACGATCGTATCTTGGCTAACCGCAAGAATGTACTCGATTATAGCGACGTAGAATAATTATTTCATCCGCATAGGATGTAGATAATACATAAATCATTTAAGGGTGCCATTCTCTTCTGATAGGGGATGGCACTTTTTTTTTGTCTTTTTTTGCATATACATATATAAAATCCCTATCTTTGTGCTGTTAATGGTGTCCAAGATAACATGACTTTCTGCCGGACTTAATAGGGAATTCGGTGAAAATCCGAAACAGTACCCGCTGCTGTATGTTTCATTTGTAAAAGGCCATTGCATTCTTTTAGCCACTGATATTTGTTTGTCGGGAAGGCGCAACGGTTGAGACGAGTCAGAAGACCTGCCAACAACATGCGTTGCTAAGCAACGTTTCAGTAACCTCCGGGAGGTGGGGTATTGCTGACGAAATATGCGATGTGATTCTTTTTTTTCGTTCCATTTCAATCAGTGACGTCTTTATCTTCCGGGAAAAACGAGTAATAATGAACAGACTTTTTTTATTTCTCTTGTTTCTCCTGCAGGGCACTATGGCTGCATTGTCTCAGCCGGTGTCGCATACCGCTTGGACCGATACTTTGAAAGAGGTTGTCGTAACGGCGCGTGCCATTCGTGAGGTAATTCCCGCCCAGTCTTTGTCGGGTAAGCAACTGAAGAGCCTTTCTTCTAATTCGGTGGCGGATGCCCTTCGATATTTTTCGGGAGTTCAGGTAAAAGACTACGGAGGTGTAGGAGGCCTTAAGACTATTAACATCCGCAGTATGGGTAGTCAGCACGTAGGAGTGTTCTATGATGGTATGCAGATAGGAAACGCTCAAAACGGAACAGTCGATTTGGGTAAGTTCTCGATGGATAATATGGAGGTACTTTCTGTATATAACGGTCAGAAGAGTACCACGTTTCAGACGGCTAAAGATTTTGCTTCCGCTTCGGCACTTTATATGGTGTCTCGTCGTCCGGTGTTCGATGACAAAGATTATAACCTTACCTTTAAGTTGAAGGGCGGCTCGTTCGATGTTATCAACTTCTCTACGCTTTACGAGCATAAGTTGTCCGAAACCTTATCGGCATCTGCCAATGTTGAGGTGCTCAATACGTCGGGTAAATATAAATACCGTTATTCTAAGATGGGTGGTTACGATACTACCGAGGTTCGACGTAACGGTGATGTCTTCTTCACTCGTGCCGAAGCCGGATTATTCGGCAAAACACAATCTACCGAATGGTTGCTTAAAGGCTATTTCTATTATTCAAAGAGGGGATACCCCGGAGCAGCGGTGAAGAAAGCCTATCAGATATCTTTGCTAAACGAGGATAGACAGACCGACCGCAACTATTTTGTACAAGGTTCTTTTACGCATCAGTTCTCTTCTTTCTATCATTTGATGCTGAAAGCCAAGTATGCCAAGGATTATATGAATTACTATATGCCGCCAACGTCTACGGTCAAGTCGGCCGACGACCGCTATTGGCAGCAAGAGGCATATGCCTCGGTATCTAATCTGTTTAAGTTGACTAAGGAATGGTCTGTCAATTGGGCAACCGATTTTCAATGGAATCGATTGGAAGCTGATGGCTCTGAGATATTGAACGCTAACTTCATCCAACCACGTCGATACACGGCATTATCTGCTTTGTCTACATCGGTAGACTTCCCATTCGGACTGAGTGCACAAGGTAGCGTGCTGTTTACTTATGTTCACGATAAAGGAAATGGCAAGACTGCGGCTGCCCCCGATAAGCATGTATTTACTCCGTCGGTTCTGTTATCGTATAAGCCATGGAAAGACCAAGGTCTACAGTTCCGCGCTTTCTATAAAAAGATATTCCGCTTGCCAACATTCAACGATCTTTATTATGTGCAGATGGGCAATCGCTCATTGCGTCCGGAGTATACCAATCAATATGATTTGGGTATGTCATATAACTCCAGATTCGAAAGCACATGGTTTAAGGGAATCAGTCTGGCTGCCGACGGATATTATAATACCGTTACCGATAAGATTATCGCCACCCCTACATCAAACCAGTTGGTGTGGACCATGCTCAATTTGGGTTATGTAAAGATACATGGCATCGATGTGAATGTCACTCCCCAGTTCCGTTTTGGTAATGTCGATATTACTCCACGCTTGTCGTATACATGGCAGATAGCCCGCGACTATACAGAGAGTAAGAAAAACACCTTGGGTGATGTCAACACTTATGGTGACCAGATACCCTATGTGCCTAAGCACAGCTGCACGGTAGCGTTGGCTTGTGGTTATAATGGATGGAGTCTGCACTACAGCTTTATCTATACAGGCGAGCGATACATGCTTGGCGGAAATATTCCCGTCAACAGGATAGTACCTTGGTATACACACGATATGTCAATATCGAAACCATTTCAGTTGGGAACAGTCCGTATGAATGCTACAGCCGAAATCAATAACATATTCAATCAGCAGTATGAGGTAGTTAAGTGGTACCCTATGCCTGGCACTAATTTTAAAATCAGTTTAAGCGTTACGATATGAAAATAAGACATTATATATTGAGTCTATGTGCCGCACTGATGGCTTTGGTATCGTGCGACCGTACCGAGTTTGTGTTGCCTGCCGAAGGAGTGCTGGTCAATCTGCAAGAAAAAGTGTCGGGAGGCATTTGTGGCATGTATCTTCTAAACGAAGGAAACATGGGTAGCAACAAGGCTTCTATCGACTATTACGATTATACCACCGGATATTATTACCGAAATATTTACGGACAGATGAACCCCACTGAGGTGAAAGACCTTGGCGATGTGGGAAACGATATAAAGATTTTCGGCGATAAACTATGGGCTGTTATCAATTGTTCTAACTATGTAGAGGTAATGGATGTGGCTACTGCACGTCATCTTGCAAAAATAGCTATACCAAATTGCCGCTATCTGGCGTACGATGGTAGCTATGTATATGTAAGCTCGTATGCCGGTCCGGTGCAGATAAACCAAAATGCCCGTATCGGTTATGTGGCGAAGATAGACCCTTCTACATACGAAATTGTTGGTACTGTCACTGTCGGTTATCAACCCGAAGAAATGGCGATAGTGGGTAATAAGTTGTATGTAGCTAATTCGGGCGGCTACCGTGTGCCAAATTACGACCGTACCGTATCGGTCATCAATCTGACTACATTTCAAGAGATGTATAAGATAGATGTCGATATCAACCTCCATAGGGTAGAACCCGATAACTACGGAAATCTGTATGTGTCTTCGCGCGGAGATTACTATAATATCCCGTCAAAGACTTATATAATCGACACCGAGACAGATAAAGTTACCGATGTGTTAGAGGATTTACCCAATAGCAATATGACATTGTGCGGCGACTCCTTATATGTATATAGCACAGACTTCAGTTATATCACAGAAAGTTGGACGATAGCTTATGCTATACTCGATACTCGTACCAAACAGGTTGTTACACGACACTTTATAACAGATGGCACCGATAACCAGATAGAAGTGCCATACGGAATAGCTGTACACCCGGTGACTAAAGAGTTCTTTGTAACCGATGCAAAAGACTATGTAAGTCCGGGAGTACTGATTTGTTTCAGTCCCGACGGAAAGAAAAAGTGGTCGGTCACCACAGGCGATATTCCCGCTCACATGGTATTTACAGATAAACCGTTTATAAATTAAAATAAATAAGAGAAATGAAGAAAGTTAGATTTAACTATTTTTTATCGGCTGCATTTTGTGTGGCCCTTGCGTTAGGTGTTGTTTCGTGCAGTAGTGATAATTCTGAACCAAAAATACCGGAAGAACCAGAACCCGAAATACCAGAGAAGCCCGAAGGTGCTACTGCATATATCACAAAAGTGTTCGACTATATGCCGGCAGTAGGACAGTTTACTAACGTGTTGCCTCAATATGAAGAAGGCGATACTCAAGAAACCATGAATCAGAAGGTTCTCGAAGCTATCGGAAATGACGAAGGAGGTATGATTACTTTGGGAGGATTCGGAGGATATGTAGTAGTGGGATTCGACCATACCATTAAGAATAAAAAAGGCTATCGCGACTTTCGTGTTCTTGGCAATGCGTTTTACTCTAATGCCAATCCCGATCCTAATGCACCCAAAGGAGGAAGTGTAGAGCCGGGTATCATAATGGTGGCTTACGACCGTAATCATAACGGAGTGCCCGATGAGAACGAGTGGTATGAGATAGCTAGTAGCTCATATACCGATTGTAAGAATGAATTATGGTATGATAAGGCTGTAGCTGCAGGTAACGACGTAAATACTTATCATAATTATGAAATCACTTATTATCGTCCGGAAACAGAGCCTGCTGGTGCGGCTAAGGAATACATCCGTTGGAAAGATAATCAAGGCGGTGGTGGATATAAGGAAAAGAACGCATTCCACAAACAGTCTTATTATCCTAAGTGGGTTACAGAAGATAAACTGACTTTTAAGGGAACATGCTTGCCGCAAAACGGAATTGACGAGAGTGGAAAGGGTACTTACTATGTTTGTTATACTTTCCTTTATGGATATGCAGATAATGAGTTGAATGCTTCAGATGATTCAGCTATTGATATCGACTGGGCAGTTGATGCCAGCGGAAATAAAGTTCATTTGCCGGGTGTAGACTTTATTAAGATTTATACAGGCGTAAATCAAGAAAACGGTAGGTTGGGCGAATGCTCTACTGAGGTAAGTGGGGTAGAAGACCTGCATATACTTGAACAAGATATTGAGACTCGTAAATAAAGGAACTTTATATTTAATAATTATACAGACTAAAATGAAAAAGACATTTAGGCTATTGTCAGTACTTTTATTAGGTGCGACAGTTTGGAGCTGCTCTTACGACGACAGCGCATTGTGGGATAAGGTAAACGACCTTGATGGCAGGGTACAGACCCTTGAAACAACGGTTAAGGGGATGAATACGTCTATTACATCATTAAAAGGCATTGTAGAAGCATTGGATGGCGGTAAGGTAATTACCAAAACCGAATCTACTGCCGACGGGTATATCCTTACGCTTAGCGACGGCTCTACATTGACGCTGAAAAACGGTAAAGATGGTAAGGATGCTCCGGTAATTGGTGTGAAGGCTGATACTGACGGAGTATATTATTGGACTGTTACTACCGATGGCAAAACCGAATTCCTGAAGGATGCCGAAGGCGGTAAACTGAAAGTCTCAGGAACAACTCCTGTTATGGGCGTTGATAGCGAAGGCTATTGGACTGTAGATACAGGCAATGGTGTGCAGCGTATATTAAGCGACGGTAAGCCAGTGAAAGCTCAAGGTCAGGATGGAGATTCATTCATTAAGTCTGTAACAATAGTAGGAAAGAAAGTGGTATTTACGCTGATGGACGGTGGCGTGCTCGAAATGGAACTGACTAATATGCGTATACTTACTTTCGAAGACGAAGCAAGTAGCTCTTATTGGACATCATTAATTGATAATCCTCAATATGATGGAAAGCTGTTGTATGGCGAAAGTGGGGCAGAGTCAACTTACTATTCTTGGATAGACAATAATAATACTTTTTTGGCTCACGAATTTGAAGTTGATAAAGATAGCTATATGGCCTATTGGGTTGGTGGAGAAGCTATTTCTAATTATGTGGAAACAGATTTGAAGAAAGGCGATTTTGACATTCAGTTATCTGTTCCTGTTAAGGATCCCGTAACAGAATTTGGTGGTAATAACGGCTCAAAGAATTTCTGTGTGCACTTTGGATATGGTAGTACCGAACAATATGAAGCGTCGTTGAAAAACATATATTTTAGCGATGGAAATGCTCGTGTTATAGATCACATGTTCGTATGTCCTACTACTTATGTTCTGAATGCAGAGAAGAATGGGAATGGTGTTACTGATAAAATAGGTCCTAATGATTGGTTCAAGATTATAGCCATTGGTGTGGATGCTGATGGTAATAAGACCGGAACAAGTGAGTTTTATTTAGCTAAAGACGGTAAGATGGTCGAAAATTGGACTCGCTGGGATCTTCATTCATTGGGTAAGGTTATGATGGTATACTTCAATATGGAAGGCTCTGTGACGAATAAGTATGGCTTATCTCTACCGGCATATTTTGCTTACGATGATGTAGCCGTACGTTTCGATAACTAAGCAATTAGTGTTTTAATAAAAATAAAAGCGTTCGCTTTATTGCGAAATGTTGGCGACGCATATTCTTGACTTAAGTAAAAGAAGGCTGTCTTCCCTTGCGATTATGGGGAGACAGCCTTTGCTGTTTTATAATGGATTTATCACTTTTTCGCAATGTCTTTCTTGTGAACTCTTATGCAATTCTCTATTCTTAGGTTAAGTATATAAAAACTTAGCCTAGGTTTATATATACTCAACCTAAGTTTATATATACTTAAGCTAAGTTTATAGATTTTCTGCGAACAAGTTCGCTTTCCTCTTGCGAGTGATTGTCTGCCAATCGGCGAACAAATCCTTCTTGTGATTTTGACTTAACTATTCTCCGAAACTGATGCACGAAGCTTTATTTCCGCATTAAGTATAATTGAACGACTGGGGGAGGAGGGGCTCTTGATTTTTTCCAATATCAACTCGGCTGCGTTTCTGCCCATCTGATGAAGCGGCGGTTCTACAGTAGACAGCGGCGGATAAACAATATTTGATAATGCGGTACCCGAGAAACTGGCAATAGCTATATCTTCCGGTATTTTTTTGCCACGCTCGCGCAGTCGGTTCATAATGCCGATGCCTAATGTATCAGTAAAGGCAAAGATAGCATCTACGTCATATCCCTTTTCTAATAGTTGATCGGCTATTTTACTGCCATCTTCAAACCCCATTCCTTGAGATGTGACTATTTGTTTTGGCAGATGGAATTTATCCATCGCGTCCTGATAACCTTTAGATCGTTCTATGGCATTATAAATATCTGTGGTACCTTGTATATGAACTATCTTCTGTCGTCCGCTTCTGATTAGTGCTTCCACCAAGAAAAAAGCCTTCATGTAATCATCAACCAACACTTGCGATACGTCCATGCCATGAGGTATTCTGTCATAGAACACCATTGGTATTTCAGCTTTCTGAAGCCGCAGATACTCTTCTCGGTTCTGCTTGTAACTGCATTGGCTAATAATGATACCATCAACCATAAAGCGTTCCATAAGTCTGAGGTTCTCCTTCTCTTTTTCCGGGTCTTCTTCCGAATTGGCTATGATAACCTTGATGCCGTGCGCATAGAGCACCTCTTGTATGCCATTGATAACGGTCGATGCAAAAGGAGTAATCATTTCGGGTACTATGACTCCTACTGTATTGGTGTGTCCGAATTTAAGATTGGTAGCTACTGGGTTAGGCCTGTATCCTAATCTTTGAGCCATTTCCAGTACTTTCTCTTTGGTCTCTTTTCGTATGTTCTTGTCGTCTGCCAAGGCTCGTGATACCGTCGATACGGAAATGCAAAGTTCTTGGGCGATATCTTTAATAGTAATGTGCTTCATAGCCTTTTAGTTTGTTGATGATGACAAAAGTATATTTTTCATCAGAATAATGCAATAGCTGCAAACGATTGCAGATTTTGCAAACGTTCCCGCAAACGTTTGCAGGCGAAGAGTCTTGATTTTTTTATAATTTCTTATTGCGGGCGGATATATTTGCAGTGTCAGAACAACATTAATAACCATTTAAATATAAAATGCCATGAAGACAAACATTATTGAATTTCAGTACAATCGCAATGCAGTAAAAGCCGGAATCCTTCACATTGGTGTAGGTAATTTTCATCGTGCTCACGAAGAATTCTTCAAAAACCGTTTGCTTGA
>FR881212.1:12414-21855 GCA_000434735.1 Bacteroides sp. CAG:530
AGCAGGAATGGGGTATCCACGGAGCTATGTTGTTGCCGAGTGATGAACGTTTATATCATGCCTTGAAGAAACAGAGCGGTGAATATACTCTTACCGTATGCGGACGTGACGGTAAAGATGAAGTTTATCATATAGGTTCTTTGATACAGTTGGACTGGGCTGTAGAAAATCCGGAAGCAATTCTTGCAGCCATTGCCGACAAGCAGATACGTATCATTACATTGACTATTACAGAAGGTGGATATAATATAGAAAAGTCTACCGGTGAGTTTATCATGAACAACCCGGCAGTACAGCACGATTTGCTCGAACCTCACACTCCGCAGACCACTTTCGGATATGTAGCGGAAGGATTGCGCCGTAGAAAAGCTGCTGGAAATGGTCCTGTCACAATTCTTTCTTGCGATAACCTTCAGCATAACGGAAATACTGCACGTAAGGCTTTCACTACTTTTATTAAGGCTCAGGATGCCGAACTGGCTGCTTGGGTAGAAGAGAACGTTACATTCCCAAATAGCATGGTAGACCGTATTACTCCGGCTACTCGTCCAGAGGATATTATCCGTCTTAACAGCAAAAACGGAACTGCCGATGAAGCGCCTGTTTATTGCGAAGACTTTATTCAGTGGGTTATAGAAGACAAATTTATTGCCGGTCGTCCGGCTTGGGAACGTGTAGGTGCAGAATTTACCGACGACGTAACCGCTTATGAAAATATGAAGCTAAGCTTATTGAACGCTTCTCATACCTTGCTGTCTTATCCTTCTTTCTTGAGCGGTTACCGTAAGGTAGACGATGCCATGCACGATGACCGTATAGTACGTTTTGTACGCACCTTTATGGATAAGGATATAACTCCTTATGTTCCGGCTCCGGGAAATACCGACCTTGAACTTTATAAGCAGACATTGATAGAACGTTTCGGCAACCGTACCGTAAGCGATCAGATAGCTCGTCTTTGTTTTGACGGTATCTCTAAATTCCCGGTTTATGTTATGCCAAATCTTATTAAGATGATTGCCGACAATGCGGATATGACTCGTGTGGCTTACTTGATTGCTGCTTATCGTCATTATCTGAAATATAAGGTAGACGATAAAGGACAGGCTTTCGACATTGCAGAGCCGTGGATGACTAAATCTGACGAACAGCTGATTGCCAGCGATGAGCCTTTGGATTTCTTGGCGTTGTCTGCTTTTCAGAGTACAGATTTGAAAAAAGCCGATTCGTTTGTTCAGACTTATCTGAAAATGGTCGGCGAAATCTTTCAGCACGGAGCTATGTCGGTTCTTGAAAGTATAATCTGATAGCCGTCACTTTAAATCCGCGCTTATGAATACACAGAAAACATATAGTCTGGGACCGTTCGCGGTCCTGACTTTCATTTATTTTATCGTAGGTTTCCTGACTACTGTCAACGGGCAGTTTCAGGGACCTTTGAAAGTCGCTTTCCTCTCCGAAGCAGAGGGACTGAGAAATACACTCACTACGCTTATCTCATTCTTCTTCTTTTTAGGATATTTGGTAAACAGTTCGCTAGGAGGTAAATGGATTAATGCTCATGGTTACAAGCCAACTTTGCTAAGGGCATTGGGCGTTATGATTGGCGGTTTGCTGATGTATGCCATGTCTTCATTGTTTATAACATTATTTCCTGATACCGCTTTGAGGATAGGTGAAGATGCCGTGTCTTATGGATATTTTATTTTCTTGTTCGGCTCTTTTCTCATGGGTACTTCGGCGGCCTTGCTTCAAGTGGTTATCAACCCTTATATAGCCGCTTATGAACTGCCTAACACTCAGCCGGTGCAGCGTGTAAACATAGTATGTGCCATCAATTCGTTGGGGACTACCATTGCTCCATTCTTTGTTACGGGAGTCATTTTCTCGGGTGTATCTTTAGAACAAGTCACAGCGCAGCAGTTGCTTGTTCCTTTCCTCTTGATAGCATTGAGTATTGTGCTTACTACTGCTGTTACTTCGCGCTTGTCGCTTCCCGATTTGGAAGGAACTAGAGCAGATGCAACCAAATCGCAAGGTCGTAGTATATGGTCGTTCCGTCATTTGACTTTTGGAGTGGTAGCCATATTCTTTTATGTGGGAACTGAAGTCTCTATCGGTGTCAATGTGAACCTTCATGCCATGGAGCAGATAGAGTCGGGGATGGGATTGTCTTTCTTTGGTAAAGAACATTTGGTGTTATGGGGACTTGACTTTGGTATTCCTGCTTTACTTGCCACTCTTTATTGGGGCGGACTTATGGTAGGCAGAATGGTCTTTAGCTTTTTCAACAACATCTCTTCGCGTGTATTGTTGGCAAGTACCACATCAATAGCGGCTTTATTGATTATAGTGGCTATGCTTACCAATAATCTTTGGATTTTGATTTCCGCCGGACTTTGTCATTCTGTGATGTGGGGCTGTATCTTTACCTTGGCGGTAAAAGGTCTGGGTGAATATACCTCTAAGGCTTCGGGCATCTTTATGATGGGCGTATTCGGTGGAGCTGTGTTCCCATTGTTGCAAGGGCTGATGGCGGATGCGTGCGGCAGTTGGCAATGGACATGGAGCATGGCACTGGTTTGCGAGATTGTAATGCTGGCTTACGCTCTTTGGGGCTCAAAGGTGAAGATTCAACAAGATTGAAATGCATTTTTAGATATCATTATTAATACAGATTGAAAAATAAGAATATCATGGAAAATAATAATAAATTTGTAGTAGGTATAGGCGAAGTATTATGGGATGTTCTTCCTGAAGGTAAAAAGTTGGGAGGCGCTCCGGCTAATTTCGCTTATCATGTATCGCAGTTCGGCCTGAGCAGTAGAGTTGTCAGTGCAATCGGCAACGATAAGTTGGGCGCAGAAATAGAGCGGGATTTTTCTGAAAAAGGTCTCGAAGGTATTATTGAGAAGGTGGCTTATCCTACCGGAACCGTGCAGGTGTCTTTAGATGATAATGGCGTTCCTAATTATACTATTAAGGAGAATGTAGCTTGGGATAACATTCCTTTCACTACTGCCTTGAAAGAGTTGGCACAGCATACTTGCGCTGTCTCTTACGGATCTTTAGCTCAAAGAAATATAGTATCTCGTGAAACCATTCATGCTTTCCTTGATGCTATGCCAAAGGAAGGTGCTTATAAAATATTCGATATCAATCTTCGTCAGAACTTCTATACCAAGGATATTATCTGTGAATCGCTTGAAAGATGTAATGTGCTTAAAATTAACGATGAAGAATTGGTGGCGGTTAGCAGATTGTTCGGTTATCCTGGCATTGACTTGCAGGATAAATGTTGGATTCTACTCGCCAAGTATGATTTGAAGATGCTTATTCTTACTTGTGGTGTGAACGGAAGTTATGTGTTTACGCCAGGCCATGTTTCTTTTGTAGAGACTCCTAAAGTGACAGTCGCGGATACCGTAGGGGCAGGAGATTCTTTTACCGCAGCCTTTGTGTCTGCTATACTTAGAGGATTGTCTGTAAGCGAGGCGCACAAATTGGCGGTGAATGTTTCTGCTTACGTGTGCACTCAGAATGGTGCCATGCCGATTCTTCCTGACAATTTTATAACAAAGCTGGAGTCGCTATGAGACGGTGGGTGGCGTGTCTGCTTGTCTGGGTAGCTATTAAGTCGGCGGCTCAGGTTCACATGGACGTTCATCTGGCTACGAATCATTTGTGGCGAGGTATGGAAGTAACCGACGGACTGGCCTTTACTGGCGATGTAAATTATACGTTGCTAGGTGGGAGAGTAAATGTCGGATTTTGGGGTGGTACAAATTCGCAAGGTACATATAAGGAGTTCAACAATCATCTGTCGTTCCATTACGAGGGATTATCGTTGGCTCTATGGGATACATATAACTTTTCAGAAGGAGCGACTTATAACAATAAGGAGTTCTTTAACTACAAAGCTCATGATACCGGACGTTTCCTTGACGCTACTTTAAGTTACCGCTTTGGAGGTAGAGTGCCTTTA
The DNA here is from genome assembly GCA_000434735.1 of Bacteroides sp. CAG:530. Taxonomy (GTDB): domain Bacteria; phylum Bacteroidota; class Bacteroidia; order Bacteroidales; family Bacteroidaceae; genus Phocaeicola. Next base: position 16,400 of record FR881212.1, read on the forward strand.
CTGTTAAGTTGGTCTACCATTATATTCGGACGCGACCGCAACGAGGAGAACACCGCCAATAAATATTCTACATTCTGCTATGCCGAATATCCGCTTCTTGTAGACGGTCGGTGGCAGCTTGATGCCGGTTTGGGCGGAGCTTTCGCACTGAATAGGGCAGGTAGCAAAACCAATTTTTACGGGAGTACGGCAGGCGTAGTACACGCTTCGTTAAAGGCTACGTATCGCTTGAAACTGCAGAAATACGAACTACCGGTTCATGCGTGGATGATGTGGAATCCGCAAGCCAACAGAGCCTTTTTTCAGTTAGGAATAGAGTTATTTAATTTTTAAACGATACAGATTATGGAGATTTTAAACTTGCTTACAGGTATACAACATGTTGGTATTCCAACAAAAGACATAAAGAGAACAATTGAATTTTATGAACGCTTAGGTTTTAATGTAGCTTTGGCTACACAAAACGGACAGCAAAGCGTGGCATTTATGCAGTTGAAGAATTTAGTGATGGAATTCTATGAAGGTGATGCCTCGAATGTTCAGAATGGCGCTATAGACCACTTCGCTATTGATGTGAAGGATATAGATAAAGTATTTGCGCTTGTAAAATCATTTGGAGTAGAATTGCTCAATCAGGAAGTACAAGCCCTTCCGTTTTGGGAAAAAGGAGTCCGCTTCTTTACCATTGTAGGGCCTAACAATGAAAAAATAGAGTTCTGCGAGCGTTTGTAATAAGCGTTACAGATAGAATACAGAAGGCGTGTCGTAATGAAGCGATGCGCCTTTACTTGTGTTAGAGTATTTCTATTTTCTAAAATAAGTTTGCATGTTCCCGATTATTTTCTATATATTTGTCCGTTGAATTGAAAACACAAACTTTTAAAACCGTAATTATCATGGAAAACGAAAAACAAAATAATCAGCTTCAGATTGAATTAAAAGAAGATGTAGCAAAAGGCTGCTACGCAAATCTCGCAATCATTAACCACTCACAGTCTGAGTTCGTAGTAGATTTCGCAAGTGTACTTCCAGGTCTTCCTAAAGCACAGGTAGTAAGCAGAATCGTGTTGACTCCGGAGAACGCAAAACGCTTATTCTTCGCTTTGCAAGGAAACGTAATGCAGTATGAAGCTAACTTCGGTCAGATTGAATTGCCCGAACAGAAACAGGCTCAAGCTCAGCAGCCAGATGGCAAAACATTCGTTCCGCCGTTGAGTGATTTCAAAGGAGAGGCTTAAAAAAATATAAAATCAGCCCGAAATCGCCCGTTTCCCGAAAAAAGTTGGAAAGCGGGCGATTTTTATTTCTAAAGCATTTGTGCATTAAAAAGTTATTTGTAATTTTGCAGCCCGAAATGTGTAGTAAACGCTAACGTTTCGCTAAAGGATTGGAAAACAACAAACATATAATATAATAATTAAAAATCAAACAAAATGCCTACTATTCAACAGTTAGTAAGAAAAGGAAGAACGGTTTTGGTTGATAAGAGTAAATCACCGGCACTCGATTCATGTCCGCAGAGACGTGGTGTTTGTGTTCGTGTTTACACTACTACACCGAAGAAGCCGAACTCAGCAATGCGTAAAGTTGCACGTGTGCGTCTGACAAACTCTAAGGAAGTTAACTCATACATTCCGGGAGAAGGACACAACCTGCAGGAACACTCAATCGTATTGGTTCGTGGCGGTCGTGTAAAAGACCTTCCGGGTGTACGTTATCACATCGTTCGCGGTACATTGGATACAGCTGGTGTAGCTGGTCGTACTCAAAGACGTTCTAAGTACGGTGCTAAGCGTCCGAAACCAGGACAAGCAGCTCCTGCAGCTAAGGGAAAAGGTAAGAAATAATCCGTAGCCGAGTACAATCCTTACTACAAAAAAATTTATTTAAATCGTTTTGGTTTGTTGGAAAAGCTTTAAGGTTGAGTAAATACTTCGGAGGAAGTGTTGAAGTAAACGCGTAATGCAGCCCCAAACTAAACATTATTTTCAAACAAAATGAGAAAAGCAAAACCAAAAAAACGTGTGATCCTTCCGGATCCAGTATTCAACGATCAGAAGGTTTCTAAATTCGTAAACCACCTGATGTATGATGGTAAGAAAAATACTTCTTACGAAATATTCTACGATGCATTGAACTCAATCGAAGCTAAGCTTCCGGGTGAAGAGAAATCAGCTCTCGAAGTATGGAAGAAAGCTCTTGAAAATGTAACTCCGCAGTTGGAAGTTAAGTCTCGCCGTATCGGTGGTGCTACATTCCAGGTTCCTACAGAAATTCGTCCCGACCGTAAAGAATCGATCTCTATGAAGAATTTGATCGCTTTCGCACGTAAACGTGGAGGAAAGTGTATGTCAGATAAGTTGGCAGCTGAAATCCTCGACGCTTATAACGAACAGGGTGGCGCTTTCAAACGTAAAGAAGATATGCACCGTATGGCAGAAGCTAACCGTGCATTCGCTCACTTCAGATTCTAATCAAGTACTAATTTTAATAAGAAGGAACAAAAATGGCTAAACATGATTTGCATTTGACCCGTAATATCGGTATCATGGCGCACATTGATGCTGGTAAGACGACAACTTCAGAACGTATCTTGTTTTACACTGGTCTGACTCATAAAATCGGTGAGGTTCATGACGGTGCTGCAACTATGGACTGGATGGCTCAGGAGCAGGAGCGTGGTATTACTATTACCTCTGCTGCTACTACAACTTTCTGGAAATATGCAGGAAACAAGTATAAGATTAACTTGATTGACACTCCGGGACACGTGGACTTTACTGCTGAGGTAGAACGTTCACTCCGTGTTCTTGACGGTGCTGTTGCTGCTTACTGTGCTGTTGGTGGTGTAGAACCTCAGTCAGAAACTGTATGGCGTCAGGCTGATAAATATAATGTGCCTCGTATCGGTTATGTAAACAAAATGGACCGTTCTGGTGCTGACTTCTTCGAAGTTGTTCGCCAGATGAAAGACGTTTTGGGTGCTAATGCGTGTCCGGTGGTAATTCCTATTGGTGCAGAAGAATCTTTCAAAGGTGTAGTTGACCTGATTAAGATGAAAGCTATCTTGTGGCACGATGAAACAATGGGTGCTGACTACGAAGTAGACGAAATCCCTGCAAACTTGGTTGACGAAGCTCAGGAATGGCGTGATAAGATGCTTGAAAAGGTAGCTGAATTCGACGAAGCTTTGATGGAAAAATACTTCGACGATCCTTCTACTATTACTGAAGAAGAAATTTTGCGTGCATTGCGTGCCGGAACATTGAAGATGGAAATCGTGCCTATGTTGTGCGGTTCTTCATTCAAGAACAAAGGTGTTCAGACATTGCTTGACTACGTTTGTGCATTCCTTCCTTCTCCATTGGATACTCCTAATATCGTAGGTACTAATCCTACAACAGGAGAAGAAGAGGATCGTAAACCAGATGAAGACGAAAAAACTGCAGCTTTGGCATTTAAGATTGCAACTGACCCGTACGTTGGTCGTTTGACTTTCTTCCGTGTTTACTCTGGTAAGGTTGAAGCAGGTTCTTATATCTACAACACTCGCTCTGGTAAGAAAGAACGTGTATCACGTTTGTTCCAGATGCACTCTAACAAGCAGAACCCTGTTGAAGTAATTTCTGCTGGTGATATCGGTGCAGGTGTTGGTTTCAAAGATATCCGTACTGGTGATACTTTGTGCGACGAAACAGCTCCTATCGTTCTTGAATCTATGGACTTCCCAGATCCGGTTATCGGTATCGCAGTTGAGCCTAAGACTCAGAAAGACCTCGATAAGTTGTCTAACGGTTTGGCTAAGCTGGCTGAAGAAGACCCGACATTTACTGTTAAAACTGACGAACAGACTGGTCAGACAGTTATCTCTGGTATGGGTGAGCTTCACTTGGATATCATTATCGACCGTTTGAAACGTGAATTCAAGGTTGAATGTAACCAGGGTCGTCCTCAGGTTAACTATAAAGAAGCTATCACTAAGACTGTTGAGCTTCGTGAAGTTTACAAGAAACAGTCGGGTGGTCGTGGTAAGTTCGCTGACATCATCGTATCTGTAGGTCCAGTTGATGAAGATTTCAAACAGGGCGGTTTGCAGTTTATCGATGAAGTTAAGGGTGGTAACGTGCCTAAGGAATTCATCCCTTCAGTACAGAAAGGTTTCCAGACTGCAATGAAGAACGGTGTATTGGCAGGCTTCCCTGTTGATTCATTGAAGGTTGTCTTGAAGGATGGTTCATTCCACCCGGTAGACTCTGACCAGTTGTCTTTCGAAATCTGTGCAATTCAGGCTTACAAGAATGCTTGTGCTAAGGCAGGACCGGTTCTTATGGAACCTATCATGAAGCTTGAAGTTGTAACTCCGGAAGAAAACATGGGTGATGTAATCGGTGACTTGAACAAGCGTCGTGGCCAGGTAGAAGGTATGGAAACAAGCCGTTCTGGTGCTCGTATCGTTAAAGCAATGGTTCCACTGTCAGAAATGTTCGGTTATGTAACTGCTTTGCGTACTATCACTTCTGGTCGTGCAACATCTTCTATGACTTATAATCATCACGCTCAGGTATCTTCTTCTATCGCTAAGACAGTTCTTGAAGAAGTTAAGGGACGTACTGATTTGATTTAATATAAAAAATAGCTTGAAGCCTACGAGGGTTAGCGAATGACTCTTAACCCTCGTGCTTCATCTTGTTCACAATAATAATTTAATAAACTAATGAGTCAGAAAATTAGAATTAAGCTGAAATCTTACGATCACAACTTGGTTGACAAGTCGGCTGAGAAAATTGTAAGAACTGTGAAGGCTACTGGCGCTATCGTAAGCGGTCCTATTCCATTGCCTACACACAAACGTATCTTTACTGTAAACCGTTCGACTTTCGTTAACAAGAAGTCACGTGAACAGTTCGAATTGTCTTCTTACAAGAGACTGATTGACATCTACAGCTCAACTGCAAAGACTGTTGACGCTTTGATGAAATTGGAATTGCCTAGTGGAGTAGAAGTAGAAATTAAAGTTTAATGTTTAAAAAAGAAAACTGAAATGCCAGGATTATTAGGAAAGAAAATCGGAATGACATCCGTTTTCAGTGCTGATGGTAAAAATGTACCATGCACTGTTATCGAAGCTGGTCCTTGTGTGGTTACTCAAATCAAGAGTGTAGAAAAAGATGGCTATGCAGCTGTTCAGGTAGGTTTCCAGGACAAGAAGGAAAAACATACTACCAAGCCGATGATGGGTCATTTTAAGAAAGCTGGAGTAACTCCAAAGAGACACTTGGCCGAGTTCAAAGATTTCTCAGGTGAATTGAATTTAGGTGACACTATCACTGTAGAATTGTTCAACGACACTAACTATGTAGATGTTGTTGGTACTTCTAAGGGTAAAGGTTTCCAGGGTGTTGTAAAACGTCATGGTTTCGGTGGTGTAGGCCAGACTACTCACGGTCAGCACAACC
>FR881213.1 GCA_000434735.1 Bacteroides sp. CAG:530
TCGTCTACAAGGATATGATGTCGCTCAGGGCGATGTATCATCAGTACCAAGTCGGCATCCTGCTCTATGGCACCGCTCTCGCGCAGATGGCGAAGGTCGGGTGGTGTGGTCTGGTCTTCCGCCTGACGGTTGAGCTGACTCGACACTATTACGGGGCATTTAATCGAACGCGCCAGGGCTTTCAGCTTGCGGCTGCATTCCGCCACCTCCTGCTCGCGGTTGCGGTTGTTAAGCGTAGAGCCTATCAGCTGAAGGTAGTCTACTATGACCAGCCCTAACTTGTCGCGGAACTTAAGGCATCGCATCTGGGCGCATATTCGGTCTATGCTCACCGATGGCGTATCGTCTATGTAGATGGGGAGCGTGCGGATGCGCTCTACCGCCGCCTCGAATTCCGCCTGTTCATCGGGCGTTAGCTGTCCGTGCTTGGCACGCGTGGGGTCTACGTTGCACTCGGCAAATGCCAGGCGGTCGCCTATTTCGGATGCCGACATTTCGAGGGTTATGTACGCCACGGGCACTCCGGCTTTGGCGGCTGCCAAGGCGAACATGATGTCGGTGGCCGACTTGCCGTCGCCGGGTCGTCCGGCATTGGTGATAAGGTTTCCGGCCTGCCATCCACCGGTAAGAGCGTCCAGATCGGGCAAACCCGTAGTGACTCCCGTAAGGCCGTTGCTCGATGTTTCCTGACGCTTGTACATGGTTTCCAGAACCATCTTTGCCACATCGTCCATAGAGTGCAGATTGTTTTCTATGGGCGAGTTCTCCATCATGTTACAAATCTCACCGTTCATGTCTGTCATGACCTGATAATGATCGAATGTGATGTCTTGCGCCATAGCCAGATACTTGGTAAGCAGCTCCACGAGTCGCCTGCGCGTGTACATGTCGAACAGCACTCCGCAGTGATACTCCAGATGTGCGGAGCTTGTCACGCCGCCCGATAATGCGGTGATGTAGTACGGACCTCCCACTTCGTCAAGCGTGCCAGCGCTGCGCATATAATCTGCCACCGTGATGATGTCTATCGGCCTGCCCTGGCTCATCATGTCTCTTAACGCCTTGAAAATGGTTTCGTGCTTCTTGTAATAGAACATCTCGGGGCGCAGTAGCGGTATGGCTATAGGCGCCGCCTGTCGTTCTATAAGCATAGCTCCGATAACGGCTTTTTCAATTGACTCATCGTATGCCGGAAGGTATTCGCCGTGATGTTTCTTTTCTTTGTAACCCATAATAGTACATAGATTTAAGTTATACAACTAATGTTATCGTCTGAAAAACAATTTTTTAATTTCCCAAGAAGTTTTTATAGCCCAAGTATTCTACCGCTGTGCGCCATCGGCTGCGAGGTATATCCGAGAAATAAACATCCACGTTTACCAATGCCAGCGTGCGTTCTTCGCTCGAAAGTCGTTTCCAGTAGTGGTGTGCCAGCTCCTTGTCGATGGGTTCCAGTCCCGAACGGTTATGGTATATATCCCAGAAAACCTCGAATTCATAGTCCGACTTTCCTGACGGTTCTTCGAAGATGGTAGCGAAATCGCACATCTGTTCGTAATACAGCATCTTGATTTTCGATGATTGCCTGTTTGTTTTGCCTCTGTAGATTTCAATCAATTCGCATTCTTCCATCTCGTTCAGCATTTTCGACAGCGTTGCTCTGCACACTGAAAATTGCTCGCACAGGGTTCGGTACGAAAAATACAACTCGCCACGCTTCAGGCTTTCTCCGTCAGTTCTGCCATCGCCATACGTTGCCTTTAGCAGCAGATAAATGTAAAGTCGGTAATACTGCCGTTCTGGAGACTGAAGAAACAGTGCGTTCAGCAATAACCTGCGGGGAAGTAGAATGTATCCCTGATTTCCCGCATTCTTGAAATAATTTAAGTTTTCCATAATATAACTAATTGTAATTAAGTGGATTATATAAGGTTGAATTATGAGTATTATTTACAAGGCAAAATGTGCAACCAGTATGTATACATAAAGCTATACAAGTACGGAGACCAGTTATATCAGGCTTTTTCAGCCTTGAAAAGCTTGTTTTACAGATAGATATGTTTTTGTGGGTATTTAGAAGATGACCATTTTTAGAGCCAATCGCTGACA
>FR881214.1 GCA_000434735.1 Bacteroides sp. CAG:530
TCGCCGTCTTGGTTCCCCTTACGACATCCAGTTGTGAGGGGAATTTTTTTTATGCGCATATTCCTAGGCTTTCATGGGTGAGCAATTGTTTCGGACACCTTATTTATATTGTCTTCAGTTTTTTCTTATAAAGACTTAATGTTTCTAATTTAATGCATTTATATATTCTTTGCACACATAAATAAGGTAAGTCTATTCACAAAGAAGCCTGTAGCCTAAAGCAGCAATCATTCGTTTGTTCTAAGTATTGTATATCAGTCAGAATCAAAGCAAAAAACAAAGCCCACCAACCTTTTTATAAGGTTGGCAGGCTATTACTATAAAGATGCTAATAGATAAATTACTCAGTCTTAATACTTTCTACAGGGTTTGCAGTAGCTACACGCCATGACTGAACTACAACAGTAAGTATCACCACTGCCGATACTATGATGAAAGCTATAGGAAGTAACCACCAATATATCGGAGTGTGTTCGGCGAAGCTTTGTAGCCATTGCTGGCTCAACCACCATCCCAAAGGAGCTGCTACTACGAACGACGCTACAAGCGGTACGGCATAACGCATAGCGAAAAGTCGAACCACTGCACCCACAGAACTACCCATCACCTTACGTATTGCAATCTCTTTTCTACGATACTCAGTCTCAAACATCGTGAGCGAGAATACACCGATAATGGTTATGATGATGCAGATGATGGCGAACAGCTTTACTTGCGATATAAAGCGGAATTCATCAACATATGTTTGTTGCAGATCGTCGTTGAGAAACTTCATGTCGTATTTCTCTGAACCGTCAATCTTATTGAGTACCTCTGCTATACGTTGCTTGGCAGCAATCTTATCCTGGTTTTTTGCTACACGTACAAATACCCGATTACAACGGTCGCCACACCACTCCATGTCGGGACCCATAATAATAAATGCTACGGCTATGCGACTGTTATCTTTACGCATAGATTTTAGTTTGAAATTGTTGCAAACGCCTACAATAAGATAATTGCTCACGCTTCCCCAGTTGTTCTGTCTTCCGATGGAGTCTCCCACTACGAGCCAATTGTATTGTTCCATAGCAGCTTTGTTAAGTACATAGGCTCCCGTCTTACTATCCGATTCGCGGAAATCGCGTCCTTCTGTAATCTTTAGTCCCATAGTGCGTAGATATTCATAGTCGCACGGTACTACTTGGAGTGATATTTGATGACTGTCAGAACCGCGTCCCCAGCCCATATACTCATCGCCTGCACCGATAGCATTCTGAGCAAAACCAACGTTCTCAACGAACGACAATTTCTTCAGTTCGGAACGTATTGCCTCTTTCTTTGTCTGAGCCTCTTTCGATAGCCATGTGTAGAAAACTTCGTTCTTGTTGAATCCGTAATCACTATTGAAGATGTAGTTCGATTGGCACGTCATCACGCCTATATATATAGCTAAGGTGAAAGCCACGCAAAATTGTACCGCCATAATCGTCATTCGCAACTGTCTGCCGCGTGGCGAAAGACCGAAAGATCCTTTAAGCACCATAGCAGGAGTGAATGATGTGCTGTAGAAGGCAGGGATGACTGCCGACAATGCGCCAACGATGAGAGCCGCCACCACCATGACGATAGTGAGAACCCAATGTGAAGAGAAATCGATATCTCCCGAAACGAGCTTTATGCAAGCCTCGTTACGCTGAAAAACTACAATCAGCAAGAGGCCGATTATCAATCCGACGAAGGCAAACAACACGTTTTCTATTATCATTTTCATTCGCAGACTGCCTATCGATGCTCCCATGACACGGCGTGTGTTGATGCCGCGCATACGCATAGGTATCTCAGAAAGCGAGAAGTTGAGCAGGTTAAGCATAGCTATAAACAGCACGAATATCGATGCCACCGTAAGTACGTTCACCAAGTTGCGGTTGCCTTTGTCTTTAAGACCTATCCCAGTGAAGTAGATATCGTCTACCGGTGTGAGGCGGAACTTCATTTTTACTTCTTTGTCGAATTGTTCTTCTTGCTCTTCGCTGATACCGTTGCTTTTCATAAAGCCGAGTTTCAAGGCACGCAAAACCTTTTCAGTGTCGGCTGCGTGATCAAGGCGCACATAGATGTCATAGCTCCATTCGCTCCAGTTGGTCAATCCGTTTTCTTTATCGCAGATATATAAACCGTTTGGTAAGGTGCAGTTGTCGGGCATATCCTCGCTCACACCTACCACGGTGACGATAGTAGTCTCACCGTTATTTTCAGATGCAAACGTCCTTCCAGCAGCGTTTGCTGTGCCGAACATCTTCTCGGCTAAACTTCGTGATGCTATGGCGGTAGCTCCCGTTCCTGTTCCCCATGTCTTGCTTGAGCCTGAGATCAGCTTGCCTGTGAAGAACTCGATACCAGGCTTACCCATATTAAATACAGGTACAGTTAAGTTGCGTTCGCCAACTTTTATTTCCATCTGGTTGAGATACGGACTGATGTAAGTAACATCCTTAATCTGTGGAATATCTTTTAGTATCGTAACAAACGGACGACACGTTTTGCAGCCCCAAGCATCGCCAAACAAACTGCCGTTTATCTCCAGACGATACACCTGCTCATACTCACGGATGTTATGATTGTAAGTACGATTATATATCACCTGCGTCATGAAGAGATAGAAGGTAGCTACGGCTATACCCAAGCCCAAAAGGTTAAGTAGGGTGGCAAGGCGGTAGCGTCGGAACATATATAATAAGCTTTTCATACGCTGTCCTCCTAAAGAATGTTATTATTGTCTACTACCTGTCCGTCGAACAGATTGATTATTCTATTCGCCATCAGAGCATCATGTTTCGAGTGAGTTACCATCACGATTGTTGTTCCCTCGGCGTTGAGTTGCGAGAGCAGTTCCATTACAGCCTGCCCGCTCTTTGAGTCGAGGTTACCCGTAGGTTCATCGGCAAGTATTAATTTAGGTTTTCCCACTACGACACGCGCTATTGCCACACGCTGTTGCTGTCCGCCAGATAGTTGCTGCGGATAATGCTTGGCACGCTGGCTCAGTCCTACCTTTCGCAGTATTTCGGTTACACGCTCACGTCGCTCTTTCGACGGAACACCGAGGTAGCGCAGCTGCAGGTCGACATTTTCTTCTACAGTCAACTCGTCAATCAGATTGAAACTCTGAAAAACGAAGCCGATACGTCCGCGGCGATATTTAGTGCGATCTTTTTCTTTGAGATTACCCACCGATTCCCCGTCGAGCCAATACTCGCCTCCGTTGGGATTATCAAGAAGTCCCAGTATGTTCAGCAATGTAGATTTGCCACATCCGCTCGGACCCATGATAGCTACAAACTCGCCATCCTCAACATTTATACTAACGCCGTTCAGTGCTACGGTCTCCACCTCTTCCGTGCGGAAAACCTTAATAAGTTTTTCTGTCTTTATCATAATTCTGTCTTTTTAGTATCCGTATTTATTGCTTCTTATTTTAATATTAATACCTCATTATCTTTGAACGCCTCATATCCGCTTGTTATAACACGCTCTCCCGGTTCCAGTCCCTCGGTAACCTCATAGTATTGAGGGTTCTGCCGTGCTATGCTGATGTTACGTCGGTACGCCTTCTTGTTAGAGCGATCGAGAACGAATATCCAGTTGCCTCCGGTAATCTGGAAGAAGGTGCCGCGAGGAATGAGCGTAGCCTGCGATGATTTTCCGAGTGCCAGCTCTACGTAGTAAGTCTGTCCGCTGCGCATCTGCTCCGGACGAGTGCCTTCGAACACGAAGTCTGTGCGGAAAGAACCGTTGCGCACTTCGGGATATACCTTACGCACATGTAGTTGATACTGTTTTCCGTCGCGAGTGATGGTGGCAGTAAGTCCTGCGCGTACACGGTCTATATAGTGCTCATCTATATTTGTCTCAATCTTGAAGTCGCTCAAGTCGTTTATCTGCCCTATGTTTTGACCAGCCTGAATATTTTGTCCCAGTTCTACGTCGAGTAATCCCAGTTCGCCGTCTATGTTAGAGCGAACCTCCAACTTATTCTTGCGCTCGCGTACCAGCAGCACGTTTTTTCGCATATTCTGCAAGTTATCTTCCATTTGTTCCATCTGTACATGGCGGTAAAGACTATCCTGGTTGAGCCGCTGTCCGATGAGCTGCTGCTTACGGCGGGCCAGATCGTAGTCTTCACGGCTCTTCAAGAACTCCTCTTGACTGATAAGCTTCTCGTTGTATAAACGTGAATTCTGCTTGTAGGCACGCAATTTACGTTCGCAGTCCATATCGAGTGTGGCTTGTTCGGTACGGTTGTTTAGTTGGTCCTGCTGCATAGTAATCTGAGTATTTCGCAGAAGATTTTGTTTTTCAGCAAGTTCCGCCTCCGCATTTAGAATCTGCAGGTCGAGGCTGCTGTTGCTTAATCGCAGTATCACGTCGCCCTTGCGTACCCGTGTACCTTCTTCCACTACTTTCTCGCGCACTATTCCTCCCTCTTCAGGAGAGATTTGAACCACCTGAATGGGGACAACCTGTCCGTTGAGTCTTACATAATCGTCGAACTCTCCCCGTGTTACATCGCTAATGGTAATTTCATTGCTATCGATGGTCATTGTGCTTGCAGTACTTCCGAATATAAGCCATGCAAGCAACGCCACAGCTACTACTGCCGCCGCAATATATCCGGCATAGCGGCGTGGAAATGATTTCTTTTCTATAGGTCTATCCATAATATCTTTTGTTTTTTTATTCCTTCCATAACCTTTCCCCTCTGTAATAAGCCAGCAACCGTCGGTTGTATGCCATTGTCAGTCGGCTTTGCAGTAGCTTTACCCGGCTCTGCAACAGTGTTACGCTTGCCGTTTTTACATCTATAGGCGAGGCGAGTCCTTCTTCGTATTTACGTGTAGTAAGATGCGTTGCTATGCTATCCGCCTCGACCTGCTCCTGCATCTTCATTACTTCTATCGAACTGTTTTCTACATCCTTCGCCGCTTCTACTATGATGCGTCGTAATTCAGACTGTTCATATTCAAGGTTCTCTCTGGCTTGGTCGAGTGCTATCTTGCGCCGGCGAATGTTAGAGGCGGTAGATAGTCGGTTGAATATCGGAACAGAGAGCGATAGTACAACAAACTCTCCTGTGTTATTTTTGAACTGTTGCGAGAAGGGAACATATTCACCATTATCCATATTTCTGTAGAACGAGGTTGATACGCCGCCCGATAATGAAATAGACGGAAGCAATGCACCACGTGCCGCCCGCAGGTTATATCGAGCCGCATCTACACCTTGTTGTGCCTTGATGATGCGTGGGTTGGCTATGGCGGCGTATGCTGATATCTGTTCAGTACTTTCGGTAATCGTTGGTTCATCACTAAGACTCGGTTGCGCTACGGTTAGCGTAGAGTCTACCGGATAATTCATCAGCTGCTTTAAGGCGAGTCGGGCTTTAGTAGTCTGTGTCTGCATATGCGTAAGCTCGTACTCATCGGCAGCGAGGGTGGCACGCATCTGCGCTACGTCGGCATCGCTCTTTTGTCCAACCTCTGCCATAACCTTGGTTTGATGAAGCAATGCACTACTCTCGTCACGCTTCTTCATTGTCTGTTCTACGGCTCCTTGGCAGTATATCAATTCCATATATGCCTTGTACACTTTCAGGGCCACATCGTCTTTCTCTGCCTGCACACCGTTTCGCCCCATAGCTACATTCGCTTTAGCCATGCGTAGTTCGTTGTAACGCTGTAGTCCGTCGAATATAGTCAGCGATGCCTGTAGTCCGTAGCCATTATATAATGTGCTTACATCGGTATAGGTATTTGTTTCGGGGTCTATAGCACGTCCGAAGTTCATCTGCCCTGACACCGAGCCGTATATATTAGGAAGAAACTCGCCTATAGCTTGTGTCTTTATAGCGCGACTCTCGTCGAGAGCGAAACACTGCTGACTTACGGCATGACTATGCTCGGCTGCATACTGCATACAACGCTCTACCGTCCAAGGCTCGGCAGCATTAATATTGGCGTTGGCTGCTAAGATGAATATTAACGGAAATAACTTTTTCATCATGTTCTTGATTGTTTCTTACACTGCAAATCTAAAGAGAATCATCAGCTGCATATTCACTGATATTTAAGAAAACACGCTCTTCGGAACACATTTGCTGAAAAGTGTATGATTATCATACAATAGTAGATAAGGCTTGCGCAAAAGTTGTTTCTGCCTGTCGCTTGTGCATTCGGTTTATATAGAATATTTGTATTTTTGTGTATGATTAAAATAGGCATTATAATATGAACCATCCATACAATACCATTGTGGTAGTCGATGATAACAAGGCTATCCTTACGGCTCTGAAGATTTGTCTCGCCATGGATTTCGAACGTATCGTTACGTTGTCGTCGCCAGACACGCTTGTGGCTACGCTTGCCAAAGAAGAGGCAGTAGATGCCGTATTGCTCGACATGAATTTCTCGCTCGGAGTCAATTCGGGTCAGGACGGACTCTTTTGGCTACGTACCGTAAAGAAATTCTATCCTAATACGCCAGTCATCCTGATAACTGCCTATGCCGATGTGCAACTGGCGGTGAAAGGACTGAAATACGGTGCTGCCGATTTCGTAACCAAGCCTTGGGATAATGAAAAGCTAATCTCTACATTGCACGATGCTATCGACAAGAATAGACAAGTAATGCCGCTCGACCAAGTAGAGCAAGAGCACGTGCAGCGAGCTGTGGAGCAATGCCACGGCAATGTGAGTCGCGCTGCCGAGATGCTTGGCATAACCCGTCAGACTTTATATAAGAAACTGAAGAAATAAAAAGATGAATCCTTATTATATTATATCTGTTTTAGTGATACTGATTGTCGTCATTCTTATCTGGCAATGGAGACACCAGCGACTGTTGGCATTGCGTGCCCGATTGATGCGTGAAGCTCTGCGCAATCGTGACTTTACTTTCCGCTTGCCGACTGACCGACTTCTTCCGGGCGAACGCGAACTTCAATCTGCCCTAAACGACATGGGTAGCGAGATAAACCGCTTGCTTGCACGAAATGAAGTAGAGTCTTGGCAACGCATTACACGTGTACTGACGCACGAAATCATGAATGCGGTAGCACCAATACAGAGCATCACGCAGGCGTATATCGGTTCGCCGCTCGTTAAGGATACACCGTTAGAGGAGGGGATGCGAGCCATATATGACACAAGTCTCGGTCTTTCTACCTTTGTCGATATCTATCGTAAACTTACTCAACTGCAGCCGGCAGACATTCAGTCTCTCAATCTGCCTCAATTTATCAATACGATAAAAGCGCTATATCCAGAAGTGGAATGGCATATCAATCTAAGTGGCGTAACTACGGTATATACCGACCACGGAATGTTCCGCCAAGTGATAACGAATATAGTAAAGAACGCTATCGAAGCAGAAGCGCATACTATAGACATCAGTATAAGTAATAATGGAAGCAGTCATGCGGATGGGCATAAAAACAATATCCGGCTGCTGATAAGCAACGACGGAAAACTCATTCTGCCAGAAGAATCGCGCGAAATCTTTATTCCGTTCTTCACGACAAAGAAAACGGGGCAGGGCATAGGTCTCTCATTGGCTCGGCAGATGATGATAGCGTGTCACGGCAACCTTTGGCTTGCCGACAGACCTGTAGTGGGATATCATACTACTTTTATATTGGAGCTGTAGCGTCAGCTCCAATATAAAAGGGTATAAAAACAAAAAAGCAGTCACTCTTTTCAGAATAACTGCTTCTTGTGGTGATCCGCTTGGGGCTCGAACCCAAGACCCCAACATTAAAAGTGTTGTGCTCTACCTGCTGAGCTAGCGAATCATCGGCGCTATCATTTCTTGATTGCGAGTGCAAAGGTAGATGTTTTTGTAATATCTACCAAATAATTTTGCGGAAAAATATCGTTTATTTTAAATATGTATAGATATGTCGCAGATAATCAACATATTATTATTGCGAATTTTATACTGCTCAGATAAGGAATAGCGATGATATTGATGAAAGAAAACCGTAAAAGGCTCTTAATAATAGTCAAAAGAATGTCGTGTATTATTGTATAGTCTCTCTTTTTTTTACCTTTGGCAAGATATTTGTATCAATCTTGATTATAACTAACACTAAAATTAGAAGAATATGTATTGGATTTTATTTATCGGTATCGCTATTATCAGCTATATTGTACAACACAACGTACAGAGCAAGTTCGACAAGTATTCTAAAATTCCTATAGCTAACGGCATGACGGGAAGAGAAATCGCAGAAAAGATGCTTCACGACAATGGTATATATGATGTAAAGGTTACTAGCGTAGGCGGAATGCTTACCGATCATTATAACCCATCTAATAAAACAGTGAATTTGAGCGAAGGCGTATATAATACGTGTAGCGTATCGGCAGCGGCAGTTGCTGCGCACGAGTGCGGACATGCCGTTCAGCACGCTCGCGCCTATGCTCCGTTACAGTTGCGCTCGGCGTTGGTTCCGGTAGTGCAGTTCTCATCGTCTATCGTTTCGTGGGTATTGCTGGCAGGTATTTTCATGGTTAATACATTTCCTCAGCTGTTGCTTATCGGTATCTGTCTGTTTGCTATGTCTACCTTATTCAGCTTTGTAACTCTTCCGGTAGAGATAGACGCAAGCCGTCGTGCGCTGGTATGGCTTAACAGAGCCGGCATCACCAATGCATTTAACCATCAGCAGGCACAGAGTGCGCTCAAGGCGGCGGCTTATACATACGTAGTTGCAGCGCTTAGCTCGTTGGCTACACTTGTTTATTATATCATGATTTATAGCAACCGTCGTGACTGATAATCTCATTTTCATTATCTTTGCACCCAATAAAATAAAATAAAACATTGATTATGGCAGCAAAACCGGGTATACCAAAAGGAACAAGAGACTTTTCGCCTGTAGAGATGGCGAAGCGTAATTATATATTCAACACCATTCGCGAAGTTTTTTATCTGTATGGATTTCAGCAGATTGAGACTCCGTCTATGGAGAATTTGTCGACTTTGATGGGCAAGTATGGCGACGAAGGCGACAAGTTGC
Source organism: Bacteroides sp. CAG:530 (assembly GCA_000434735.1). GTDB lineage: Bacteria > Bacteroidota > Bacteroidia > Bacteroidales > Bacteroidaceae > Phocaeicola. Next base: position 9,059 of record FR881214.1, read on the forward strand.
TTTTCAAGATTCAGAACTCAGGCGATTATTTCTCTGGACTTACCGATGAGGAATTGTTGAGCCGTAACGCCGCTAAGTTGGCTAGCAAGTTCTGCGAGAAAGGATTGCGTTATGATTTGACAGTGCCGTTTGCACGCTACGTGGTGATGCATCGCGATGAGATAACATTCCCTTTCAAGCGTTTCCAGATTCAGCCGGTTTGGCGTGCCGACCGTCCGCAGAAGGGTCGTTACCGCGAGTTTTATCAGTGCGATGCCGACGTGGTAGGCAGCAACTCTTTGCTTAACGAAGTAGAATTGGTTCAGATGATAGATACTGTGTTCCGCAAGTTCGGTATTCGTGTTTCTATCAAAATCAATAACCGTAAGATTCTTTCGGGTATTGCCGAAATCATTGGCGAGGCTGACAAGATTGTAGATATCACCGTAGCCATCGATAAGCTCGATAAGATTGGTCTTGATAATGTGAATGCCGAGTTGGCTTCTAAGGGTATTCCGCAAGAGGCTATCGACAAGTTGCAGCCTATTATCTTGCTGAGCGGAACAAACGAAGAGAAGTTGGAAACTTTGAAGACCGTTTTGGCGGCTTCGGAAACTGGTTTGAAGGGTGTAGAAGAAAGCGAATTTATCTTGAAAACCATTGCAGGACTTGGTATTCAGTCGGATGTAGAGCTTGATTTGACTTTGGCGCGTGGACTTAATTACTACACCGGAGCCATTTTCGAAGTTAAGGCTCTCGATGTACAGATAGGAAGTATCAGCGGTGGTGGCCGTTACGATAACCTTACCGGCGTGTTCGGTATGGAAGGCGTGTCGGGCGTAGGTATTTCGTTCGGTGCAGACCGTATTTATGATGTATTGAATCAGCTCGACCTTTATCCTAAGGATGCTGTAGACGGAACCCAGTTGTTGTTCGTCAACTTTGGCGAGGCTGAGGCTGCATACGTACTTCCTGTTTTGGCTAAGGTGCGTGCGGCTGGCATTCGTGCCGAGATTTATCCGGATAGTGCTAAGATGAAGAAGCAGATGGGATACGCTAACAACAAAGCCATTCCGTTTGTTGCCATCGTAGGCGAAAACGAGATGAACGAAGGTAAGCTTACATTGAAGAACATGACTACTGGCGAGCAGTCGTTGGTTACTCCCGACGAACTGATTGACGCTATAAAAGCTTGATTGATATGGAAGAACGCGCAGTGAAACAGGTCATCGTGATGCGTAAGGATTTGAACATGCGCAAGGGTAAGATGATTGCTCAGGGTTCGCATGCTTCGGTAGATGCGCTGCTTTCTTTGTTCAGTTGCACGGAGGAAGACGGAAAGACCACGTTTACCCTAACGTATGGCGATGATTCTCCGTTGGCAGAATGGCTTAACGGCTTGTACGCCAAGATTTGTCTGTACGTCAACTCAGAGGAGGAGCTTGTATCTCTATATCAGCGCATACAAGATGAGAATCCGGAAATTCCGGTTTCGATGATAGTCGATGCCGGGCTTACGGAGTTTCACGGACAGGAAACTAAGACTTGCATCGGCATTGGCCCGTGGTGGGCTGACGAGATTGATGTTTTCACAAGCGATTTGAAATTGCTATAATTCATTATAAAGGCTTAATGTCCCGGCAAACAGCATTGTTATGTTGATTTGCCGGGATTTTTTGTTAGTAAGATTCTTGTACATGGAAATTTACTCGTAAAATGCGGGAAAAAAGAATGCGAGTAGCGAAAAAAAACTCGTATTCTTTCATTCTGCCATTCGCATATTGCAGGCTGTCCATTCGTATTCTTTTATTATTTTATCACATTCTTTTTTTACCCCATCCAGAAGGTGCTGTGGGGCCGATTTCTTCTAAAAACAAGCAACTGAATTTTAGTTGATGAGCATTAACGCTTCAGTTGCCCTAGATAAAAGAATACTACATATAAGTATGCTATATCCTATCGTTTAGCATGTGGTCGTTCTCGTCTTTGCTTGCTATGCGTGGCGAGAACTGTTTCTTTGGGGTAATGCCTAGGTCTTTAAGCATTTCCGCTTGACGGACTACATTTCCGCGTCCGTTAGACAGTTGACCTAACGCTGTGTCGTATGCTGTTGAAGCCGATTTAAGTGTGTCGCCTATCTTTAGGAAGGTATCTGTAAATCCTACCAATTTTTCGTATAACACTGTGCCTCTGTTTACTATCTCCATTATGTTTTTCTCCTGAAACTCACGTTTCCATAAGTCGAGGGCTAATCTCAGTGCGGCTATCAGGTTAGTGGGGCTCATCAATACTACCTTTTTCTTGTAGGCATAGTTCCATAAATCGGGCTCTTGCTGTAACGCCAATACGTATGCCGGTTCGTTTGGAACGAACATCATTACGAAATCTAATGACGACACATCGTATTTGGAATAATCCTTGGCACTAAGCTCATCGATATGCGCTTTTACCGAGGCGATATGCGCTTTCAGAAGTCGGTTTCTTTCGTCACCGTCGGTAGCTGCCACGTATCCGGCGTATGCCGTGAGCGATACTTTAGAGTCGATGATTACCTGTCGGTCGTCGGGGTACTTAACTATCACGTCAGGCTGCATTCGTTGTCCGTGCTCATTGCGTATCACTTCGCCGTTTTCGTCTTTCAGAAAACCTTGTCTGAAGTATTCCTCTCCCTCACGCAGACCAGAGTTTTCGAGTATCGTTTCCAGAATCATCTCTCCCCAGTTACCTTGCATCTTCGAATCGCCTTTCAACGCACGAGTCAGGTTGTTGGCGTCATCGCTAATCTGTTTGTTGAGCTGAACCAATTCTTTTATACGGTCTTCCAGAGAGAAGCGTTGCTTCGACTCCTTATCGTACACCTCTGCCACTTGGTGCTTGAACTCCTTCAGGTTTTCATCGAACGGCTTGAGCAGAGCACTTAGGCTCTCAGCACTCAACTTGTTGAAAGTCTCGGTTTTCTGCTGAAATATCTTGTTTGCCATGTTCTCAAACTCCAAGCTGAATCGCTTGTGAAGTTCTTCTGTCTCTTTTTGCTGGTTATTCAATTTCTCTTGCAAGGCTTTTCTCTCGGTAGAGACAGAAGCCGTATATTGCAACTGACGGTCAAACTCATTGCGTAGCTTTTCGTATTCCTTCTGTAGAGAGTTTATCTGTTGGGCTGCACGTGCTTGCTCCGCAGCCACCATTTCGCGGCTATGCTTTTGTTCTGATTCTAATTGCGATTTCAATATCCCGCTCTTTCGTGCCGCAGCCATGTATCCGGTCAATACGCCCAGTAATGCTCCTACAGCCAAATAAATTATATCCATATATATAAGGTGTTTTTAGTAGATGGTGTAAACCGCAACAATGATACGTAAAAAAAACAGCTTCTACAAGTGCCATAAGAGTAAAAACGTAAAAATGGCAGTCGTGCGGTTACATGTCATATATACTTTTGTCATTTTGTCAGACAGAAAGCTTTGGCATATTTTTCGCAAGACTGAAATCGCCCGGTTGTGGTATCGGGCATTGAAATTTAAAATTAATAATATAAAAATATAGCACTATGAACATTAAACCGTTAGCAGACAGAGTTCTGATTCTTCCGGCTCCGGCTGAAGAAAAAACAATTGGTGGTATTATCATCCCCGACACTGCAAAAGAAAAACCGTTGCAGGGTAAGGTAGTGGCTGTAGGCCATGGCACTAAGGACGAAGAAATGGTTCTTAAAGAAGGTGATACCGTATTGTATGGCAAATATTCAGGTACAGAAATAGAACACGAAGGAGAAAAGTATTTGATTATGCGCCAGAGCGATATTCTTGCCGTTTTGGGATAATGTAAATGATGGTTTTATAAAGCAAAAAAAGAAAGGAAATTTATTATGGCAAAAGATATACTTTTTAACATTGACGCTCGTGATCAGTTGAAAAAAGGCGTTGACGAATTGGCTAACGCTGTTAAGGTAACCCTCGGCCCGAAAGGACGTAACGTTATTATCGAAAAGAAATTTGGTGCTCCACACATCACTAAAGACGGTGTTACTGTAGCTAAAGAAGTAGAATTGGCCGACCCGTTCCAGAACACAGGCGCACAGCTTGTTAAATCTGTAGCTTCAAAGACAGGCGACGATGCTGGTGATGGTACTACTACCGCTACCGTATTGGCTCAGGCTATCGTAGGCGTAGGTTTGAAGAACGTTACCGCAGGTGCTAATCCTATGGATTTGAAACGTGGTATCGACAAGGCTGTTGCTAAAGTAGTAGAATCTATCAAGTCTCAGGCTGAAAAGGTAGGCGATAACTACGATAAGATTGAACAGGTTGCTACCGTTTCTGCAAACAACGACCCTGTTATCGGTAAGTTGATTGCCGACGCTATGCGTAAGGTTTCTAAGGATGGTGTCATCACTATAGAAGAAGCTAAGGGTACTGATACTACCATCGGTGTAGTAGAAGGTATGCAGTTCGACCGCGGTTACTTGTCGGCTTACTTCGTAACAGATACAGAAAAGATGGAATGCGTTATGGAGCATCCGTACATCCTTATCTACGATAAGAAGATTTCTAACTTGAAAGATTTCTTGCCTATCTTGGAACCGGCAGTACAGAGCGGACGTCCTTTGTTGGTTATCGCAGAAGATGTAGACAGCGAAGCATTGACTACCTTGGTAGTTAACCGTTTGCGTGGTCAGTTGAAGATCTGTGCTGTTAAGGCTCCGGGCTTCGGCGATCGTCGTAAGGCTATGTTGGAAGATATCGCGGTATTGACAGGCGGTGTTGTTATCAGCGAAGAAAAGGGCTTGAAGTTGGAACAGGCAACAATCGAAATGTTGGGTTCTTGCGATAAGGTTACTATCTCTAAAGAAAACACTACTATCGTAAACGGTGCTGGTAACAAGGAAAACATTCAGGAACGTATCAACCAGATCAAGGCTGAAATGAAGAACTCTACTTCAGACTACGATAAGGAAAAATTGCAGGAACGTCTGGCTAAGTTGGCTGGCGGTGTAGCAGTACTTTACGTAGGTGCAGCTTCAGAAGTTGAGATGAAAGAAAAGAAAGACCGTGTAGACGATGCATTGTGTGCTACTCGTGCCGCTATCGAAGAAGGTATCGTACCGGGCGGTGGTGTAACTTACATCCGTGCCATAGACGCTTTGGAAGGCATGAAGGGCGATAACGCTGACGAAACTACCGGTATCGAAATCATCAAACGTGCTATCGAAGAGCCTTTGCGTCAGATTGTAGCTAACGCTGGTAAAGAAGGCGCCGTAATAGTTCAGAAAGTACGTGAAGGTAAAGGCGACTTCGGTTACAACGCTCGTACCGATGTTTACGAAAACTTGCACGCTGCAGGTGTAGTAGACCCGGCTAAGGTAACTCGTGTAGCTTTGGAAAATGCGGCATCTATCGCTGGTATGTTCCTTACTACAGAATGTGTAATCGTAGAGAAGAAGGAAGACAAACCAGAAATGCCGGCTGCTCCGGGCATGGGCGGCATGGGTGGAATGATGTAATTCCCGAATAAATCGTATCGCGTAAGCGAATGACATAAAAAAGTTGGGAGACTTCAGAAATGAGGTCTCCCAACTTTTTTTATGTCTATTTGTGTGTTGGGGCTGTTATTTTGCTTTTTTCAGCTTGATGTTATCGAGGAACCAGCGGCGTTGTGATTTGTTGGCTGCATCCCATTCTTTGGTGCGGATGGTTATCTTGGTTTTCGCTGTGATAGTCAATCCGCTGAGGCTTACATTTGCGTGAAGCCACGCCATCTTGTCGGTCTTTACAAACGAGTGGGAGAGGGTTGTAATTTCTGTGTCTTTGCCGTCTTCCGAAATCACTACGGCAAGTTTTGTATTATCGAAGTTATGCGATCCGGTTATCATCGGGCACCAGTCGAACGATAAAGTAAGTGCTTCGCCTGCCGGTATACCACTGATAGACGGAAGTGTGATTCCTGCTTCGAAGCTGGTTTTTCCGAACTTCAGATAGTTGCTTTGCAGATATACGGCATCGGCCATGTTGTTAGATGCATTACGGTATACCAATGTATATCCGCGAACTTTCTCCAGTTCGTTTATGAATTCTGTACCTATTCCATCTGTTGTGAAGATGTTTGGAGCCTTGGCGTTGGCATCATCGTTCTCTACGGTTTGTCCGGCATTTCCTGCTTGTGCCCACTGTGATACCCATTCAAAATCGTCGAAGAAGTAGACTGTTTCTACAGCTCCTTTATCTTCTATTTCTGTAGCCATAAGTTTAACTACAGGAGCCGCTACTCCGGCAAAGTATCCTTTAGCGGTTACGTTATGTCCGTTAAGTTCTGAAATATTCAGTTTCCCGGTGGCATCAGAAATGCTTGCGGCATAAGAAGCTCCGCTTATATTTATTTTGTTTCCGTCTAACACACCGCTTACGGAGATATATGTTCTGTCGGTAGAATTGTATTTATCTATAGTCTTTGTGATGTCTTCCGCTTCAGGGTAAGTTACAGCGTTTCCTGTAGAAACAGTCTGTACTTCATCTACCGCTACATAAGCGAGCGACTGCATATCTGTAGCTTTGCTTCCTTTCACAGAAACTTTGTCGCCTATCTGTACTGTAGCGTTGCCCTGCATATACATGTTGCTTCCGTGTTCGGTATCGGTTGCCATGAATCCTTCGTCGGTGATGGCAGATACTAACACGTTCTTTATTGATACTACAGTTTCGTCGGCCAGTGAATTAAGTTCACTAAGTTGGTATTCTTGGCAATCGCGATACTTGTCGCCTGCTTGCATTACGATAACATCTGTGCGGCTGGCCAATGTAGCACCTTTGAAAACCAAAGTCGCCTTACGCGGATTATCGGTAGCTCCGTCACGCATATTGTCGGTTACAGATATGGTTACATCCATAGTTCCGTTGCCTTGTGCCGGAGAAACCGTAACCCAGTCGGGGCATTCCGATACCCAGTCGGCATCGGCATATACGGTTATTATTTTCGAATCGGCCTCTTTAGCGTCAAAGCTCAAAGAAGAGGCGCTTGCCAATACTGCTTTCGATAATGAAGTCCCTTCGTTTTTGCTGCAACCCCATGATAGGGTGAAGAGAAGAGATAACAATATGTAGTTAATATATTTCATAATCCTTTTAAAATGCTTTTAGTAAATATGAATAATTAGAATGACAATCCGTCTACCCATCCCGGATTTTGAGTAAGATTATTGTTGAGCGAACGTTCGTTGATAGGAATAGGATATAGATAATCTCGTACTTCGTCGAACTTGGTTCGGGCTATGTTTTTATGATAGTCTAAGTATCCTTTATCTTTATCGCTAAGCAAGATGTCAGTTCCTATCTTGTACACTAACACTCCAGCGCCGGCAGATGGTTTTGCTTCGCCTTCGTTATAGAGAATGATGTCGGCTTTTCCGTTGCCAGAGAGGTCGTACGATCCGCTTCCGGGAAAATACATTCCGCGGATGGACTGATTAAGGCAGTAGCCTGCTTTCCAACGTACCAAGTCGTTATAGCGGAATCCTTCTTGTGTAAGCTCGATGGCGCGTTCACGGCGTATCTCCAGAATAACGCCTTTATTAGCTCCGGTTACATTGGTGAATCCGGTTTCTGCGTCCGACAGGTATCTGTCTGGGTTGGCGTTAGCTTTTGCCATATTCAAGCCGGGCATTCCTACACGCTGACGAATCTTGTTTACTGATTTATCCAAGTCGTCTTGTGTCAGAGTTCCGAGTTCGGCTTTTGCTTCGGCATAATTCAATAATACTTCTGCGTATCTATATACAGGCAAGTCGCAAGTAGAGCGGTCGTTACGGTCTACGTTGCCGCCCGATGCTGTAGGCTCTTGCACAAACTTGATAGGCTGATATCCGGTAACGCTTACCGATAAGTCGGGAGCCAATATCTTAGTAGTACCTATTCTTGTATATCCCGGAGTACGGATGCTTTGTGCCAAGCGTGGGTCTCTGTCTTTAACCTCGTCGGTGAAAGTCATTGTTTGCCATCCTTCTTGGTCGGTAAATGCGGAGCCGTCTTTTTTAAGATACATGTTTACCATTTTTCTGGTAAGTCCAGGGCGACCTTGTGTAGGTACAATGGTATGTGCCGTGGCGTTGTGATAGATATTCAATCCGTAGTCGAACTTGATGGCGAAGATATACTCGTCGGGATTTGCGTTTTCTTCGGCGAAGAGAGTAAGATAATCGTTGTCGGGATGTCCGGTGGTATATAGTTTATATTCTCCTCTGTTCATCAGCGTCTCGGCAGCGTCGGCTGCTTGCTGCAGATAGTAAGTATAGTCACCGTCTACTTTTGTTTCGTGATATTTGCGGTAAGTACCTTCGTACAGGCAGAAACGCGATTTCAGTGCCAACGCCGCACCTTTTGTTACTCGGTACGGACTGCTCTTCTCATCAGCTTTAGCCGGAAGATTCTCTATGGCATAGTCTATATCTTCTATCATGTGAGTCATTACCAGTTGACGTGAGTCGCGTGCTTTATAAAGTGCGTCATCGTCCGACCCCAATTCTACGTCGTACCAAGGCACATCGCCAAAGCGTTTTATCTTTTCAAAATAGAAGAACGCTCTGAAGAAACGTGCTACGGCATTATATTTTATGGCGGCGTTAGCGTCGCTGCACTGACTTGTATATGCCAGCAGGGTATTTATTTTTCGTAAGTCGCCCCACGACCATCCGCCTCCCGATGCCGGAACGATACGTTTGGTTCCGCCAAGCATTTCATCGGATAGGGTTTGTTGTACATACAAGTCGCTTTGGTTATCGTATGGCGATTTATCCAATAAGTTATTGTAGAAAGTATTGCTGAACATTTGCAAGTCTGTCTCGGTCTTGAAGTAATCCGATTGTGAAATCTGGCTTTTGGGCTGCAAGTCTAGCAGATTGTCACAACTTGACAGTACGGTGAGCATTGATATTGCTCCTATTATAATTCGTTTCATTGTTATTCTCTTTAGTTTTGATTAAAAAGTAATGTCTACACCGAATGTGCAGGTTTTCTGCCACGGATAATAAGCGTTGTTGTCTACACCGCTGCTACGATTGAATGCGGCTTCCGGGTCAACGTATTTGGTATGCTTTTTCAGAGGCGACCAATAACAGAGGTTTTCTCCTGAGAAGTAAACTCGTATCTGGTCTATGCCGATTTTTTTTGTCAGACTAACCGGTACGGTGTATCCTACGGTGAGGTTCTTAAGGCGCATATAGCGTATGTTCTGCAAGTATCGGTCGTTTACATAGCTCATAGGGCCAGAAGTGGCAGAGTATGCCATAGGACGTGTAAAGTACGCATCGGGGTTATCTTCAGCCCAAACGTCTTTCAAGAAATCTTTCTGCAGATAAGTAAGGTATGGGTAAGAGTAAGGTCCCCAGAATCCCATAGCCTGTCCGGTAGGATACCAATAATGGTTTCCGGTGCCCTGGAAGAATACAGAAGCGTCGAATCCTAACCAACGTACACTGGCGTTAATTCCGTATGAAAGGCTTGGCAGTGAATTGCCTAGTATTTTGCGGTCGCCCGGTTTGTCAACGGTATTGCTTCCGATGCCCAATATACCGTCATTGTCTAAGTCTACAAACTTCAAGTCGCCTGCTTGCCATCCGCCAGTGATTCTTTTGTTGATGTAGCTCAAATCGACTTTTTTAGCGTATTCTTGTGCTTCTTCAGTGCTTTGGTATAATCCATCGGTAACGAATCCCCATATCTCGCCTATGCGCATACCTTCATAATACTTTTTGGCGAAAGTCTTGTCTTTGTTATCGTACTTGGTGATATGGCTTTGATAGTCGCTGAGGTTGAATCCGAGGCTATATTCCAACGGACTTCCGGCTACTGATATGCGGTCTCTCCATGTAAGCGACAGTTCATATCCTTTGGTTCTAAGGTCGGCGGTGTTCATCTGCGGAACGGTTGCTCCGTATACGGCAGGAAGTTCCACGCCATCGGTCAACATGTTTTTGGTGTTACGTACATATACGTCGGCTGTCAGGTTGAGGCGGTTATTAAGCATGGCCAAATCAAGACCTCCATCCCATTGTTCCGCTGTTTCCCAAGTAAGGTTAGAAGCTACCGGAGCACCTAGGGTAGAGTATTTAGCCATTGCACTACCTTCGTTGAACGAATAAGCACTGAAGTCGCTGATAGAAATCAGTCGCATATAAGTGTAGTACGAAGAAACGTTCTGGTTGCCCAAGCTACCGAATGATGCACGCAACTTCAAATTGTCTACAACATTACGCAACGGCTTGAAGAAATCTTCTTCAGAGATACGCCATCCTATAGAACCCGATGGGAATAATCCCCAGCGGTTGCCTTTAGCGAAACGAGATGTACCATCGTAGCGTCCGCTCACTTCAAACAGGTATCGTCCTTTATAATCGTAGTTTAATCGTCCGAAGAATCCCATCAAGGCATATTCGTTCTGTCCACCCGCTACTCCGGTAATAGTTTCACCTTCAGAGTTCTGTCCTACCAGGTTAAGGTCGTCAAGGGTAGTAGACGAAAGATTCTGTCCGTATGCACTTACGTTCTTTATTCTTAATGTTTCGTAGTTCAGACCGATAACGCCAGTTAGGTGGTGTGCCTGACCGAATGTATTTTCGTAGTTAGCGAATGCGTTTGCCGAGTAATAATTTCGTGTATTAACCGATTCGTCCAATTGGTTTGCTCCGGCGCCTGTAGCGTAGACTCCCATTTCGGCATCCGGATATTCACGGAAATAAATATTGTTAGAACGGCTGGTGTTTCTGGTTTGATACAGTCTGTATGTAAAGTCGGCTGTAAGGCTAAGGCTCTTTATAGGAGTGATAACCAGTCTGGTAGTATTAGAAAAGTCGTTTGCACGATTTACGTTGCGGTGCGATCCTTCTCCTAATATAATGTGTCGTCCGTTTCCTACCTTATAGTTAAGATACGGGGTACTGTAAAGCCATGATCCGTCAGGGTTCTTCATCGGGAAACAAGCCAACGCATGTCTTGATCCGTAGGCTAATGTGTTTTGTACACTGCCGTCGCCCTGAAATGTGTATTGAGAACCATAGAACGATGTGTTGTTGGTCAACTTTGCGTATTTGTTGATAGTGAAATCTATTTTAGAGCGCAGGTTATACTTGCGATAGATATCTGGATTCTCTTTCAAGATACCTTTCTGATAATCGTAAGCTCCCGAAACCAAGTATTTTACATCTTTGTTTCCGCCGCTGAGCGAAATGTTATGCTGCTGTGTGGGATGGTTGTCTCTATACTGCATGTGCCACCAGTCGTAGTTCCCATAGTATACCCACTGCTTACGTCCGTTTCTTTCTTCTTCTACTACCCATGGGCGGTCTGGATTCTCTGTCTTATCGTTTACACGAGCAAGCAACTGCTGCATGTCGTGATCTGTATAGTTTACGTACAGTGTACCCGAATCGGCTTTCCAGAACTTATTGATAGTGTAAACCGACCAATATCCGGTTGTTTCATAATCGGTAGAAGTTGTAGGTGCTTCCCATCCAAAACGTCCGCTATATCTAACTGTTGCTTTTCCTTTTTGTTCGTTACCCGATTTGGTAGTAACCAATATCACACCAAAGGCTGCTCGTGCACCGTATACTGCAGCTGCCGAAGCGTCTTTTATGACAGAAATAGACTCAACGTCGTTAGGGTTGATGCGGTTCAAGTCGCCTTCCGCTCCATCGATAAGAACTAGCGGACTGGCTCCGTTGATAGAAGTGGTACCACGCACGTTGATGCTTGGCGAACTGCCCGGCACACCCGACGAAGTGGTGATGTTAAGTCCGGCTACCGAACCTTGCAGCATATTAGTTAGTGAGTGCGAAGCTCTGTCTATAAGCGATTTGCTTTCTACGGTAGAGACGGCTCCGGTAAGATTTACTTTTTTCTGAGTACCATAACCTACCACAACGGTCTCGCCCAGCACTACGGCATCTTCGGCCATGTATACTTTGATATTATTCTGTGAAGGCGATACCTTTATATTCTGTGTTTGGTAGCCAATGTACGAGAATTCCAAAACAACGTTTTGGTTGGATACCTGCAGGCTGAATGAACCATCGTCGGAAGTGATAGTTCCGTTTTGTGCATTGCTGGTCCTTACTGTTACTCCTACGAGCGGTTCTTTCTGTTCATCGAATACTTTTCCGGATACGGTTCTGCTTTGCGCCGAAAGAGTGAATACACTCCCTACTATGAACACAATCAGAATAATGAAAGTCTTAATACTTTTCATAAATCTCAGTTTGCTTTATAAGTGTCTATTGAAAATGCTTTAGGACGCTGCATGTTTTCTGTCCATGTATGTCCGAATTCGTCTTTTACAGTGATTGTTAAATCAGTGTCTGCATCTTTGGCTTTCACCTTGAAGAAGTGGGGAGCCTTTTCGGTAATGAAGGCTGGAGTCGATTTGAGATTTGCCGAGTTGAAGCGTTTAACCGATAGTGCTGCTATGTGCAACGGGTCGTACGCCCATACTTCTTTCGGAGTAAGATTGTTTCCTTTCTCGTCGGTTATGGTCAGAGTCCAGCGTGGGTTCCAGTTCCATATATTTATAAGTATTTCGTTGTTAGAGTTTGCCGGATAAGCGTTTACATACTGCATGTATTTCTCTTTTACTGCATCAGGTACATTTGTAGGCATTGATGGAACATCGGCCATAGAGAAATGAACATTATTCAAGTCGTAAGTGCGGAACTGATAATCTTCGTTACGTCCGGTAGTCTTATATATGCATTTAAAGTCTTTTCCGGCTATATCCCAGATGCCATATCCACCCGGTGCTCCGTCGAGGCTGATGTGTACGCCTGGAGTCAAATATCCCGACCACCACCAAGAAGCACAGATGGCTGCGGTGTTATGTTCGTAAAACTCATGTCCGCCGGTTACGGCATGTTGAGGCAGTACATTATAGTTTCTGTGGGTATGTCCGCTTACAAAGTGCACTTTATAGTCTTTCAGTATGCTGAACAACTGTGCGGTGTTAAGCTCGTCATGGTCGAGTGTAAATCCTTCTTTCTCTGAAGTAGCGAATACAGGAGCGTGCATCACTACAATCAGCGGAGTTTCTTTGTCAACGTAAGATAGGTCTTTAGCCAACCAATTGAGTTGCTCTGTAGAAATGCGAACCTCGTAGGCGCGCGAAGTGGTACCGTCGTATTTGCTGCAGTCTATATCGTCCATTACTACATAGTGTACCTTACCTATATTGAACGAATAATACAGCGGAGCTATATTGGTTCTGAATTTAGAGCCGGCTTCGAAATCGGAAGTAGCCTTATAGTCGAAGTCGTGGTTTCCTATAGTATGGAATATCTGTATGCCTTTTACCTGACTGTTCATGGTGTTCAGGTATTCAGGGATAGAATATTTATTGTTGTACCAATACAAATCCCAAGTCATATCGCCTAAAGTAATGGCGTACATCTTTTTGTTGGGGAAGCGATTTCTGTAGCTGTTGAAATCATCGGTGAAGTCTTTAAACTGATTATTGTCGTTAGTGCGGTTGGCCAAATGCATATCGCCCAAGAAGAACACCTTATAATCATCTTGGCCCGACACCTTATTAAGACTGAAGTCAATGCGTTCTGCGGTATCCGCATTACTTTTGTCTTTAAATGATTTGTAGAACAACGGTAGAATGCCATCGGATGCTACTTCGTAGTTTGCTGGAATCGAGATGAAAACATATCCGTTTTTTTTCTTCGATTTCAGCTGATATATACCTTGCTCGTTGGTAGTGGTGGTTTCTTCACCATCGGATACTACCACACCTTTAATACCACCTTCTTCCGACGATACGATACCGTATGCAGTGGTACCCTTATCGAGAGTGAAGTCGAGTTTGTCTATAAGATTGATATAAATACGTCCTTCAGATTTCTTGCGGTTATTTCGCTTTATAGAAATATTATAGTAACCGCTTTCGCAATCTTTTGGAATCTTTACGCTGAAATTATTAGCTTCTATCTTAACTAACGGACAAATGTATGATATACCATTATCCGACTCTAAGATAAATGTGTCTGATTCTTTGAGCGATTGTCCTTCTGTGAGGCTGAAAGTGCAAATTCTTTCGCTCTTTGTAACTGTGGCTTGCTTTGGCAGGTCAATGCTTACATTGAATTCGTCTGCCGAGATTTCTGGACTGTTTTCATTGTTGCATGCAAACAATGGAAAGAATATGGCTATTACCAGCCATAATAAAAACTGTGTTGTTGTTCTCATATGAGTTAATAATTTGTCTTTTATGACCATATTAGGTTCTCTCTAAAATCTGGTGCAAAGAAATACAGAGCACTTTTCATCAATAATGCATGCGTGTTACGTTTCTGTGAAGACTGATTATAGAACAAATTATATGGAGATTCTGAAATTCTTTAATGAAAGTCGTCTTACTTCGACCGAAGTAAGCATGCGTATCGACCGATGTGAGCGTTCGTATCGACCGATGTGAACGTGCGTATCGGTCGAAGTAAGACGACTTCATTAAAGCTTTTAGTATACGGAGAAATGGAAAAGAATTAATAATTCCCGCTGCAAGAGGTTTATAATAATAAAAAGAGGGTTCCGTAAAAACGAAACCCTCAATATTAATATATAAGTTATAAGTATTTAATGCTTTATGTTGTACAATAGGGAATATAACATAAGGCATTGAAAATAATAATGAAAATAAGCTATAAAAACAATGATATCAGTATTCCGTCTTATCATCTTTTTCCTTCCACATTCTGAATGCTTGCAGAGCTTCTTGACGCATAAGCGGCTCGGATGGGAGTCGGCGTCTGATGGGTGGAAGAGCTAATTCATCGTAAATGAATGAGTCGTCGAAGCCGATGTCTTTGGCATCGGCTTTTGTGTTGGCGTAATATATTTTATCAAGGTGTGCCCAGTATATTGCTCCTAAGCACATGGGGCATGGCTCGCAAGATGTGTAGATGTCGTAGCCGCTAAGGTCGAATGTGCCCAGCTTGGCTGCCGCTTGGCGGATGGCGTTTACTTCGGCGTGTGCGGTGGGGTCGTTGTTCGATGTTACTCTGTTAACTCCCGTAGCCAATATGTTTCCTGCTTTGTCGGCAATGACAGCCCCAAACGGACCTCCGTTATTGTTGACGTTGTCTATGGATAGCTCTATGGCTTTCTGCATCAGTTCTTTTTGTGTCATAATATGTATAGATTGAGTGTTATTACTTGGTATCATCATGATGTGAATCGGGCTGATGAATTATTTTCAGGAATGTTTCTATGTCTTTCTGTATGAGTTTATACTGTGGCGATTCTTTATAATTCGTGTTTTTATGTATCACCTGTTCCACTCCCATCTGGCTACGCTGATAGGCGGTAAGCTCGTTCTGCAGTTGCGTTTTGTGCATGGCGAGTTGATAAATCTGCGCTTCGCGTTCACGGCGGAGGGTTGTGCATACAGGAATCAGCATTTTCATCACTACATTATCCATGATGTGATGTCCTTGTATATACATATAGGTGTTGTCGGGTGTTACTCCAAGTTTGGCGAATTCTTTTTTCATGCTCTCTATCTCGTCTAAGGCTTCGGCATGTCTATGCTCAAGTTCTTGTAACTTGCGACGCACTTTACGGCTCATTATGTTCAAGCTGTTTTCTGGATGATTAGTGCTAAATCGTTCCACTTTTACGAAAGAGCAGAAATCTAGCAGAGAGAACTCGCATAATATGTTTTTCCGGTAGAACCATACAGACCATATAAAAAGAGGATAAGCTATTTGCGAATACAGTTTCATGTATGCCGAAAAGTCTATCAAGGCATGGTCGTTAAGCGTAGCCATTACGCATACTTCGTGCAGACCTTCGGCGTAGCAGTGAAAGTTTTCTATGGCATACGCATATGTCTGCATCACGTACGGACTCTCTATGATGTATCGCGAGGTGTGCGTGCGTCCTTGCAGCAGATAATCGTAATCGCTGTCTACACAAGCTATCATGTTTTCGCCCAACTTAGTTCCCAACTGATTCATCAGTACGGTTTTCTTGCCCTTGGCCAGAGAGCGTTTCGATGGAAGCATCACTTCGAAATATCGGGTGTCGTCTTCATATTCAGCCAGTAGGGAACGCCAAAAAGAGATATCGTCATAACTTTCCACGTATGCCACAATTTTTCTTTTTGCATGTTTGGGTTTTAAGTTATTGACCGCCCCTATATAGAGTGAGGTCAGGTTTTCGGTCAGTCGTTTTCCCATGGCGATACATTTTTATATATATGTAGTAATGTCGCTCACTTCGGTCACCGCGTCTACCCATCCGTTCATGATTAGCGCGGGCGAGTGGGTGGTAAGAATTATCTGCACGTTAGGGTTTAGCTGGCGTATCAGTTCGATGAGGCGTTGCTGCCACTCTACGTGCAGCGAGATTTCGGGCTCGTCCATAAATAGAGTGTAGTGCTGATTGTCTTGTACCAATACTGTTAGCAATATCACCAGCATCTGTTTTTCGCCCGACGACAGTTGGTATGGAGTAAGCGTATCGCCGTCTTGGAAGAACAGTATTTCGTTGCTCTGGCGGTTTATCTTTTTGTTGGTCTCGCTGAATAGCTCATCTATCAAGTCCTGGAATTTAGTCTTGGCTTGCGATAAGGCGGTGGCTTGCAGATGTCCGTCGGGCGAGCCGCTTGTCAGGGCTTTTATGATGCGGTTGCCTATATTTACTTGATAGTCCAGATAACTGCGCTGCAGTTGATACAGCTGCCAGTCGAGTTCGGTCCTTACATTCTGGTTGCCTATTTTCTCAAGCAACGTAGAGCTGATAAGCGGACGGTCGAAACTGCGTATCACGTTGAATTTTACAAAGGTTGCGTCTTCGGGATAGAACTCGAAATTCACTCCCGGTTTGATGCCGTTGGTCAGAGTACCACCCACCAGTTTGTCGAGTGTGCGTACCGAGTCGTTCAGAATAGTACTCTTGCCTATTCCGTTCACTCCGCTTAAGATATTCACGTCCGGACGAAGCGCCCATGAAATGTTCTTGCGTCCCCATAGACCTTTTATCTCAATGTTTTTAATGTAATCTGCCTGCTTTTTCATGATACAATGCTTTTTGTGTGCATAACAAAAATAAGGATTCTTGTAGAATAAATCAATTTTTATGTTTCTCATTTTTTAGAATCGCTACCTTTGTACCATAAAATGTAACGAAAAGAATAGTAGCAACGTGCAATGAAAGGGAATACTGACACTATAAAATCGCCTATACTTTATCTTCAGCATCAATATGAATTGTTGAAGATGGAGTACGATTACGAGAAAGAGCAATTCAAGCAGCAAACAGAAGTGATGGGCATAGGGCGCAAGATAAAGCGTGGCATGTGTTGGTATCCTGTCAGTTTGGGGCGTAGCTATTACAATGCGCTTAATCAGTTCGTGGTAGAGGTGGAGCGTCGCGAAGATAAGGACATAGAGCATCTATTTGAATACGGCCGTCCGGTATGTTTCTTCACGGCTTTGCCCGGAGGCAAGTTGAGCTATCTTAATTTCGTGGCTACAGTGAACTATGTAGAAGACGACCGCATGGTGGTGATATTGCCCGGCCCCGATGCTTTGGTAGCTTTGCAGAGCAGAGATGAACTTGGCGTGCAATTGTATTTCGACGAGACCAGTTATCGACTGATGTTTGAGGCGATGAATCAGGTAATCAGTGCCAAGAACAATCGCTTGGCAGAGTTGCGCGATATCTTTCATGGCACGGTGCCTTCGTCTACATTCTCCTTTCAGCCCGTCCGTTTTCCGTGGCTCAACGCTACGCAAGACGCTGCGGTAAATAAAGTGCTTCATGCTAAAGACGTGGCTATAGTGCACGGCCCTCCTGGAACAGGAAAGACTACTACTATGGTTGAGGCTATTTATGAAACGTTGCATCGCGAAAATCAGGTGTTAGTGTGCGCGCAGAGCAATATGGCGGTCGATTGGATTAGTGAAAAACTGGTAGACCGTGGCGTGAGCGTATTACGTATCGGAAATCCTAGTAGGGTAAACGATAAGATGCTTTCTTTTACTTACGAACGACGCTTCGAGTCGCATCCCGATTACACGCAACTGTGGGGAATACGTAAGGCGATAAGAGACCTTTATGCACAGATGCGCAAGCGGTCCGACCGTGAGGCAGTGCGTACCAAGATAAATTCGTTGAAAGACAGAGCTAATGAACTGGAGATACGAATAAATGCCGACTTGTTTTCCGAAGCCAGAGTGATAGCCTGCACCTTGGTGAGCAGCGCCAATCGCTTGCTGATGGGGCAGAAGTTCGGCACAGTGTTTATAGATGAGGCTGCTCAGGCATTAGAACCGGCGTGCTGGATAGCCATACGTAAGGCCGACCGTGTGATATTGGCAGGCGACCATTGCCAGCTTCCGCCTACGGTGAAGTGTCCGCAGTCGGTGCGTGGCGGCTTGGGGCATACGCTTATGCAGAGCATCGTGAAGAATAAGCCCGAAACGGTATCGCTACTTACATTGCAGTATCGCATGAACGATGAAATAATGCGTTTCTCTCCCGTTTGGTTCTACGATGGCCGACTTCAGGCGGCTCCCGAAGTGAAATACCGTGGTATCTTAGATTACGATACTGCCATTGAGTGGGTAAATACAGAAGGCATGGACTGCAACGAAGAGTTTGTAGGCGAAAGCTACGGACGCATCAACAAGGCAGAAGCCGAATTGTCGGTTGGCAAGCTGAAAGATTACATTCAGAAGATAGGCAAGGACCGCTTCCTCGATGAGCGCATAGACATCGGACTTATTTCTCCTTATAAGGCACAGGTGCAGTATCTGCGTGGCCTGATACGGCGCGACGCATTTTTCAAACCTTATCGTCAAGCCATAACCGTAAATACGGTCGATGGATTTCAAGGGCAGGAGCGAGACGTCATCATTATCAGTCTGGTGCGTGCCAACGAAGAAGGAAACATCGGCTTCTTGAATGACCTGCGACGAATGAACGTAGCCATGACTCGTGCCCGTATGAAGCTTGTCATCATGGGAGATGCTTCAACGCTTACCAAGCACGCTTTCTATCGTAAATTGTTTGATTATATAACTGAGCTGAACGGATAAAAAATTTTGCCGTATGAAATAGGGTTGTTTCATGTGGCAATTTTTTGCTTCTAGGTTTTGATATTAGAGCAAAACATTAGTGAATGGATGATTTTGTTGTTTTGATAAACGTAATTTTAGTTTTTGATGCAAATAATGACCTTGTGAAGGGTGTTTGCTGATAAAATGCTCTTAAAATTAAAATAAATATACCAAAAAGATTGATGTTTTAATTTTTATTTGCACTTTTGCTTAGCTGTTGCTGAATTTACTGCTTGATTTTGCAACACAAAGGCAAGTGAATTTTGCAATAGAGGAAAAACTTGAACAATTTATTGCTGTTCAGTGGATTATGATGTTATAATTAATGTGTTGCAGAACAAAATTATTTAGAGAGGATTATGAGCTACAACAAAGGAGAGAATGTCGGGTGGCTATGCCTTCTGGCATTGCTATGGTTTTGCTTTTTACCAGTGATGGCGCAGAACCAAAAAGTGGTTACGAGTGGCAACGTAACAGGTAGAGTAATCGACCAAAATGGAGATCCGTTGGTAGGCGTGTCTGTGTATGTAAAAGGCTCGATGGCAGGTACAATAACCGATGTTAAAGGTTATTTTGAAATGCCTTCGCATGGAAAGAAAGAACTGAAAATGGTTTTTTCTTTCATTGGAATGAAACAGCGCGAGATGACGTGGAAAGGTAAAAGTCTGACCGTGGTGTTAGAGGACGATTTGCAAAGGATAGATGAAGTCGTTGTGACGGGTTATCAGGAAATTGACCGTAGAAAATTGGCGAGTTCTATCCTTTCGGTAAAAGGAGACGACTTGAAAGGCGGAGAGTACTTGTCGGTGGACAAGATGTTGCAAGGACGTTTGCCTGGTGTGGCAGTAATTAATATGTCGTCTACTCCTGGTGCGGCTCCTAAAATCCGTATCCGTGGTTCTTCGTCAATTACCGGAAACAGAGAGCCGGTATGGGTGGTAGACGGTATCATTCTTGAAGAATCGGTAAATATTTCTACTGAAGAGCTGAACAGCCCTGACAAGGTTAACTTGATAGGAAATGCCATCAGTTCGCTTAATCCGGAAGATATAGACCGTGTAGATATCCTGAAGGATGCAAGTGCAACGGCCATTTATGGTGTGAAGGCAGCTAATGGAGTCATTGTGGTTACCACTAAGCACGGAAAGAATCAGAAGCCTTCCATTAATTATACTACAACATTAGGCATTACAGCTCCTCCTACATACGATAAAATGTTCCGTATGAATTCGGCAGATAGAGTAGATATGTCTATCGAGATGCAAGAAAGAGGACTTTCGTTTGGTAGTTACAAGCCTTCAGACATAGGTTATGAAGGGGCTTTGCAGCATTTATGGAATAAGGATATTACGTATGGTCAGTTCTTGGGTCAGGTAAAGGCTTTGAAAGAACTGAATACAGATTGGTACGATTTACTTTTCCGTACGGCATTTACACAGCAACATTCTATTTCTGTTACCGGTGGTAATGACCGCAGTGATTATTATTTGTCAGTAGGTTTTGCTGATAACCAAAGTGTTACCATAGGCGAGGGCTTGAAGCGTTATAACGTGTTGGCCAAGGTTAATACTAAGCTGAACAAAGACATTACGCTTGGATTCAAGGTAACTGGCGCACTTTCGCAGGCCGACCATCCGCACGCTTCGGTAACTCCTTATGAATATGCCTATAATACTTCTAGAGCCATTCCGGTAAGAAATGCCGCTGGCGATTTGTATTATTACGCTAATGATGTATAACATATTGAATGAGATAGATCATACTGGAAATAGAATAGATAATTCGTCAATCGACGCATCAATTAACTTGGATTGGAAGATTGCGTCGGGTATAAGGTTTTCTTCAGTGCTTGGAGTAGGCCGTAGCTCTGTTTCTCAAGAAAGTTGGGCTGATGAGCAATCTTATTATATCACTTCCATGCGTCAGTCGCCTTACGGAGCTACATTGCCTAACCCTACCGAGAACCAACGTTTTGCAGAACAGTATTGCTTGTTGCCGTTTGGTGGTGAACTTTCTACTTCTAACACGCGTCATACTTCTTATACGTGGAGAAACAACTTATCATTGATACATAGTTTTGGAAAGCACGAAATTTCAGGAAGCATAGGTCAGGAAGTGCGTTCTTCTAAGTATGACGGTGTGCAGTCTACTCAATACGGTTATCTGCCTGAAAGAGGTAAACGTTTTGTGGATATAGACCCTACTATTTGGAAAAGATACGCTACTTTGGTACGTAATCATCCCGACGTGATTACCGATACTAAAAACAATGTGATTTCATTCTACGCTACAGCGGCTTATGTATACGATAGTCGTTATATTTTCAATTTCAATATCCGTACAGACGGTTCTAACAAATTTGGTCAAGACAAGAGTGTTCGTTTCTTGCCTATATGGTCAGTGTCTGGACGTTGGAATGTGATAAATGAAAAATTCATGAAGAACGTGAATTTCTTGAATGACTTGGCTTTCCGTGCTTCATATGGTATACAGGGAAATGTGCATCCCGACCAAACCCCTAATATTATAGCCAGCTTAGGAACTCTGGAAACATTGCCGCAGGAATATGTTTCTACGCTTTATAAGTTGCCAAACAACAAGTTGACGTGGGAGAAGACTCGTTCTTATAATGTGGCTGTAGACTGGGCTTTCTGGAACAACCGTATTTATGGTTCTCTCGATGTATATTATAAGAAAGGTGTCAATCAGATTGTGACGAAAGACGTGGCACCGTCTACCGGAGCTACTAACGTTTCTATAAACGATGGAGATATTGAGAACAAAGGATGGGATTTGGCTGTATCGTTCGTGCCTGTTCAAACTAAGGACTGGACTTTAAGCTTGTCGTTCAATACCGGAAAGAACTATAATAAGATTTTGAACGCAGGAAACTCAGCCGTTACTTGGCAAGATTATATAGACGGTACGCTGGTAAGCAACGGACACGCCGTAAATAGTTTCTATTCTTATAAATTCGACAAACTCGATTCTGAAGGATATCCTGTCTTTAAGGATGTAAACGAGAAAGATGAAGACGGAAACGCTGTGGTTCATTCGCAGCAAGAGATGTTCGACAGAGCGTTTGTATATTCTGGCAAGCGCGAAGCCGACCTGAATGGTGGTTTCTCTGCATTCTTGAAATATAAGAATATTTCGTTGAATGCCTTGTTCTCATTCAGCTTTGGAAGCAATATCCGTTTGAACGACTTGTATCAGTCTTCCGGACAGAATCTTCCTTATCCAGACCAAAACATGTCGAGCGAGTTTGTTGACCGTTGGAGAGTGCCAGGCGATGAAGAAAGAACTAACATTCCTGTGCTTTCAGATAAAAGTCTTGCCATCCGTAACAGCGATGTTACTTACCGCATAGCCGATAATGGATGGGATATGTATAACAAGAGTGATTTGAGAGTAGTGTCGGGTAGTTTCTTGAGATGCCGTTCTATGTCAATCCGTTACGATTTGAAGCCTGAATGGTTGAAACCTCTTTATTTGAAAGGAGCCAGCGTTAGTTTCGATGCCGGAAACGTGTTCGTGTTGAAAGACAAGGCTTTGAAAGGAAGAGACCCTGAACAGATTGGATTGGGATCACGCAGTATTCCGCCACAGCGTTCGTATGCTGTCCGTATTAGTTTAACACTCTAACGTAAGAATAGAAAAATGAAAAAGAACATATATTATATATACATCCTTATAGGATTGGCACTTTCTTCGTGTAGCAATTTTCTGGAAGAAAGCTCTCAAGACCTGATGATTCCTAAATCGGTGACTGACTACAAGGAATTGTTTTTTGGTGAAGTGATAAATAACAAAGAAGTGCTGCATCCTTACTTGGAATATATGACAGACGATGTGGCCGACCTTTGTTATTACGGTTCTAGTCCGATGCTTATTTCTAACGACTGGCGAGAACCTATGTGGGCGTATTATACTTGGCAGCAGGATCCTGAAATAGGAATTTCTAATGAATTCACCACCGATAAGGCATGGACTTCTTATTATCATAAGATTCTTATGTGCAACATCATGCTTGATAAGTTGAGCGAGATGAACGGAACTGAAGAAGAAAAGCAAGACCTGGAAGGTGAAGCTCATTTTATGCGTGCGTTTTCTTATTTCATGCTGGCAAATTTATATGGTCGTCCTTACGTTGAAGCCACGGCTACTGAAGATTTGTGTGTGCCTATCAATACTGAAATCAGCTTGTCGGATAAGATGATGAAACGTGCTACTAACGCCGAAGTTTATGCCCAAATGGAAGCCGATATTACAAAAGCCATAGAATGTCTTAAAGGCTCTAATATTCAGAAGAGTATATACCGACCGAATTTGGCAGGAGCATACTTGCTTGCATCGCGCATCGCATTGTTTCAGCAGAAATACGATGATGTTGTTACTTACAGCGATGTTGTGATAAATGATTTCGGTAAACAGCTGACTAAATTGTCGGAGACTCCGGGCGAAAATAAATTCCTTTCATTTGCCAATAAGGAAATCTTGTTTTCTTATGGAACCACTACGATAGAATCGTATATGAAGCCTGATTTCGGATATGCCGGCGATTTGGTAGTTTCTAAAGACTTGCTGGCTCAATATTCCGAAAATGATTTGCGTCTGAGCCAATTTTTCCAGCATACAGTAGGAAAACAAAGACGTCCTGTTGCAAAAACCATAGAGTACTATGTACCGTCTAAGTGGAGCTCTACTTCGCCTACTGTTTATTCTAACGCTTTTCGTTTGTCGGAGGCTTATTTGAATCGTGCTGAGGCTTATGCCGAAAAGGGTGAACAAGATAAGGCTATGGATGACTTGAAAACTCTTTCAGAACACCGCATGAAGAGTGGCGCACAGCCGCTCGAAGTTGATGCTGAAGGTATTGTGGCTACCGTACGTAAGGAACGTCGTCGTGAGTTGGCTTTTGAAGGTTTCCGCTGGTTCGATTTGCGCAGATACGGATGCCCGGTGATAGAGCATGTTTATACATCGAAAAATACCGAAGGTGCAGGCGACAAATTCAAGTTGCAAGATAAAGACTTGTATACACTGCCTATACCTAAGAGCGAGAGAGACAAAAATATGCAGATAGAGATTTTCAGCCGCCCGGAAAACAAGCCGGTTTCGGCCAACAACTAATCCGCTAAAAAAGAAAGATTATGAAAAAGATTATATTATTGATAGCTTTGTTGTCAGGACTAACCGCCTGCTACCATGAAGACGAATTGAACGTGCCCGACCTTTCTGATAAGTATGGTGTGCTGCAAGATTCGTCCGACCCCACACAGCATTTCATTTACGAGTTTTACCAGAAATATGAAAGCGTGATAATCGTGAACCCCACGATTGCCGATTATAAATTCAACTTCAATGCGGAAAACGGTATCCAGATTACAGCTCCCGAGCAAACTCAAACTGTAATAGACGAAGGCGTTGATTTCTTGAAGAAGGCCTTGATAGACTTGTATCCGTCAGATTTCTTGAAGAAGAACCTGCCATTCTCTATTATTCTGGCAGAAAAAGTGCAGATGGACTCTTACGGAGAAACTACGGTACTTAACAGCTATGCCAGCAATAGCTTTATAGCTATAAGCAATATCACTTCTGCCCTTGGTAGCATGTCTAAGAGCGATTTCGTGAAAATGCGTGCAGACCTCAACGCTAATTTCTGGGCTAAGTATATGTCGGAGGTGAGAGGCTCGTTCTCCATTCCCGACGAATTTTATGAGCTGACAGAAACTGCCGCCGAAGACAAGGAGATTTATAGCGGTTGGTATTATATGGGATACGAAGCCCCTTCTACCATCGATTTCTATAAATACGGATTAATCAGTTATAATACCGAGTCGTCTTATATAGATGAAGAAGACCCTGACTTTCCGTTCTATTCCATTTATGCTCCTACCCGCGAGATGGACTTGTCGCAGTGGATGAACTTTGTGTTTGAAAAATCGCAAAACGAGTTGGCTCCTATTTTTGAGCAATATCCAATTATGAAGAAAAAGTACGATATCATAAGAAACGCCATGTTGGCCAACGGATTCGACTTGACCAAATTAGACCTATAACAACCTAAAGTATAATAAAATAATGAATAACGTTTTTAATCTATTGTGCGTGGGAGCGTTTTCTTTTGGCTTGCTTGCAGCCAATGCTGAGGCTCCCAGACTGAGGAAAAAGAAGAAAGATGCCACAGAGCAGGCGGATACAGTGAAAAAAGAAAAAGTGTCCGATTATAAAAAGCTATTGAAGGATGCAAAGACTACCGAAGGAATGTTCAAAATTCATCAGGTGAAGGACAAATATTATTTTGAAATTCCCAAGAATCTGTTGAAAAGAGACTTTATGATTTCTTCGCGCGTGTCTAGCACCAGCAACAATAAGGATGTGGCTGCCGGCCAGATGCCTAAAAATCCGGTAGTAGTTACTTTCTCTACCGACGAGAAGAAGCTGTTCATGCATAAAAGAATGCTGCGTAACTTATGCGACACTACTTCTGTTATGTACAAGGCTTTTCAGCGAAATTATTCCGACCCTATCTGGGAGGCATATAAGATAGAAAGTGTTTCGCCGGATTCTTCGGCTTACGTTGTAGATATGACTTCGCTGTTCATTACAGACGTGCCTGAGTTCAGCCCCTTCCGAGGTGGAAACATCATGGATATTCTGTCTAAGAAGAAACCTTTGTCGGGAAGTCTGTCATCGTCAAAGTCGTATATTCTGGGCATGAAGTGTTTTCCGCAAAACATCAACATCAAGTCTCTGATGAGTTATTCGGTAGACGGAAATCCGTTTACTGTGACCATGACGCGTAACATTATTTTGTTGCCGGAACAGACTATGCGTCCACGTTATAGCGATTCGCGCATAGGATACTTTGATGAGGGTAAATACTTCTTTACCGAAAAGAAAGACGGATTGCAGGAGTTTTCGCTAATCAACCGTTGGGACTTGCAGCCTAAAGCGGAAGACTTACAGAGATACAAGGATGGCCAAATGGTAGAACCACAGAAACCTATAGTGTATTATGTAGATACGGCTATTCCCGAAAAATGGAGAAAGTACATCAAAAAGGGAATTGAAGACTGGCAGGAAGCTTTTGAGGAAATAGGATTCAAGAATGCTATCGTGGCAAAGGATTATCCGAAGGATGATCCAGACTTCGATCCAGATGACATACGTTACAGTTGCTACCGTATGATTGCCACTCCAGAGGAAAATTCCATGGGCCCTTCTTGCGTTGACCCTCGTTCGGGAGAAATCATTCAGGGCGATGTGTTGTTCTATTCTAACGTGGTGAAACTGCTGCATAACTGGCGTTTCGTGCAGACTGCAGCTGTAGACCCTAAAGTAAGAAAACCGGTGTTCGATGACGAGACTATGGGAAGTGCCTTGCGCTATGTGGCCGCTCATGAAATTGGTCATACGTTGGGCTTGATGCATAACTTCGGAGCATCGTATTCTTATCCGGTAGACTCTTTGCGTTCGGCTTCGTTTACCCAAAAATACGGAACCACTCCATCTATTATGGATTACACCCGCTTCAACTATGTCGCTCAGCCGGGCGATAAAGGTGTGGCTTTGATGCCACCGCATCTGGGTGTGTATGATAAGTATGCCATTAAGTGGGGATATAAGCCAATTTTCGAGGCTTCAACGCCCGAGGAAGAGAAGAGTGTACTGAACGCTTGGATTAAGGAGAAAGAAAACGATCCTATGTATAAGTATGGTCCGCAGCCGTTTATCAATGAACTCGACCCTTCTTGCAAGTCGGAAGATATTGGAGATAATGCGGTGAAAGCAGGTGAGTACGGAATGAAAAACCTGAAGGTTATCATGAAAAACCTTCCTGAGTGGACTAAGGAAGACGATAACGATTACACTCGTCTCTCTGATGCTTATCGTGAGGTGGTGATGCAGATGCAGCGTTATTTGCTTCATGCCATGGTTTCTGTAGGAGGTATTTATTTGGATGAACCGCGTAGAGACAATACAAAACAGATAATCCGTTTCGTGCCTAAAGAAGAGCAAAAGGCAGCTTTGAAGTTTACATTAGAAACTATGATGGATTTGCCTAACTGGTTGCTCGATAAGAATGTGATAGACCGAATAGGTCCTGTATATTCACCTCTTACACTGCAGTCTATCATTGTGAGCCGATTGTTCTTTACTTCCATCACTTCCAGCTTGGCGTTGTTCGAAGAACTTGACCCTAAGAACGCTTACCGTTATGTAGATTTCATGGACGATTTCTATAATTTCGTATGGAAGAAAACTAAGGCAGGAGCTAATTTGAACATGTACGATTGCAATTTGCAGATAGCTTATGTAGATAAACTTCTGGATGCTACAGGACTGGGTGCTAATAAGGCAGGCTCTCCATTTGGACTCAAGAACTTGAACGAAGTTGAGAAGCAGTTGATGACAGACAACATAGACTGGCAGAAGGCTGGCTTTGAGTTTAATACGATGGGTACTACAGAGATGGTGAAAAACGCTGCGGTTTATCAAAAGTTGCAAGAAGCTTATAGCTTGCTGAAGAACCGCATGGCAACAGGCAACGCTTATACGCGTGCTCATTATCAAAACCTTGTATTCAAGATTAAACGAGCGTTAGAGAAATAAGTATATGGCTGCAAACAGCGAAAAATAGAATGCGAACATCGCATTCTATTTTTTTTACTGCCCCCCAATTATGAGGCCGATTTTGAAATAATATATACAGACGTAACATAGGCGAATGTGGAGTGGAGTATCACAGACGCTTTACCAAATGAGAACGGTTTGCACCGATGCTTTCCTCCAGAAGAGCATATTGTGCCAGTAGAACACCCGATTCTGATATTACTTCTTATACTTATAACGTAAGTACTTATGATAAGCCCAATATCACTGGCAATGGCATTTATATGCGTCATGTGAATCATACCTTATAATCTTGGTAAAATTTACTTTTTTTTGTATCATCCTGTACATTAAAATATTTCCAATAGTTGGTTTTCGAAAGATTTATCTACATTTGCGGTATACTTTTGATAGCATCTCTGCATATTTCCGTATATTGGTTAAATGGCTATAGTGTTATGACATTACAACTTAGTATACTGTATATTTTTGATAGTAAGTTATTTAATCAATTTGTTATAATTGGAATATTATGAGTATTTCTTAACGTAAGTTAGTGATTTTGTTATAAAAGTTAGTTTTAAATTACTTTTCTTAGTTATGAGGAGGGTTTGGTGTAATGTATATGTTTACAGACGACAAGTTATTATTGCAGGCTATCAAAAATGGGAACAATCATGCTTTTGAGTTTCTATTCAAAGAATATTATCCACGATTGAGGGGATATGCTTTACGATTTTTGCATGACGATGAAACCGTACGTGATATTATACAAGAGTGTTTCATGAAATTTTGGGAAAAACGGAATTTGATCGAAGCTGTTTCTTTATCCTCTCTGCTATTTGCTATGGTTCGCAATGCGTGTATGAATTACCTGAAACATTTACAACTAGTTGAACAGCAACCTTTGGATTATCTTAAGGTGATGCCTGGCAAAGAAGAATTATATTGTTGGGACTTTCAACTAGCCCCAGAACATGCTTTGTTATATGAAGAACTTCAACATGAAGTTTCCTTAGTTATTAACAAGTTACCAGAGCGCTGTCGTGAAGTGTTTATAATGAGCCGTTTCAAGAAGATGAAAAATCGTGAAATAGCTGTAGCTTTACAGATATCAACAACAGCGGTAGAAAAACATATCTCGAAAGCTTTGAAACAGTTTGCCGATCATTTTAAAAAACGATATCCGCTAGACGTATATATTGCGATCCTTGCTTGGATTTTAGAATAATAATGTTTGTCTAATATTAAAGTTGTTCCCAAATAGTTAGAACGATTAAGTATCTACTCTTTTTTTATCGACTCCATGTTTCCTGAGTTGTTCTAGTTTTTTCACCTTGGCATAAGAGTGTTGCTAAGGTGTAGTAGTTTTCTTATGCCAACGCTCTATGTTCTTATAAAAAACTCTATTTGATAACGTTAATACTTGCTTTTACAAACAAATCATCCATAATACGTTGTTTATGAAATGATGATTTATTAGTAGACCGCAATGATTCGATATTGATTGGGTGGTTGAATATTTTACAAATCTTATGAAAACACACTTTTATGGAAGAAAAATTGCGATTATTGGGTTGGGTAAATATAGAAATAGTTGTTATATACCTGTTGGCGGAATTAAAATAGCGCATATTT
>FR881215.1 GCA_000434735.1 Bacteroides sp. CAG:530
CAAAAATAGGTATTCCGCTGAAAATACCTACTTGTAAGTATAACGGATTTAAATTTAGCAAGTTTCCAACTTGCTAAACAGCAGACAAGTTGACAAGAAACGAGTAGACAAGGCGATTGGTTTTCTCTTGATAATAGCTCCTTACAACCTTTCCTGACTTCGTCACTCAAAAACCATGCATTTTATAACTTACTGATAAACAATATTTTGTATCTTTACGTCACCTAATTTTGGGTGACGCAATGACGAAGTCAAGAAAAAACAATTCGATGAACCAAATGACACAATGCGATGAGTCAATTGAAAGAATACGATGATGCGATTGAATCATCGCAATGTTTTTCCTGATTCTTACTACATATTACTTGAAAAAGAAAATGGCGCATGGATTAAGGCACTACCCTTTTCCATACGCCATTTTATATTTATGAACAGACAAACCAACAGTTTGCCAATATCAATTAAGCATTCTTATTAGCACGCTTACGTTCCAATTCATCCAAGATTACCTTACGCATACGCATACTCTTAGGAGTAACTTCTACGTATTCATCTTCCTTGATGTACTCAAGAGCCTCTTCGAGCGAGAAGATTACCGGCGGAATGATACGAGCCTTATCGTCAGAACCCGAAGCACGCATGTTGGTAAGTTTCTTAGATTTTGTTACGTTGATAACCAAGTCGTTTTCGTGAACATGCTCACCTACTACCTGTCCGGCATAAACCTCGTCCTGCGGATAGATGAAGAACTTACCACGGTCTTGCAACTTATCGATAGCGTATGCAAAAGCGGTACCGCTCTCCATAGCAATCATAGAACCGTTGGTACGACGTGGGATATCGCCCTTATAAGGCTGATATTCTTTGAAACGGTGCGCCATGATAGCTTCACCCTGCGATGCGGTCAAAACGTTTGTACGCAAGCCGATAATACCACGCGACGGCATATCGAATTCAATGTTTACACGGTCGCCCTGAGTTTCCATAGAAACCATTTCACCCTTACGGCGTGTAACCATATCAATCATCTTACTTGAGAATTCTTCGGGCACACTGATAGTCAACTCTTCTATCGGTTCGCATTTCACTCCGTCTATCTCCTTGAAGATAACCTGCGGCTGACCTACCTGAAGCTCGTATCCTTCACGACGCATGGTTTCAATCAGCACTGACAAGTGGAGCACACCACGACCTGATACAATCCACTTACCATCTTCGTTGTCTGTTTTACGAACACGAAGAGCCAAGTTCTTATCGAGTTCCTTCATCAAGCGGTCGTGAATGTGGCGTGAAGTCACAAACTTACCCTCTTTACCGAAGAACGGAGAATCGTTGATAGTGAAGAGCATACTCATGGTAGGCTCATCAATAGCGATAGGAGGCAGCGGTTCCGGATTTTCGAAATCGCAGATAGTATCACCGATTTCGAATCCGTCTATACCGATTACCGCACAGATATCACCCGATGATACAGACTGAACGCGCTTACGTCCCAGTCCCTCGAATGTATGTACTTCTTTAACTTTCGATTTAACCAATGATCCGTCGCGCTTAGCCAAAGTGATGTTCATACCTTCGCTGATAGTACCGCGATGAACGCGACCTACGGCGATACGTCCGGTGTACGAAGAATAGTCGAGCGATGTGATAAGCATCTGCGGAGTACCTTCGAGCTGAGTCGGAGCAGGGATATATTTCACGATAGCGTCGAGCAGCGGAGTAAGGCTGTCGGTAGGAGTTTTCCAGTCCTCTCCCATCCAGTTATTCTTTGCAGAACCGTAAAGAACAGGGAAATCAAGCTGGTCTTCGGTAGCGTTCAGGCTGAACATCAAATCGAATACCATCTCGTAAACTTCTTCCGGACGGCAGTTGGGCTTATCTACCTTGTTAACTACAACAATAGGTTTCAAACCAATCTGCAAAGCCTTCTGCAGAACGAAACGGGTCTGAGGCATCGGACCTTCAAAAGCATCAACCAGCAGAATACAACCGTCGGCCATATTCAATACTCGCTCTACCTCACCACCGAAGTCGGCGTGTCCCGGAGTGTCGATGATGTTGATCTTTGTTCCTTTGTAATTGATAGAAACGTTCTTAGAAAGGATTGTTATACCTCTTTCACGTTCCAAATCGTTGTTATCCAACACCAATTCACCATTGGTTTGGTCGTCGCGGAACAAATGCCCCGCCAGCATCATTTTGTCCACCAATGTAGTCTTTCCGTGGTCTACGTGGGCAATAATGGCAATGTTTCTAATATCTTGCATACTATACCTATATATTTGGGCGCAAATTTACTAATTTTCTTTTAATTACGAATTATATTAACCTCTGTTATTAGATGGCTGTTTTATGGAGTAATATTGAGGAGGTCTAAAAATTTTGTAAAAATCTGATTTTCTGCTGAAAAAAGCATTGTCATCTAAAAGATAATGTCTATCTTTGCAGCCGAAATTCAGATTTAATATTAAAAACAGTCAAAATTATGTATTTAGACGCAGCTAAAAAACAAGAAATCTTTGAAAAGTACGGAAAGTCTAACACTGATACTGGCTCAGCTGAAGCGCAGATAGCTTTGTTTTCATACCGTATTTCTCACCTGACTGAGCACCTTAAGCTCAACAGAAAAGATTATAGCACTGAAAGAGCTTTGACAATGTTGGTAGGTAAACGTCGTTCTTTGTTGGACTACTTGAAGAGCCGTGACATCGAACGTTACCGTAACATCGTTAAAGAACTTGGCTTGCGTAAGTAATTCTGTTACTTGCTGCAAACGAACAAAAAAGAAGCCGCTTCCTTGCAAAAGGATACGGCTTCTTTTTTTGTGTAAATATGATGGTGAGCCTAAAAACTCACCATCTCTTATAATGATTTACTGCGGATAAACCAGATTTTCTTCGGTGGCGCACTCTAAGACTTCGTGCAAGTACTTTGCTGCTTCCCAACGCGCCATGGGCAAGTTCATCATCAGATAGTTGCCACAGTCTTTAGCGCAAGCTCCGGGAACATCGCCTTCGAACTCAGAAACAAAGCGGAAGGTTTCTTTCATCAGCTCAAGTACATCGGCCGACTGCAGGTCGCCTTTCACAATGAGATAGTTGCCGGTAAGACATCCCATCGGACCCCAATAAATGATTTTATCTGCCCATACCGGATGGTTACGCAAGAAAGTAGCCGCCAGATGCTCTATGGTATGAATGGCCGACGGACCGAGGCACGGCTCGCGGTTTGGTTCTTTCATACGCACATCGAAGGTAGTTACAACTTCTTCGCCTACCATATCTTTACGCGATACGTAGATACCCCGTTTCAGGCGAAGATGATCGACTGTAAAACTCGGAATTTTCTTCATAC
Organism: Bacteroides sp. CAG:530; assembly: GCA_000434735.1. Taxonomy (GTDB): domain Bacteria; phylum Bacteroidota; class Bacteroidia; order Bacteroidales; family Bacteroidaceae; genus Phocaeicola. Next base: position 3,355 of record FR881215.1, read on the forward strand.
GGAATTATAATTTACTTGGTAATGATTTCAAAAACGCTTCTGTAACGTGGAATGAACGGTCGGCCATCTCGCCCCAGAAGTTAAGGTATTGGTCGAAATGATTTTCGGTTCCCGGAGTATCGCTGATGATGCGGAAGCTGATGAAAGGCACTTTATACAGATAGCAAACCTGTGCAATGGCACCCGATTCCATATCTACAGCCAGTCCGTCGGGGAAGTTCTTCTTTATGGCATCAAGCTCGCTTCTGTCGGTAATGAACTTATCGCCGCTGCAAATCAAGCCGCCGTGTATGGCAGTAGCAGTGTCGAGCGACATGGCACAGTTATACAGCGTTTCATTTCCGCTAAAGAAAGTAGGAAGTCCCTGAATCTGTCCGTAAGCGTTGCCTTCGCCACACCAAACATCGTGATATACTATCTGTGCGCTGGCTACCACGTCCATCACCTTAAGACAAGTATCTATTCCGCCTGCCACGCCGGTACTAATCACACAGTCGGGGGTAAAGTTACGAATCAGTTCTACGGCTCCTGCAGCCGCGTTAACCTTACCTATGCCACACTGCATCAAAACCACGTCGTTATTGTTTATAGTTCCTTCTATATAGCTGAAAGGACCTTCTGTACGTTCTGTTTTATTTTCAAGTTGATTTGCCAATTGCTTCTGCTCTGAAGACATGGCGGTGATAATTCCTATTTTCATGGATATTCGTTATTTTAGAACATTGTTTTTTTGACTGTAAAAGAAAAAAGGGTATGCCAAAACTGACACACCCTTCACTCAGAGAGGTACCTGGCGGATTCGAACCGCCGTACACGGTTTTGCAGACCGCTGACTAAGCCACTCATCCAAGGTACCGAATTACTGATTCGTGTGCAAAGGTAATGCGTTTTTTTAATTTATCAACTATTTACCGTGCTTTTTCTTACCTCTTTACGCAAGAATAGAGGGTCATTTGTATCAAACGGCTTTTTACATTATTCTTACTGGCAAGAAGCCGCTTGATACAAACAGATTATTTTACGCCACCCAACTGGTGTAAAGTGAAGGTGAAGTCCTTCAATGAATAGCCTTCGGGCGAAGTAATGGTAATCTTCTTACACTGCCATGGCAGAAGATCGAAGAAGTTATCCGAGAAGCGGACTCCCTGTACCGGCACTTCGATGAATATGTCGCGAGCCAACTTATCGGCTTTTAAAGTCATTTCGATGGCTTCTCCACGTCTTTTTACGCTTGTCTCTATACGAGCCTCAGGAAGTTTCTGATCTTTCGGATAAGCGAAATAAAATACTTCATCCGCCAATGCCGCTCCGTTCTTTGCTTTCAGCGTGAAACGCAAGAATGAGGTTGCAGCATCTTGCTTACTGAGAAACTCGTCTACACGCTTTTTAAGGAAGAGCATAGAGGTATTGGCTGAAAGCTTGCCGCTATGAGTCCATTTCCCATGCGATTTTCCGTCGAAATCCATCAGTTCTACTGTCAAGCGCACGTCGTCTCTGTCTTGCAGTTCGTCTGAAATAAGATAGACGCACAGATCGTCGCCTTCTTTAATGGCATTAATCAAGACGGGAGCAAAAGCACGCTGCGACTGATACTGCATGGCTTTCCAGTTGCCATAATAGTCGATGCTGGACCATGACACTACGGGCCAACTGTCGTTCAACTGCCAGAATAGGCTTCCCATACAGTACGGGCGATTACGACGATGAGCCTCTATGCCGTGGCGCATACCCTGACCTTGAAGCACCAATCCCACGTAAACAAAATCTTCAAACTTGGCAGGAACTTTATAGTATAAGCCCATGGTCTGCTTGATAAGCGCATTACCGATAGTGGCCTTTTGATGCGCATTCATGACCGGCGATTCTAGTTCAAAGTCCTTTTCTTCGGCGAATGTGCGTATCGTTTTCATTTCGGGGAACGCCTGGAAGCCATATTCACTCATAAAGCGAGGAATCTCTGAGTCGAAGCTCTCAAACGGTTTACGTCCGTACCATGTACCCCAGTTATGACTGTCGGCTATCTTCCAACTTTCGGGACGACCCCAATTGGCTTCGTAAGGAGAGCCGTGCATATAGAAACGGTCGGAATCGAAACGCTTCACCATATCGGGCAGCAACTGACGGAACAATACATCATAGCCACGGTTCATTTCGGCAAAAGCCTCGGAAGTGTATTTGTTCTTCCATCCCCAGTAGCGAACTCCTTCGTAAATCTCATTATTACCGCACCACATGGCCAGCGACGCATGTCTGCGCAGACGCTTTATATTATATTCAGCCTCAGCCTCTACACGTTTTAAGAACAGAGGGTCGTGAGGGTAAGTAGTACAAGCGAACAGAAAATCCTGCCATATCAAGATACCGTTACGGTCGGCCTCATCGTAGAACTTATCGTCTTCGTATATACCGCCTCCCCACACACGGAGCATGTTCATATTGACAGCCTTTACGTCTTCGAAAATACGCTTGTAACGCTCTGTAGTAACATTAGGAAGCAAGGCATCGTCGGGGATGAAATTAGCTCCCTTGGCAAACATTGGGTGTCCGTTTACCTCGAAGTAGAACGACTTGCCGTGTTCATCGTCTTCCATCACTACACGGATGGAGCGCAATCCTACTTGTCGCTCTTGCGAAGCTACCTCTACCCCATCTACCGATACCGATGCGGTAAACTTATACAATGAAGGTTCCCCCCAACCGTTGGGCATCCATAAATGCGGATTGTCTATCATTACTGGCATAGAAACAGTGTTCTCGCCAGGGCGTAATTCTATCTGTTTCTGAACTTCTTTCGTGTCGTTGGCAGAGTAATGATAAGCCACCTTGAGCAATGCCGAAACAGGCTGAGAAGTGACATTTGTTATCTCCAAGCGGTTATCTACATCTGCCTTAGAAGCCGATACAGACGCTTGACGAACATAGTAGTCTTCTATCCTTGCTACATCCGAAAAGACCAAGCGCACCGGTCGCCAGATGCCGCACGTAGCCAAACGTATTCCCCAGTCCCATCCATAAGAGTAAGGAGCCTTACGGGTATAGATGCTTACTCGCTTAAAAGAATGGTCGTTATCGGCAGGATAATCAAAGCCATTGGTCTCCCACTGTGGAAGAGCCTCTTTTACCGCCGAGCGGAAGCGTATAAGCAATCGGTTCTCTCCTTTTCGAAGCACTGATTTTACGGGAACCTTATGTCCTACAAACATATTATCTGAGCGCAATATCAAAGCTCCGTTCAGAAAGACATCGGCATACGTATCGAGTCCGTCTAACTCTAAAACGGCAGCGTCACGATTAAGCTGCTCTTCGGTTACGACGAACGATGTGCGATACATCCAGTCCTCGTTTTCCACCCATTGTACGGCTTCCTCGTTCATCCCATAAAAAGGATTAGGTATTCTATTATGATTCAGAAGGTCCTGATGGATGGTTCCGGGTACCTTAGCATCGCTCCAAAGCGTATCTCCCACCTGACAGAACGTCCAGTCTGAATGGAGGGTACAAACTTGTGGCTTCTGATAAGCACTTGCTGTTAATGACATAAAGCAAGCCGCTAAAGAACAGATAATATCTTTCCCATTCATAGTATAATATAGGTGTTTATTGTTATTCTCTGCGAGGAAATTTCATTCCTGGTTCAGAGAGCAGTTCTACCGCTTTCTGAACACTGTGGTTCATCTCATTGACAACCTGGAAGTATTCGCTCATCTCCCACAAATCGCGGGCTATTAGGGCTTTCATTTGGGTCTTGATAAGTGGAAGAGACACCTTGTACTCGTCTTCCTTATACTTGGCTCCAAGCTTTTCGCCGAGTGCTCTCAGCTCTTTAAGGATGGCTGGTGAAATCTGGAATTCACGGTTAAAGCGGTCGAATGTCTTATATTTCTTCATCCAATCCTTACGATGCTGGTCTACCAACTTCAGGTTGAGCTGTACGATAGCTCCCTTATCGCGCAAATCGAGATAATATTTAGATATCATGGTGGTATCTACCGAAACAAAATAGTCGGGCATGATGCCTCCGCCTCCATAAACCACACGACCCAGTTTCAAGGTTTTCGACTTCAGCGAATCGGGGAAATGAATGCTGTCGGCACTAATCATTTCGCCACGGTTATAGCGGTCTATCAAGTCCTTATTATACTGTTCTATACTTTCGTACGGCTTCTGTATGCAGCGTCCGGAAGGAGTGTAATAACGGGCTACGGTAAGACGTATCATAGAGCCGTCGGGCAAATCGATGGGGCGCTGAACCAAGCCTTTTCCAAAGGTACGTCGTCCTACTACAATAGCACGGTCCCAGTCTTGCAACGCTCCTGTTACAATTTCACTGGCCGAAGCCGAGAACTCGTCTACCAGCACTATCACTCTGCCATCGCGGAAGTCGCCATTGCCTTCGGCAGCGAACTCCGTACGTGGGTTTCTTCGTCCTTCGGTGTACACTATCAGCTCTTTCTTGGCAAGGAACTGATTAGCGATATCGATAGCGGCATTTAGATAACCGCCACCGTTGCCCTGAAGGTCGAAAATCAAGTCCTTCATACCTTGAGCTTGTAACTTATGCAGTGCATCGGCAAACTCTTTTCCGGTAGTGGCAGCAAAACGACTGATGCGGATATAGCCGGTATTCTTGTTTATCATATAAGCGGCATCGAGGCTGTAAACGGGTATCTTATCGCGCTTAATGGTAATAGGAATAAGTCCTGCAGAGCCACGACGCATCACCTTAACGGTTACCTTGGTACCTCGCTTGCCACGCAGACGACTCATTACATCTTCTGTAGGCATCTTTACTCCGGCTATCAGCGTATCGTCGACCTCTATGATACGGTCGCCAGCCAACACACCCGCCTTCTCCGACGGTCCGCCAGAGATGGTCTGTATAACGAACAAAGTATCTGTAGCCATATTAAACTGAATTCCGATACCGTCGAAGTTGCCTTGCAAAGGCTCGTTAAGTTTCTTCACCTCTTCGGGATCGGAATAAGTAGAATGAGGATCGAGTTGCTCTAACATTCCTTTTATGGCGTTCTCTACTACTTTATTCTCGTCTACTTTATCTACATAAAGATTAGAAATAGCAAACTCCGCCAACTGAAGCTTGCGTGAAGGCGAATTAAGCACCTTGTTTTGTGCAGCGGCAGTCGCCAAGAGGCAAATGCAGCTCACAATTACCATTACGCTTTTTCTTATCATCGTATAATTGAGATATTTATATTTTTATATCAAGTCCTTCGGGTAAAAACGGAGTAACGTCTTTACCGTAATGCAGCAATTCGCGCACAATAGTTGAGCTGACGGATGTCAACTCCGGCTCGGTAAACAGAAGGATGGTTTCTATACCAGCCAATTTTCTGTTGATATCGGCTATGGTTTCTTCGTACTCAAAATCGCGTACCGTACGGATGCCACGGATAATGAAGCCGGCATCGTGCTGAATGGCAAAATCGACAGTCAAGTTATCGTATGCCTCTACCCTAACGCGAGGCTCATCGGCATACAGTTTCTTAACCATTTCTACACGCTTGTCGGTAGGAAACCACGTACGCTTGCTGTCGTTTATACCAATACCGATTATTATCTCATCCATAAAGGTCAGCGCCCGTTTTACCACCGAATAGTGTCCGATGGTAAACGGGTCGAATGTACCTGGGAATATCGCTCTTTTCATTTATATATTCTTATGTATCAATCTACTATATCTTCTTCTACCACCAGATTGTCGATGATAAAATTCTGACGTTCCATAGTGTTCTTTCCCATGTAGAAGCCCAACAGTTCTTCTACGGCATCGGTCTTTCTTAATGTAACCTGCTCCAGACGCATGTCTTTACCGATAAAGTTACGGAACTCATCGGGCGAAATCTCTCCAAGACCTTTGAATCGTGTAATTTCAGGATTAGGAGAAAGCTTCTCTATGGCTGCCATACGTTCTTCGTCGGTATAGCAATAGATGGTTTCATAAACTCCTTTCTTACGGTTACGGACACGGAACAACGGGGTCTGAAGGATAAATACATGGCCTTTCTTTATCAAATCGGGGAAGAACTGCAAGAAGAAGGTTATCATAAGCAGGCGGATGTGCATACCGTCTACATCGGCATCGGTAGCTACTATCACCTTATTATAACGCAATCCGTCAAGACCGTCTTCTATGTTAAGCGCAGCTTGAAGCAGATTGAATTCTTCGTTCTCGTATACCACTTTCTTTGTTAGACCGAATGAGTTGAGGGGCTTACCGCGCAAGCTAAATACTGCCTGGGTATTTACATCGCGACTTTTGGTTATTGAACCGCTCGCAGAATCTCCCTCGGTGATGAAGATGGAACTTTCAAGACGCGGATCGTTATCATCGTCTTTCTTTCCGCCTTTCACGTCGTTAAGATGTACACGGCAGTCGCGCAACTTACGGTTATGCAGGTTGGCTTTCTTGGCACGCTCTCGGGCAATCTTAGTCACCCCGGCTATCGCCTTACGCTCCTTCTCAGACTCTTGTATCTTTTGCAGCATCACCTCCGATACATCGGGATGCTTATGCAGATAGTTATCGACATTCTCTTTAACGAAATCGCCTACAAACTTGTTTACGCTAACTCCCGACAAGGGGTAAGGATTGCCGTCTGAATCTTTCTCTGGCGCCATGGTGAGCGAGCCTAATTTAATCTTTGTCTGGCTCTCGAAGGTAGGCTCTATTACGTTAATAGCAATAGCTGCCACCAATCCGTTTCGGATATCCTGGAACTCCATGTTCTTACCATAGAACTCCTTGATAGTACGTGCAATATGCTCCTTAAACGCACTCTGATGAGTACCGCCTTGTGTGGTATGCTGTCCGTTTACAAACGAATAATACTCTTCGCCATACTGTGAGGTATGCGTAAAGGCTATCTCTATATCCTCGCCCGTAAGATGAACGATGGGATAAAGAGCCGTGCCCGTCATGTTATCGTTTAGCAAGTCTTCTAGACCGTTACGACTGATGATGCGGTGTCCGTTGTAATAGATGGCAAGCCCCGTATTTAAATAGGTGTAATTACGAAGCATGGTCTCTATATATTCCGGACGGAAATGGTAATTTAAGAACAGCGTATTGTCGGGCTCGAAGAAGATGTAAGTTCCGTTTTCTTCTTCGGTAGACGATGTATTGTCTGAGATAAGCTGACCGCGCTCGAATACCGCCTCGCGCATCTGACCGTCTCTCACGCTTCGGGCAACGAAACGAGAGCTTAAGGCATTGACAGCCTTGGCACCCACACCGTTCAGACCCACGCTCTTCTTAAATGCTTTGGTATCGTACTTACCTCCGGTGTTAAGCATCGATACAGCATCTACCAAACTACCCAAGGGAATACCACGGCCATAGTCGCGCACCGAGACACGCAGATTATCTTCTATGGTAATGTCGATACGCTTACCGACTCCCATTTTAAATTCATCGATGGAATTGTCTATCACTTCTTTCAGAAGCACATAAATTCCGTCTTCCGCCTGAGAACCATCTCCCAAGCGGCCAATGTACATACCCGGACGCACACGCACGTGCTCCATATCGCTCAGATGACGGATATTCTCTTCTGTATACGATACGGAAGCTTCGGCAGGCTTATTTATATCTACTTCTTCCATTCAAGATGTGTTTTATAATATCGCTTTTTTGAACGCACGACGACGCTTATGCTGTACGCTTTCGAATGCGCTCCATTGAGCTTGTACTTTCTTGTTTTCTTCTAATTCGGGGTTGCTCTCGCCGTATACGAATCCCATCTTCTTAAATGTAGGAACCAAGTCGTAAAACAGCAGTGCGTTTACGCCCTTGCTCTGGTATTCGGGCTTCACGCCTACCAACAGCAAATCGAGTACCTTGGGGCGTTTTATGAACAAGGCTTTAAGCAAATAGAACCATCCGAACGGCAATATACGTCCTTTGGCTTTCTGCAATGCTTTAGAGAGCGATGCCATAGAAATGCCGGCAGCTACCAACTCTCCGTCTTCGGTCTCTACTATAGACACCATGCGGAGGTCGAGTAACGGAAGGTATGTATTTACATACTGGTCAATCTGTCCTTGTGTCATCTTAGAGAAGCCGTACAGCGGTGCATAAGCTTCGTTGATAAGGTCGAAAATCTTCTGTCCGTAATGCTTTTCTTTTATCTCCTTACGTGTGAGTTTTTTGATTTTGAGTTTATACTTCTGAAGGATAATCTCTGAAATACGTACAAATTTTTCGGGCAACTGATCGGGCACATAGAGCTTAAACTCTACCCAGTCGGCATCTTTTTCGAAGCCCAACTTCTCCATGTGCTGCGGATAATACGGGTAGTTGTAAATGGTAGCCATGGTACCCAGTTGGTCGAAACCTTCTATCAACATACCTTCGGCATCCATATCGGTAAATCCTAACGGACCGGTTATGGTATCCATACCTTTCTGTTTTCCCCAGTCTTCTACCGCCTTGAGCAAAGCCGACGACACTTCTTCGTCATCGATAAAGTCTATCCATCCAAAACGCACTTCTTTCTTGTCCCAAGTCTGGTTAGCGCGATTGTTGATGATAGCGGCAACTCTTCCCACAACTTTATTGTCTTTATAAGCGAGAAAATATTCGGCTTCACAGAATTCGAACGCTGCATTTTTCTTAGAGCTGAATGTGTTCAGCATATCGTCGTACAAATCGGGTACGGAATAAGGATTGCCTTTATACAGCTCATAATTGAAGCGAATAAATGTCTTGAGCTCTTTCTTCGAGCTTACTTTCTTAATAATGATGGCCATCTGTTCGTTGTTACTTATTGAAATTTCAAGTTGTAAAGATACGGTTTTTTATTTAAAGCGCTGAATGTGACTTTATTTTTATTGACTTTGCCTCCGAAAACGGATGTTTACAGTGCTTGAGAGGAGTTGCAGGGTAATTTCTGCTTTTTCATGACAGATAATTCTAGATTAGCGCAACAAAATAGATATTTCGCAACGACAAAACAAACACTCTAGAAGAGATTTGCCGCACACTAAGCAAAGCAATAACAGATATTCAATTACAGATAGATACTTATTTACCAAATAAAACATCGTTTCGCAAAGCTCAAAACGCCACGAGAATTAAAAATTCAAGAACGACTCGCCCACTTACCCGGAATTTTAAAACCTCGAAAGCTCAAAAAGAGCTATTTTTTATCATGACTTGAAGTAGCAAGCAAAAGTCCTACTACCTCCGCATAATTTTTCTGTCCCGACGAAATTTTGTTCCCTTTCAAGTAGAGAGTATAAAGTTTGTCTTGTATGCTGCCAAGAAGCGGACTATACTCTTCTCTCCAAAATTTTCGCTGAGCAGAGAAATCGGCAACAACTTCGGGACGAAGTGTGGCAACCCACTTATCGCAATCTTCGGGAGAGAGCAAAGCGTAGGCATTAGACAACACATAAGGCAACAATCCCGAATATCCGCTGTAACGGACAAACGGACTTGAAGAACGGACGCACATCTTAAACGCCCAATAGTTAGCTTCGGCCTCGGCTGATACTCCCAACAGATGAGAAAGCTCGTGGGCATAGACAAACGGGTATTGCAAAGGAAAGAGTTGATGGTTCAAATGGCTCTCGCAAAAGAAAGGTCCCATATAACCCAACACGCCGACTTTAGAATAAAGTGGATTAACCAACGAACGCTTGGGGTGCTGAAACGAACGAGGACACGACAAGCCGAAGGATGTCGACACGGAGCGGAAAGACTGCTTGATAGAATCTTCAAGCTGCCTACGGTTTAACTCCGTATCGGCAGAACAGTAAGAAGCGTTCAAGCTATCGGCATACTCAGAAAGAAAACTTCGGAAGGCATCTTCATTATATTCCACACGCTCTACATGCGCCCGCTGAAAGAAATCGCTACGAAAGTAGTTCATCCCCCATGACCAATAAAACCAAACGTACAGCCAAAGCACACATTCCAGTTCTGCCCGGAGAATAGACTTAACACTTTTACGAGATTTCTTCCGTGAATAAAACGGATAGCCTATCAGGAACAAAACAAAAAGAATAACTACTACCTCGCACACGGAGAACGGAACAACAGAAGCCGCTCCCGACAGTACGAACGACAATGCCGGATATAAATGGCAAGCATACCATTCGCCCCATCCGCCAATAAAACGGAACATAAAAACACTTGTCAGCAATAAGCCAAGCAGACAATATCGAATATACCTCATTCTGAATGATTTCATATAAACAAAGTTACAGTTTTCAGATTAAATAAGTATTTTTGTCGGGGTAAAGATATTAAATAAACAAACAAGCTCTTTCTTATGGTTCTAAACTATATCTGGATCGCTTTTTTTATTTGCGCCTTTGTGGTTGCAACTGCCCGACTGATTTTCTGGGGAGACATGTCAGTATTTCCGGAGATAATAAACTCTACATTCGATTCGTCGAAAGCAGCATTCAAAATATCGTTAGGACTGACCGGAGTATTGGCGTTGTGGATGGGAATTATGCGCATAGGCGAAAAAGGCGGCGTGATAAACATGCTGTCGAAGGCACTTAGCCCTTTATTCTGCAAACTGTTTCCAGATATACCTAAAGGACATCCCGTAACCGGAAGCATATTCATGAACTTAGCGGCAAACATGCTTGGATTGGATAATGCAGCTACTCCTTTAGGACTAAAAGCGATGGAAGGTTTGCAGGAGCTGAACACCAAAAAAGATACAGCCAGCAACCCGATGATTATGTTTTTGGTGCTGAATACATCGGGACTTACCATTATCCCCATCAGCATCATGGTGTATCGCGCACAGATGGGAGCCGCACAGCCTACCGATGTATTCGTGCCGATATTGTTGGCTACGTTCTTCTCCACTTTGGCTGGAATCATAAGCGTGAGCCTTTATCAGCGAATAAACTTACTGAACCGAACCATAATGCTTACACTTGGCGGAGCCAGTGTTTTTATAGCCGGTATCATCTGGCTGTTCCGCACAATGGACAAGGAATTGATAAACGCTTATTCCACCACCACCGCCAACGTGCTGTTGTTTGTTATCATTATCGGATTTCTATTGGCTGGAGTAAGAAAAAAAATAAACGTATACGATGCTTTCGTTGAAGGTGCGAAAGAGGGCTTTTCTACAGCGGTACGCATCATCCCGTATTTGGTTGCTATATTGGTAGCCATCGGTGTGTTCCGCACTTCGGGATGTATGGATTACATTATACAAGGATTCGCATCACTACTTAATGCGTGCGGCATCAACAGCGACTTTGTAGGGGCACTGCCTACCGCACTGATGAAGCCGCTCAGCGGAAGCGGAGCCAGAGGCATGATGGTTGACGCCATGAATACATACGGAGCCGACTCGTTCGTGGGACGACTGGCTTGTATCTTCCAAGGCTCAACAGATACTACGTTCTATATATTGGCTGTATACTTCGGAAGCGTGGGAGTATCACGCACACGCCATGCGGTACAATGCGGACTGCTGGCCGATTTAGTAGGTATTATAGCCGCCATACTGATTTGCTATTTATTCTTTTAATCGATATACATTGATATGATTACTTATCAGACAGAAGGGGTTGAAATGCCCAACATCAAAAAGAGAGAAACCACCGCATGGATAAAGGCGGTGGCCGAAACATACGGAAAGAAAGTCGGCGAAATAGCCTATATATTCTGCTCGGACGAGAAGATATTGGAGGTGAACCGACAGTTCCTTCAGCACGACTATTACACAGATATCATAACCTTCGACTACTGCGAAGGCAATCGTCTTTCGGGCGACCTCTTCATCAGCCTTGACACCGTTCGCACCAATGCCGAACAGTTCGACGCTGCTTATGACACCGAGTTGCATCGTGTCATCATACATGGCATATTGCACCTGTGCGGCATCAACGACAAAGGTCCCGGAGAACGCGAAATCATGGAGGCTGCAGAAAACAAGGCATTAGACATGCTGAAAGATTTTCAATAACTTTGCAAAAACAAATACATAATCAATGAACTTTAAATACGACGTTATTGTAATTGGTGCCGGACACGCCGGATGTGAAGCTGCTGCTGCTGCCGCCAACTTGGGATCGAAGACGTGTCTCATCACGATGGACATGAACAAGATTGGCCAGATGAGTTGCAACCCGGCAGTAGGCGGTATCGCAAAAGGACAGATAGTTCGCGAAATTGACGCGTTAGGCGGATACATGGGTTTGGTAACAGACCGCACGGCTATCCAGTTTAGAATGCTGAATCGCTCTAAAGGTCCTGCCATGTGGAGCCCTCGCGCACAATGCGACCGCGGCAAATTCATCTGGGCTTGGCGCGAAATATTAGAGAACATCCCCAACCTGCATATATGGCAAGACACGGTAGAAGAACTGTTGGTAGAAAACGGTGAAGTAACAGGCGTTACTACTTGCTGGGGAGTTACCTTCTACGCAAAATGTGTGATTCTTACGGCCGGCACATTCTTGAACGGACTGATGCATATCGGACATAAAATGCTTGCAGGCGGACGCTGTGCAGAGCCGGCATCGTATAACCTCACCGAGTCTATTACTCGCCACGGAATAACAGCGGGAAGAATGAAAACCGGAACTCCCGTCCGCATAGACGCGCGAAGCGTAGACTTCAGCTTAATGGATACTCAAGACGGAGAGAACGACTTCCATCGTTTCTCGTTCATCAGCGAGCCGCGAAAGCTGAAACAACTACAGTGCTGGACTTGCTATACCAACGAAGAAGCGCACGAAGTATTGCGTAGTGGACTTGCAGATTCGCCGTTGTTCAACGGACAGATCCAGAGTATCGGGCCTCGTTACTGCCCCAGCATCGAGACCAAGATTGTTACCTTCCCCGACAAGCCACAACACCAATTGTTCTTGGAACCCGAAGGAGAAACAACAAACGAATTATACTTGAACGGATTCTCTTCATCGCTCCCGATGGAGATACAATTCGCCGCACTTAAAAAGATTCCGTGCTTCAAAAATATCGTGGCATACCGCCCAGGCTACGCCATAGAATACGATTTCTTCGACCCTACTCAATTGAAGCATTCGTTAGAGTCGAAGGTAGTAAAGAACCTGTTCTTCGCCGGACAAGTAAATGGTACTACCGGATACGAAGAAGCCGGAGGACAAGGAATCATAGCAGGTATCAACGCCCACATAAATTGCCACGGAGGAGAACCGTTTATCTTAGGTAGAGACGAAGCTTACATAGGTGTATTGATAGACGACTTGGTAACAAAAGGCGTAGACGAACCTTACCGTATGTTTACCTCGCGCGCAGAATATCGCATCCTGTTAAGACAAGACGATGCCGATATGCGACTGACCGAACGAGCTTATAAATTGGGGTTGGTAAAGCAAGACAGATACGACATGCTTCTAAGCAAACGCGAAGCTGTAAGACATATCATCGACTTCGCGAAAGGTTACTCCATCAAGCCAGACAAAATAAACGATGCGCTTGAGAATTTAGGAACATCAAGACTGGTTCACGGATGCAAGTTGGTAGACATTTTGGCAAGACCTCAGGTGTCGATAGAAAACATCGCTCCGTACGTGTCGGCTCTTAAAGAAGAATTAGACAAGATAACCGACCCACGCAAAGATGAGATAATAGAAGCTGCCGAAGTGCTGATAAAGTACCAAGGATACATCGATCGAGAACGCACCATTGCCGACAAGATACACCGCTTGGAGAGCATCAAGATAAAGGGCAAGTTCGACTACGCAAGCCTTAACTCCCTATCGACCGAGGCACGCCAGAAGCTTGAAAAGATAAACCCCGAAACTCTGGCACAAGCGAGCCGCATACCAGGAGTATCGCCCAGCGATATCAACGTGCTGCTAGTCTTGTTAGGACGATAACCGGTGCGTGTTCCACGTGAAACAACAAGTTTAAGAAACAACCACAACATACTGAAAATGAATAAAGAGACTTTAAAGAAAAACCTTCGCGAAATACCCGATTTTCCGAAGCCTGGCATCTTGTTTTATGATGTAACAACCTTGTTCAAAAGCCCAGAGTGCTTACAGAGCATCATAGACGAATTATACGAAATGTATAAGGACAAAGGCATCACCAAAGTAGTGGGAATAGAGTCGAGAGGCTTCATCCTTGGTGGAGCTTTAGCCGCACGTTTGGGTGCCGGTTTCGTTATGGCAAGAAAGCCGGGCAAGCTTCCGGCTGAGACAATAGAAGAAACTTATGCCAAGGAGTACGGCACAGACACTATCCAAATCCACAAGGATGCGATAGACGAAAACGACGTGGTGCTGCTGCACGACGATCTGCTTGCTACAGGTGGCACAATGGCTGCCGCATACCGTTTGGTCAAGAAGTGCGGAGCTAAGAATATCTTCGTAAACTTCGTCATCGAACTTAAGGGATTGAACGGTAGAAACGCCTTCACCAACGATGTTGAGGTAACTACATTATTGCCTTTATAATTGAATCAACATCCATCGTTCTTTAGCCTGACGTGCGACGAAGATGGAGTCTAGACGGATTGAAAAAGCTACAATTAGATTGGCTTATTCAATCCGTTTATTGTAGTAACAAAGCTAAGCAAACAAAACAGAAATGGAAGAGCTGAACGCAAACGAATACCTGCGCGGAATTGTATTGAACTTGCCCACCGGTCCCGGAATTTATCAATACCTGAATAAGGAGGGAACTATTATATATGTAGGGAAAGCCAAGAATCTGAAGAGACGAGTCTATTCTTATTTCTCGAAAGAGCATCAATCTGCCAAGACCCGCATCTTGGTATCGAAGATTGCCGACATTCGTTACATTGTGGTTAACACCGAAGAGGATGCGTTGCTACTTGAGAACAACCTTATCAAGAAATACAAGCCGAGGTATAACGTGCTCTTGAAAGACGACAAGAGCTACCCTTCCATCTGCGTAACCAACGAGTATTTTCCACGGGTTTTCAAGACGAGAAAGATAGTAAGAAACGGATCTACTTACTACGGTCCGTACAGTCACGTTCCATCGATGATGGCGGTGTTAGAGTTGATCAAGAAACTATATCCGCTTCGCACGTGCAATCTCGCTCTTACTCCGGAAAACATCCGAAACGGCAAGTTCAACGTTTGCTTGGAGTATCATATCAAGAACTGCAAGGCTCCGTGTATCGCCATGCAATCGCACGAGGAATATATGCAGAACATCGCCCAAATAAAGGAGATTCTGAAGGGGAATACTCAAATCATCAGCGAGGCATTAATGAACGAAATGATGAGTTTGGCAGCAGACATGAAGTTCGAAGAGGCGCAAAAGGTGAAAGAGAAATACGAGCTTATTGAGACCTACAGATCAAAGAGCGAAGTGGTGAGTTCGGTGCTTCATAACATCGATGTGTTTTCTATCGAGACGGACGAGAATACGGCGTATATAAACTACCTTCACATTACCAACGGATGCATCAACCAGGCGTTCACTTTCGAGTATAAGATGCGCATGGATGAGACCAAAGAGGAGTTGCTTCAACTTGGCATCATAGAGATGAGAGAGCGATATAAAAGCCGATCGAAAGAGATTATCGTTCCGTTCGAACTCGATATGGAAATGGACGGAGTTACATTCACCATTCCGCAACGAGGCGACAAGAAGCATCTGCTTGAGTTGTCTATTCTGAACGTAAAACAATATAAGGTAGACCGACTGAAACAAGCGGAAAAGCTGAATCCGGAACAAAGAAGCGTGCGACTTTTGAAAGAGATTCAAGAGCAACTACACATGGAAAAGATGCCTATCCATATAGAGTGTTTCGATAACTCAAACATTCAAGGCAGCGATGCAGTAGCGGCGTGCGTAGTGTTCAAGAAAGCCAAACCAAGTAAAAAGGATTACCGCAAATACATCATAAAAACCGTAGTTGGCCCCGACGATTACGCTTCAATGCAAGAGGTGGTGCGACGCAGATATTCGCGCATAATAGAAGAGCAAGGAGAGTTGCCCGACCTTATTCTTACGGATGGCGGAAAGGGACAAATGGAGGTAGTACGTCAGGTAATAGAAGACGAGTTGCATCTTAACATCCCTATCGCCGGATTGGCAAAAGACAACCGCCACCGCACATCGGAAGTGTTATTCGGATTCCCGCCCATGACCATCGGAATAAAGCAAGGCACACCCCTATTTCATCTACTTGAAAACATACAGGATGAAGTGCACCGATTCGCCATTACCTTCCATCGCGACAAGCGAAGCAAATCGCAAATTGCATCGGCACTCGATAACGTAAAAGGCATCGGAGAAAAACGAAAGACTGCCCTACTGAAAGCGTTCAAGAGTGTAGCAAGAATCAAGAAGGCAAGCTTGGAAGAACTGGCGGAAGTGGTAGGCGAAAGCGCAGCTAAAAGCGTGAAAGAATCGTTGGGATAAACCGCAGGGTAAATAATTGGCGAGAGACCGAAAGAAAAGGAATAAATACGTATATTTGTAAAAAAGATAAAATCATGAGAGTAGTGATACAGCGTGTAAAGCACGCTTCTGTTACAATTGAAGGTGTCTGCAAATCGGCCATACAGCAAGGCTTCTTGGTCTTGGTGGGAATAGAAGAAGCCGATACAGAAGAGGATGCCAACTGGCTTTGCAAAAAGATAGCAGGTCTAAGAGTTTTCGACGATGAAAACGGAACGATGAACAAATCGGTTATAGACATAAACGGAGAGGTACTCGTGGTAAGTCAATTCACGCTGATGGCCTCAACCAAGAAGGGCAATCGCCCATCGTATATCCGTGCTGCCGGTCATGCTCACGCTATACCTCTTTATGAGTATTTCTGCAACGAGATGAGCATCGCCACCGGAAAGCAGGTAGGTACTGGCGAATTTGGAGCGGACATGAAAGTGGAGCTTCTAAACGACGGACCGGTTACCATCTGCATGGATACTAAAAACAAGGAATAAAATACCGCGTAAAAACGATTCAATAATTGAAGCCATGACCATAGAAGAAGCACAAAAAACAGTCGACGAATGGATCAAAACATACGGGGTTCGCTATTTCAGCGAGCTAACCAATATGGCTGTGCTCACAGAAGAAGTGGGCGAAATGGCACGCGTAATGGCACGCCGATATGGAGACCAATCGTTCAAAGCCGGAGAGAAAGATAACCTGGCCGATGAGATGGCCGACGTATTATGGGTATTGCTTTGCATTGCCAACCAAACAGGAACAAACCTGACGGAGGCGTTTGAAAAGAACCTCCAGAAGAAGACGGAGAGAGATAAGAACAGACATAAAAATAACCCTAAATTATAAATCACATGATGTATAACGAAGAAGAATTAGGCACCGTTGCCAATAATAACCACAACAAGTATAATGAGGCTCTGAGCAAATATAACACTGCTCTGAAAGATGATGAAGTAGCTGCTGCAACAGCTAAGCTTATAGAAAAGCACTTGAAAGAGAACAACACCAAGGAAGTGAAGAAATTCTTGTTCCACTGCATCGACCTCACTACTTTGAAGTGTACCGACAGCGAAACGAGCGTAATGCAGTTTACTCAACGCGTAAACGATTTCGTTGATAAATATCCCGATTTGGATAACGTGGCTGCTATCTGCGTTTATCCTAATATGGCAGAAATAGTAAACGATACACTCGAAGCCGACAATGTAAACATAGCATGTGTATCGGGCGGATTCCCATCATCGCAGACTTTCATAGAAGTGAAAGTAGCCGAAACAAGCTTGGCACTTCATGCGGGAGCAGACGAAATTGACATCGTTATTTCTGTAGGCAAATTCTTGAGCGGAGACTACGAAGGTATGTGCGACGAGATAGAAGAACTGAAAGACGTGTGTGGCGAAAAGCACTTGAAAGTAATCTTGGAAACCGGTGCTTTGGCTACTGCCGAAAACATAAAAAAGGCCTCTATCCTATCAATGTATTCGGGAGCTGATTTCATAAAGACTTCTACAGGAAAAGAGAAACCTGCCGCTACGCCGGAGGCTGCTTACGTAATGTGTCAGGCTATTAAAGAATACTTCCTCGAAACAGGCCGTAAGGTTGGATTTAAGCCCGCTGGTGGCATCAACACAGTAGAAGATGCACTGACTTATTATACTATCGTAAAAGAGGTGTTAGGCAAAGAATGGCTCAACAACGAATTGTTCCGCTTGGGCACAAGCCGTTTGGCAAACTTGCTTCTTTCTGACATTACTGGCGAAGAGACTAAATTCTTTTAATTGATCAAGTCATACCCTCCCTTACTAAAGTCGTCTTACTTCGACCGATACGCGCGCTCACATCGGTCGATACGAACGCTCACATCGACCGTCATGAGCGTTCACAACGACCGATGTGAGACAACTTCAATAAGAGACAAAAAAAGAAGGTGCGAAAACACCTTCTTTTTTTTATAATATAACCGAAACGGTTTATTTGTCACGCTGTATCACATAATCCACGTAAGCTATCAGCGATTCCTTTATAGCCTTGTCGCCCGAAGCAGGCAACAATTCTATCGCCTTATCGCGATATTTCATCATGGTCTCACGCGCGTACTCTATTCCACCATGCTCTTTTACGTACAATACAAAGTCGCTTATTTCTTCCTTGGTCGCCTCAAGCGCACGGATGCGTAGAGCCGTTTCTTTCACGGAAGAATCAGTCGTTTTATTCAACACATACAAGGCAGGCAGTGTAAGCTTTCCTTCCAACATATCGTTTCCGGTAGGCTTCCCTATCGCATCGCTGTCGAAGTAATCGAATATATCGTCTTTAATCTGAAAAGCGATACCAATCAACTCACCGAAAAGAGTAGCGTCGGCTACATCCTTATCCGCAGCATCAACCGATATGGCTCCGCTTTCTGCACTGGCTGCAAAGAGCGCCGCTGTTTTCTTTCGGATAACATCGAAGTATATCTCTTCCGAGAACTCACGGTTTGATGTATTAGCCAATTGGATAATCTCGCCTTCCGACAGATTTTGTCCCAATCGTGCCACTAATTTTACCAGTTCTATATGATTTGTCTTTGCTGCATGAGCCAGACTTGTGGCAAGCATGAAGTCGCCCACCAATACCGATACCTTATTATCATAAAGAGCGTTCACCGACGACTGTCCACGTCGTTTATCGCTTTCGTCTACTACATCATCGTGCACCAGGCTGGCCGTATGAAGCAACTCCAGCGACAGGGCAGCATGAAGAGTCGCTTCGCACACACTACCGTATAATTTTGCCATCAGCAACACCAATATAGGGCGCATCATTTTTCCATTGCGCTTTCTTATGTAAGAAAGAACATTGTCTAGCAACGGAGTGTCACTTTGCAATGACGCATCAAAAAGCGACTTGAATTCGGTCAGCTCCGATTCTACAGGTTTACGAATTAACTCTAAACTATTCATGAAGATCAATTTGAGCACAAAAGTAATAATAAAACAAGTAATACGGTATTTTTTTGTACTTTTACATTGGAAACTTAATATTTTTACACGAAATGGATAAACTATTCCTACTCGATGCATACGCACTCATTTACAGAGCATATTACGCTTTCATAAAAAATCCAAGAATTAACTCTAAAGGCTTTAATACATCGGCCATCATGGGGTTTGTCAATACGCTTGAGGATGTTCTAAAGAAAGAGAACCCTACTCATATAGGTATTGCCTTCGACCCTGCGGGACCTACATTCCGCCATGAAATGTTCGAACAATATAAGGCGCAGCGCGAAGAGACTCCCGAAGCTATCCGTCTGTCTGTACCTATTATAAAAGATATTATCCGCGCTTACCGTATTCCTATTCTCGAAGTGGCAGGATATGAAGCCGACGACGTAATCGGTACGTTGGCTACCGAGGCAGGAAAGCAGGGCATAAAGACTTACATGATGACTCCCGATAAAGACTACGGTCAGCTGGTAACCGACAATGTCTTTATGTATAGACCCAAGTATGGCGACAAGGAGTTCGAGGTTATGGGCGTTGAAGAGATAAAGGCGAAATTCGATATCCAGTCTCCGGCGCAGGTAATAGATATGCTGGGACTGATGGGCGACTCTGCAGATAACATACCGGGCTGTCCGGGAGTAGGCGAAAAAACCGCGCAGAAGTTAGTCGCCCAATTCGGAAGCATAGAAAACTTGTTGGCGCATACCGACGAACTGAAGGGTGCCATCAAGACTAAAGTGGAAAGTAACAAAGAGAAGATAGAGTTCTCTAAATTTCTTGCCACCATCAAAGTTGATGTTCCCATCACTCTCAACATGGAAGAACTGAGCCGTAAGGAGCCGGACGAAGACGAACTGCGTAGACTGTTCGAGGAATTGGAGTTCCGTACATTGATAGACCGTGTGCTGAAGACTAACAAAACCACAGCGTCCCCCACTCCACAGGTTTCTCAACCCGATCTCTTTGGATTTTTTGCGGACAACGGTACAGATGATTCTAAAAATTCAAGTCTCAAAAGGCTTAATGACATAGACGTAGACTATCAACTTGTTGATACAGAAGCAAAAGAAGATGAATTATTACAATTAATCCTTACACGCGATAATTTTGCTCTAGATACAGAGACCACCGGAACCGACCCAATCAGCGCGGAACTGGTGGGAATGAGCTTTTCGTTCGCCGAAAACCAGGCTTTTTATGTTCCCGTGCCGAGCAATCGCGATGAAGCGCAAAAATTGGTCGACAAGTTCAAGCCTGCCTTCGAAAATGAGAGTTCACTAAAAATCGGACAGAATATTAAATACGACATATTGGTGTTGGCAAATTATGGCGTAGAGGTGAAAGGTCCGATGTTCGACACCATGGTAGCTCATTACGTGCTTCAGCCCGAACTGCATCATGGCATGGACTATCTGGCGGAAGTCTACCTTAAATATGACACCATCAAAATAGAAGAGCTTATAGGTGCGAAAGGCAAGAACCAGAAAAACATGCGCGACCTCTCTCCCGAAGAGGTATATAAATATGCGTGCGAAGATGCCGACGTTACTTTCAAGCTGAAGAACATTCTCGAAAAGGAATTGGTGACAAACAGCGTTGATAAACTCTTCTACGAAATAGAGATGCCACTTGTTCCGGTATTGGCGTACATGGAGCGCAACGGAGTGCGCATCGACACCGAGGCGCTGAAAGAGACATCGCGTCACTTCACCGCCCGCATGAAACAGATAGAAGAAGAAGTCCACCAATTGGCAGGCGTAGAGTTTAATATCGCTTCGCCCAAGCAAGTAGGAGAAGTTCTCTTCGACCGACTCAAGATCATAGAAAAGCCAAAGAAGACAAAGACCGGACAGTACGTTACATCGGAAGAGGTAATGGAAAGCCTGAGAGGAAAGCACGAAATAGTAGGAAAGATATTAGAGCACCGCGGCTTGAAGAAGTTGCTGGGCACATACATCGATGCCTTGCCTCTGCTTATCAATCCACGCACTAATAGGATACACACTTCGTTCAACCAGACTATAACCGCTACCGGACGACTCAGCTCAAGTAACCCAAACTTGCAGAATATTCCTATCAGAAACGAGGATGGAAAAGAGATTAGAAAGGCTTTCATCCCCGATGATGGATGCGAGTTCTTCTCTGCCGACTATTCGCAAATAGAGTTGCGCATCATGGCTCACCTTAGCAATGACCCGCACATGGTAGAGGCGTTCAACGAAGGTCAGGATATCCATGCAGCCACTGCAGCCAAGATTTATAAAGAAGATATATCAAGCGTAACGCGCGAACAGCGCAGCAAAGCTAAGACCGCCAACTTCGGTATCATTTACGGCATATCCGTATTTGGTCTTGCAGAGCGTTTGGGTGTAGACCGCAAAGAGGCTAAAGAGTTGATAGACGGGTATTTCGAGAATTATCCGCACGTAAAAGAATACATGGACGAGAGCATACGCATAGCTCGCGAAAAGGGTTATATAGAAACCATATTCAAGCGCAAACGCTACTTGCCGGATATCAATTCGCGTAATGCCGTAGTACGTGGTTATGCCGAGCGAAACGCCATCAACGCTCCTATTCAGGGTAGTGCGGCAGATATCATTAAGGTTGCAATGATACGAATATATGAACGTTTCAAGAAAGAAAATATCCGTTCTAAAATGATTCTTCAAGTGCACGACGAACTTAACTTCAGCGTATTGCCCGAAGAGAAGGAACGAGTACAACAGATTGTGTTATCCGAAATGGAGAATGCTTATAAGATGAGAGTTCCTCTTCATGCGGATTGCGGATGGGGAAAGAATTGGCTTGAAGCGCATTAAAAATAAAATGGAGGCACCGCCCTTTGGCTTGCCTCCATTTTATTTTTATCTGTTTGCTTTTATTCTTTCTTCAGCTCCGGAAGTTTAACCTCAGCAACTTGCGCTTTACCTTCTTTTATGACAATGCGTATGTCACTGGCCCCCGACGGAGTGAATGTAACTGTCTCTGCTTGATTGGCTTTTACTGTACCGTTCTGTATCGGGAGGAATTGTCCACCGCCATTCGACAGCTGGATTTCGTATTTCGCACCATCCGAAGCGTCTTTCCATACTATGCCTATGCGGTCTATCATCTTCTTTCCGTCCAACTCGAAAGATATGTATTCTCCATTGGTGCCTGTCCACGAAGTAGAGATGTCACCGTCTATAACATTAGGTACATTCCATGCATTCTTGCTGGCACTGATAAAACGACTGCGATTTTCTATCGTCTCCTCGTGCGATGAGGTTTGTCCGTAAGCCACTATTTCGAGTGCTTTCTTTAAGCGGATATCTTCGGACGAAGCACCAATCATGATATTGAACATACCGGGTTCTATCACCCAATGATTGTCTTTATTGAGCAATTGGAAATCGCGCGGAACAAGAACAAATGTAACTTCTTTTTCTTCTCCTGGTTCCAGATGTACACGCTCAAATCCACGCAGATTCTTCTCGTAAGTAGTTACCGAACTTACCAAATCGCGAGTATAGAGTTGCACTACTTCATCGCCTGCACGCTTTCCGGTATTCTTTACCTTACATGTCACCGTTAACGGCTGTTGGTCAGTTATTACAGAAGATGAAAGCTTTATATCGGAATACTGGAATGTAGTATAACTCAATCCGTAGCCAAACGGATAAAGCGGTCCGTTTACGCGCGACTGATTTCCCTTAGGTCCAGCAGTGCGACCACCATCAATCTGCGATGCTGGTTTGTACGGGAAATTAAACGGTATCTGTCCTACTGTCTTCGGGAAGGTAACGGTAAGTTTTCCACCTGGATTATAGTCACCGAATAGAACCTCAGCAATGGCTGTACCTCCATGCGCTCCCGGATACCATGCTTCTAAGATAGACGGAACATATTTATCTGCCCAATTAACGCTGAGCGGACGACCGTTGATAAGTACCAACACCACTGGTTTCCCGGTTTGCATCACAGCCTCAAGCAGTTGCTGCTGATGGCCCGGCAAATCTAAGCTCGTTCTCGACTTGTTTTCACCACATGTACGAACACCGCCGCCCAATACTACAACAGCCACATCGCTATTTTTCGCCGCCTCTACCGCCTCGGCTATCATCGCCTTTTCAGCATCGTCAAGCGGATAAGGCATTATCTCCGATTCGGGCCAGTGTGCATCTACTAAGTCGCATCCTTTGGCGTACACCACCTCGGTGCCGCTATCTACAGCCTTACGTATTCCGTTTAATACCGTAACCACCTCACCGGCTACAGGTCCGTAGTGAGTAAGCGCAAAAGAAGCTTCATCGGCATTAGGGCCACATACAGCTATACGTTTCAGCTTCGATTTGTCGAGTGGCAACAAGCTGCCTTCGTTCTTCAGCAATACCAAGCCCTCGCGTGAAGCTTGAAGCGCTATCGCCTGATTCTCTTTACTGTTTACCTCTTTATCTGCTGCCGCCAAGTCAGTCTGGTAAGGACGGTCGAACAAGCCCACAAGGAACTTCACTCTAAGAATATCGCGCACACGACTGTCGATTGTCTCCATGCTGAGACCTCCTTCTTTTACCAATTCACGCAGCGGCAATACATACGACTCAGGCGAACGGAATGTACAACGAACATTAAGACCAGCCTCAACGCTTTGGCGTACAGCCTCTTTCATATCCTTAGCCGTTTTATGCTTGCTATAAAGATACTCTACTGCATCGCTATCCGAAACCACATATCCACGGAAGCCCATCGTTCCGCGAAGACGCTCGGTAAGCCAATAATGACTGCTCTGTATAGGGAAACCATCGTAATCGTTGTACGAGCTCATCACACCAAGCAAACCGGCTTCACGAATCACACGGGTAAATGTATAAGCGTGAACATTCTCCAACTCGCGCGGTGACATCTGCGGATCGACACGCGCCATGCCTTCTCGCCCGCCTTTATTGTTAGAGTAAGCTATAAAATGTTTCGATGTAGCGGCTACCTGCATATCTTTCTGCACTCCCTTAGCCATGGCAATACCTAACTCTGCCACCAGATACGGACTCTCACCGTACACTTCTTCATAGCGACCCCAACGCTGGTCTCGACCAACATCGAGTATAGGAGTATAAACATTGGTATATCCCAACAAGCGAGCCTCGCGTCCGGTGATATATCCCACCTTATTAATCAAATCACGATTCCAACTATGGCCCAACGCCAACTGAGTAGGGAAATTGGTAGCTATATAATTCTCTACCCCACGTATGCCTTCGTTGGTAAAATCTACCGGAATACCTAAGCGAGTATCTTCTACAAAGAAACGCTGCACTTCGTTCAACGCCCAAGCGTGATTAGAAGCTGGCCACACCAATTCGTTCTGCATAGGAGGTACTCCCCACCCTCTGAACGCATTCAAATGCTCATCGATAGCTCCCATTCCATCCTTCCACAATCGGTTTTTCCACTCCGGTGTAGGCAATGAGTCTTTAAGCACACGCTGATATCCGTACAGCGTAACCATCTGACAGGTTTTCTCTTCGAGAGTCATCTGCGACAGCAAGTCCTCTATACGTGCGTCTATAGGAGCTTCAGGGTCTTCGTAAACATCCTTTTTACCGTTCTTGTTAAAGTCTATCCATTCCTTATGGTAGATATTCTTTCCCGAAGGAACATACTTCTTCGGAACTACAATGCCCCCGGCACTGAGGTTGCCCATAGAGGCACACGCCAACAAGCAACCATAAAATATTTTCCGTTTCATATTATTGATTTATAAATTGATAACAAAAGTAAAATACAGATTGATACAAATATAATTCTTTTTTTCAAATGGCAAACAAGCCGCAAACACTGAAAAAATGAGTACCTTTGTGCCCACGCAATAAAAATCAACGATTTAAATAAAAACTATATAATATATTATGGCTCTACAATGTGGAATCGTAGGTTTGCCTAACGTGGGTAAATCTACTCTTTTTAACTGTTTATCGAATGCAAAAGCCCAAGCGGCCAATTTCCCGTTCTGTACTATCGAACCCAACGTGGGAGTAATTACCGTGCCCGATGAACGCCTTACCAAATTGGCGGAACTTGTTCACCCGGGACGCATCGTTCCTACTACGGTAGAAATAGTAGATATCGCCGGATTGGTAAAAGGTGCCAGCAAGGGTGAAGGTCTCGGCAATAAATTCCTTGCCAATATCCGCGAAACAGATGCTATCATCCATGTATTGCGTTGCTTCGACGATGAAAATGTAACCCACGTAGACGGTAGCGTAGACCCGGTTCGCGATAAAGAGATTATTGATACCGAGCTTCAGCTTAAAGACCTAGAAACCATAGAAAGCCGTATTCAGCGTGTTCAGAAACAGGCTCAGACTGGTGGCGACAAGGTAGCAAAACAGACTTACGATGTATTGGTGAAATATAAAGAGGCTCTTGAACAAGGTAAATCGGCTCGTACCGTGCAGTTCGACTCAAAAGACGAGCAGAAGATAGCGCACGATTTGTTCTTGCTTACTTCTAAGCCGGTAATGTATGTATGCAACGTAGACGAAGCCAGCGCGGTAACAGGCAACAAGTATGTAGAGCAGATTCGTGAGGCTGTAAAAGATGAAGGTGCAGAAATCTTGGTTGTAGCGGCAAAGACCGAGGCAGATATCGCCGAGCTTGATACTTACGAAGACCGTCAGATGTTCCTTCAGGAAGTAGGATTGGAAGAATCGGGCGTAAACCGTCTGATTAAGGCTGCCTACAAGATGCTGAACCTTGAAACATTCATCACCGCCGGTGAAATGGAGGTTAAGGCATGGACTTATCACAAGGGATGGAAAGCTCCGCAGTGTGCCGGCGTTATCCACACCGACTTTGAAAAAGGCTTTATCCGTGCCGAGGTTATCAAATACGATGACTATATTCAGTATGGTTCTGAAGCTGCCGTACGCGAAGCTGGTAAACTTAATGTGGAAGGAAAAGAATATGTTGTGCAGGATGGTGATATCATGCACTTCCGCTTTAATGTGTAATACATAATTCCATCGGATAAAACAAAAAGAGGTGCAATAGCTTGATAGTTTGGCTATTGCACCTCTTTTATTTACCCTGCTGTTAACTTATACTTTCCCGTTTAAATACTCACAGAGCTTTTCTACCGCACGGGCACGGTGGCTTATCTTATTCTTTTCAGCGTTACCCATTTCGGCAAAGGTTTCTTCATAACCTTCGGGCATGAATACGGGGTCGTAGCCGAAGCCGGAAGCACCACGCTTTTGTTCTATGATAGAACCTTTCACTATGCCTTCAAACAGATGCTCCTCCCCTTTCTCTATAAGACAGATGGCTGTGCGGAATTGCGCTTTTCTGTTATGCTCGCCGTCTAATTCCTTAAGCAACTTACGCATGTTGGCTTCCGAATCGTGTCCGTCGCCACCTGCATAACGGGCTGAATAGACTCCCGGAGCACCGCCTAAAGCCTCAACTTCGAGGCCGGTATCATCGGCAAAACAATCTAAGCCGTAATTCTTATAGATATACTCTGCCTTCAATGCCGCATTACCTTCAAGGGTATCTGCCGTTTCTGGAATATCGGCATCGCAATTTATATCTTTCAAACTGAGCACCTCTATCTTATCGCCCAGTATAGCACGAATTTCATCCAACTTATGGGCGTTGTTCGTGGCAAAAACTAATTTCTTAATCATATTCTAAAATGCTTTTATCGAGGCAAATATACTGATATTAATCCATATTTCGGGGCATAAGCGCACAACTGTAGTGTACTTTTACTAAGAGGCGTAAACCGTTTTTTTGCTTATCAATGACTTTGGCCTATAGATTATTTTTCAAAATCGGCCTCAGAAGACCTTCTGAAGGGGGTTAAAAAACAATGCGAAAGAAGAAAAAAAGAATGCAATGAACTACTTGACTCATCGTATTCTTTCGCTTTACTCATCGCATTCTTTCAATAGAAACATCACATTCTTTTTACGGCATTTCAACAGGTATTTTTTGTGTATGCAATTTTTATCATATCTAAAAAACAGACTATTTTCCGAAAGTTAAAAACTGACTTTATCGCACCCTATTACGCTAACGTTTTTATAAAACAATTGTTAACAGTCGCCTCATAAAAAACACAACAATATTAATCGTTTCTTTTTACAATAGGCATCATCTTAATGACATTTTTCTACTTCTACACCCCCTTAAACCACCTACTTACAGGGTTTCGCTATAAAAATGTCCGTGTTTGTACAATTTTCGACATTGTTTTGGACAATTATATTAACTCTATTAATATATATTATATATATTTGCGCATAGATAAACATTTTATAACATACCACCTCTTAAGCTAAAAAAGAGAACGAAAAACGCATACAATAAATCTAAGTTTAATTAATATTTTATGAATCAGCAGAAATCAGTTTTGACTCTATTGGTTGCACTCTTATGCTGTGTATTTAGTATCAAGGCACAAAATGCCGGACAAGTAACAGGTAAGGTAGTCGACACAATGGGTGAACTTTCAGGCGTGAGCATCGTCGTGAAAGGCAGCACAAACGGTACCGTCACAGATTTAGACGGACAGTTCACACTTAGCAATGTCAAGAGCTCGGATGTTCTTGTATTCTCATTTATCGGTTACAAAACTCAAGAAATCAAAATCGGAAACAAGAAGGTATTCAACGTTACCTTGGTAGAAGATGCACAGGCACTTGAAGAAGTTACTGTAGTAGCAGTAGGTTACGGTGACGTTAAAAAGGCCGACTTGACAGGTTCTATCGGTTCTGCCAACATTGGCGACTTGATGAAGACTCCGGTAAGCAACATTACAGAAAGCCTCGGTGGACGTATCGCCGGTGTTAAGGTATCATCAAGCGATGGTGGTTTGGGCGATAACTACAGCATCATTATCCGTGGTGCAGGTTCACTTACAGGTAGTACAGCTCCGCTTTACGTAATCGACGGTTTCCCACAAGAGTCATCTGGTTTGAGCTCGCTCGACCCTAACGATATCGAGTCTATCGACGTATTGAAAGATGCTTCGGCTACAGCTATCTACGGTGCTCGTGGTGCCAACGGTGTTGTTATCGTAACTACCAAGAAAGGTTTGGCTGGAAAACCCACCATCACTTATAACGGTAGCATGACTATTGGTAAAGTTAAGAATACTCCTGCCGTAATGAACGGATACGAATTCGTAGAATTGCAGAAAGAAATTATGCAGGACAGCGATGAATTCAAGTCGGCTTACTATACAGACCTTTATCCTGACTTGGAAGCTTATCGTTCTGCTCCTTCTTACGACTGGCAAGACTATATCTACCGCACAGCCGTTACTCACAGCCACCACGTATCTCTTACAGGCGGTCAGGGCGACTTGAAATATTCTGCTTCTCTTTCTTATAACGACCAGCAGGGTGTTATTATCAACTCAGGATTGAAACGTTACCAAGGTAGATTCAGCATCAGCCAGAAGGTAAACAAGAGACTGAAATTAGACATGAGCGGAAACTACGCAAGCAGCGTACAAGACGGTCCTACTCCTTCTACAGGTACTTCTGCAGTTTCTACTGCATATATGTATAGTGTATGGGCATTCCGTCCGGTATCTCCTAAGGGTACAGACTTGCTGAACACCATGTACGATGACGGCGTAAACATGGCCGAAGACTACCGATTCAACCCGGTATTGTCGGCACGCAACGAATATCGTCATAAAACAAACAACGTTCTGCAGTACAATGCCAGCGCAGAATATGAATTCATCAAAGGATTGAAGTTGAAAGTATCGGGCGGTTATAACGCTACAGATTACAAGAACGAAGAGTTCAACGGCTCACAGACAAGAACCGGTAACAGCCACCCGTCTAACACTCAGAGCAAGGGTATCAACGCTACTTTGTTGCAAAGAGAAAACAGAAACTACTTGAATGAAAATACCTTGAACTATAAGTTCCAGAACAAGCGTCATAAATTCGACGCATTGTTAGGTCTTTCATTCCAGAAAGCTACTACTTATACTCATTCTATCACAACCGAACAGATTACTAACGAATCATTCGGTATGGCAGGATTGGATAAGGGCGCTAATCCTACAGTATCTTCATCGAAAGGTGAAAACACCATGATGTCTTACTTCGGACGTGTTAACTATAGCTACAAATCGCTTTACTACCTTACAGCAACAATGCGTGCCGACGGTTCTTCTAAGTTCGCTAAAGGCCACAAGTGGGGTTACTTCCCTTCTGGTTCATTTGCATGGGCATTCTCTCGCGAGAAATTCATCGAAGAAAAAACAAGCGAATGGTTGTCTAACGGTAAGTTGCGTCTCAGCTACGGTTTGACAGGTAACAACCGTATCGGTAACTACGACTACATGGCAAAACTCGTTACAAGCGATGACGTTTACAAATACCCATGGAACGGTGAATTCACTAATGGATACGTATTGGCAAGTATGCCTAACCCTCTGTTGAAGTGGGAAACTACCGAACAGTACGACTTCGGTGTTGACTTGGGCTTCTTGAACGGCCGCATCAACTTAACAATGGACTACTACGTTAAGACAACTAAAGACTTGTTGTTGAGCGCAGATATTTCAGCCAGCTCAGGTTTCTCTTCTGCAACACTTAACATCGGTAAGTTGCGTAATAAAGGTTTTGAAGTAACATTGGAAACAACCAACATCAAGAAGAAAGACTTCTCTTGGACTTCGAACATCAACATCGCATTCAACGACAATAAGATTCTTGCCTTGAACTCAGGTCAGGAATACATGACAAGCTATATCAGCTGGGACAACAAATATAAGAGCATGCCTGCTTACATCAGCAAGGTAGGCGAATCGGCTGGTAAGATGTACGGTTTTGTATATGAAGGAACTTATAAGTACGAAGACTTCGATACAAGTGTTGACGATAAAGGACAAACTGTCTACAAACTGAAAGCAGGCATTCCTTATTATACAGCCAACACTCAGCCGGGTGACCCGAAATATAAGAACATGGACGATAACCTGCAGATAAACGACGCTGATAAGGTAGCTATCGGTAACGGACAGCCTAAGCATACTGGCGGTTTCACCAATAACTTCACTTATAAGAACTTCGATTTGAATATCTTCATGACTTGGAGCTACGGAAACGATATCCTGAACGCCAACCGTATGATATTCGAAAACCCGTCGAGCAAGCAGAACACTAACATGTTCGCTACTTACGCAAACCGTTGGACTGAAAGCAACCCATACAGCGATATGCCACGTGCAAAAGCTCAAGGTGCTGGCGAATATAGCTCACTTTATGTGGAAGACGGATCGTTCTTAAAACTGAAGAACATTACTTTGGGATACAACTTCAAGCCGAAAACATTGCACCCGCTCCACATCAGCAGCGCAAGAGTTTATGTCTCTGCAGAAAACATAGCTACTATCAGCAGCTATTCTGGAAGCGACCCTGAAGTATCAACTCGTAACTCAGTACTTACACCGGGATTCGATTGGTCGGCATACCCACGTGCGTTCAATCTTTCACTCGGTTTAAATGTAACATTCTAAAAAAAGACGAACCTTTAATATGAAAACAATATTCAGAAACATACGTACCGCAAGCTTAGCATTATGTGCGGCACTGACTGTAAGTTCTTGCGAAAGTTTCCTGGAAACAGATCCTTACGATTTCGTAGCTCCGGAAACATTCTATAGCAACGAAAAAGAATGCAATATGGCATTGGCTGGCGTTTATTGGACAATGGCTAGTGAAAATGTATATGGTAACAGATATTCTTGCATGATATCTAACATCGACGACTTAAGCTACTATCAGCGTAACGCAGGTGCATTGTCGAGCCAAGTTTTCGGTAACGACCATAACCCAAGTAACACCGATATTTGGAACTGCTGGAAATCATTGTACAGCGGTATCAACAACGCCAACATCTTGATAGAAAAAGTAGACGACGCAAGCATGGATGATGACGTTAAGAAACGCATCAAAGGAGAAGCTAAGTTCCTCCGCGCTTACTACCACTTCTTGCTGGTACAGGGATGGTACGAAGTGCCATTGCGTAAGGAAGTATTCCAGGATGTGAACGACTCACCGTTGGAGGCAACTTCTCACCAAGAAGCTATCGACTGGATTATTCAGGAAATGGAAGAATGTGTAGACATGGTAGACGACACGCAATACACACTTTCACCATCGCACGTTAAGAAAAACACCGTAATGGGTATCTTGGCACGTGTATATTTATGGCGTGCAGGCTATCCTATCAACGGAGGTACTGAAGACTACAAAAAAGCAGCTGAATGGGCAGGTAAAGTAGTTGCAACAAATCAGCACAGACTTAACCCAGACTTGTATGCTATGTGGAAGTGCATGGCTACTGATAAATACGACACTGAATACAACGAAAGTATGTGGGAGGTAGAATTTATTGGTAACCGTGAAGGCGACGGACAAGGTATCTATACTGACGGACGTATCGGTAATGTAATAGGTAACTTGCAGAAATGTACAGCTAACCCTGGTAAGGGATACAGCTACGCTTTCTATGCACCTACTTTGATTCTGTGGGACTTGTATAGCGATACAGACAAACGCCGCGACGTTTATATCGCTCCTTACCAAATCAACAATAAAGACGTTGAAGTAAAATGGAAAGACAACGAGATAGTACAGCGCTCTTGCGGAAAGTTCCGTCGCGAATGGGAAACATCTTCAAAGAAAGATAAAAATTATACTCCGGAGAACTATCCTATCTTGCGATTCGCTGACGTATTGCTGATGCAGGCAGAAGCTGAAAATGAAGCTAACAATGGTCCTACAGATAAAGCATACAAAGCTATCAACACTGTACGCGAACGTGCTGGATTGGAAGCTCTTAAGAATCTGGACTATGCTACATTCCAGCAAGAAGTACGCGACGAACGTGCTCGCGAACTTTGCTTTGAATCATTGCGTAAGTACGACTTGGTTCGTTGGGGTATCTATGTAGACGCTATCCACAATAAGTTGGGTGCTGCTACAGCTACCAAGCGCTGGGCTCCAGGAAATAACTTCCTCGGTGCAGCTGCATACGCTAACAACACTACAGACAAGCATCAGTTCTTGCCTATCCCGTCAAGAGAGCTTTCTGTAAACACTAAGCTGGAACAGAACAAATACTGGAAATAACTTATAAACGGCATTAGCCGATTATAAACAAATCATAAGAAAGAGGTAATTTGCCACTCGGCAAGTTGCCTCTTTCTTTTTTATAGCCTAAATTAGGGCCGACTAAAACCCTAAAAAATATAACCGATAAATAAAAAAGGAATGAAAAAGATTCTATTACCTGCCCTTCTTGCCCTATTTACATGGCAAGGAGTAGCTGCGGAAACCAACTACGGCTATAAAACCGAAGCTAAAGACACCGTAGAGAAAAAGAAGGAGAAGCCATCCGCCTACGAAAAGCTGATAAAAGAAGGCGGAAGCGTGACAGAAGGTATGTGTACAGTGCGACACATAAAGAATAATTGGTACTTTGAAGTGCCCGACTCGCTGATGGGACGACTCATGCTGGCGGTAACACGCTTTCGTGCCGTGCCACAAGGATTCAAGAAACTAACCGGAGAACAGGTAAACAGCAGCATTGTTTACTGGGAACAGCATAACGAAAAGACTCTCTTCTTGCGCGAATACGTACAGTCGCAATTCGCTCCTGAGAAAGACAACATAGCAAAAGCACTGAAACAGTCAACCGTAGACCCCATCATCTTCCGCTTCGACGTTATCGGACGAAACCCAGAAACCAAAGCACAACTCATAGATGTATCTAAAATAATCACAGCCGACAACAAGCTGTTCGGACTAACACAAGCCGACCGCTCACAACTGAGCGTTAGCTCGCTGGCATCCGACCGCACGTTTACCGATACCATAAAGACCTTCCCCATCAATATGGAGATAGTTACCATGCGCACCTATAACGCATCGGCTGGCAAAATCAGAGCTTCGCAAAGCGGCGCTGTAACAATAAAGCTTAACACCAGCATCGTAATGCTTCCGAAAGAGCCAATGCGCCCTCGTTTTGCCGATGAACGCGTAGGTTATTTCCAAAACTCGATTACAGAATTTTCTGACGAACAACAAGTAACCAAGCAACGAGCCATAGTACAACGTTATAGATTAGAACCCAAAGACCCAGAACGCTATCGTAAAGGCCAACTGTGTGAACCTAAAAAACAAATTGTATACTACATAGACCCTGCTACCCCAAAGAAATGGGTGCCATACTTGATAGCCGGAATAAACGACTGGAACAAAGCGTTCGAAAAGGCAGGCTTCAAGAATGCCATCACCGCCAAAGAATGGCCTCAAAATACCGATATGGATATAGACGACGCACGCTTCAGCGTAATACGCTATCTGCCATCGGAAACAGAAAACGCTTACGGACCACGCATAGTAGACCCACGCAGCGGAGAAATCATGGAAAGCCATGTATGCTGGTATCATAATGTGATGAACCTGCTTAAAAAGTGGTATATGGTGCAGTGCGGCCCTATGGATAAACGTGCACGTACCATGACTTTCAGCGACGAACTGATGGGCAACTTGATTCGCTTCGTTTCATCGCACGAGGTAGGACATTCTATCGGTCTTCGCCATAACATGATAGCAAGCTCGGCTACTCCGGTAGAAAAACTTCGCGATAAAGCATGGGTAGAAGCCAACGGACACACTGTATCTATTATGGACTATGCTCGCTTTAATTATGTAGCACAACCCGAAGACGGAATATCGCAGAAAGGGCTATTCCCACGCATAGGCGACTATGATAAATGGGCTATTCACTGGGGATATCAGTATCGCCCGGACTTTAAAGACGAGTTCAAAGAACAAGAAGCACTGCGCACAGAAGTATCGCAACGCCTGAAGGCTGACCACAGACTGATGTATGTAGGCGACGAAGGAAGAGGAATGGACCCACGCAGCCAAAGCGAGGATTTAGGCGACAATAACATGAAAGCCAACGAATATGGCATAAAGAACCTGAAGCGTGTAATGGAAAACATACTGACTTGGACAGCGCAACCCGACTATCAGTACGATGACCTTACGTCTATATATGGAGCAGTACGCCAGCAGTATCAACGATATACTATGCACGTTCAGAAAAACATTGGCGGACGATATAAAAACACTATCCCAGGAATGCGTCCGACAGACGCAGTGCCACGCAGCCTGCAGAAAGAAGCGATAGAATGGTTAGGACGCAACGTGTTCGACGCTCCACTGTGGCTATATCCTGAAAACGTGACCGAAAAGACCGGAGTACGCCCTGTAGAAGATATCCGAAACAGACAAAATGCTACTTTATCGGTACTGCTTAATCCTGTAATGCTCTATAATATCTGTTCTTCGGCTCAGGATGCTTCCGAACCTTACGCCCTTGACGAATACCTTAACGATGTATTCGCCGCCGTGTGGAAGCCTATAAACGGCTCTGACACAAAGAACGATTATTTCCGCCGTCAGCAGGAACGCAATTACATTTCTCTGCTAGAAAAAGCACTGAAACCCGACGAAAAGAGCAAACTACTGCCCATAGGAGATACTGTACTTCGCTCAGACGTTCCGCTATACGTAGAGATGCACCTTGAAAAGATACACCAATACGTAGATAGTCATATCACTACAGATAAGGCGAACGATGTAAACGCACAGCACTACATCCATCTGAAGAAGATGCTGGGTAATATTGAGAAAACGAAATAACATACCATTAAAAACAAGAAGAGGGTACGACATTTGCGTTGTACCCTCTTCTTGTTTTTAATAATATAGCTCTTTATTATTTCACTTTCAGCTTGTCGAATCCTTCGCCATACACACCTACTACATTACTCTGCGAGATGAAAGCATCTGGGTCGATGTCTTTTATCAAACGGAATATATCTTCCGACTGACGCTTCTTGGCCAACACCACTACAACCTTGATGTCTTGTTTGCTGTACCAACCTTTTCCGTCGAGCAAGGTAACGCCACGATCTATCTTCGTTGATATACCTTCGGCGATATCGTTATACTTTCGCGAGAAAATAAGGAACTGTACAGACTGTCGGTTGGTGTTGATAACATGGTCTATTACGATACTCATGATAAACAGCACCACAAAACCAAACAGCACACGGCGCCAATCGTGGAAAATGAAGTAACATGACGAAATAATGATAATATCAAGATACATCATCATACGTCCCAACGATACGTCGCGATACTTATTTATAATCCAAGCGATTATATCTGTACCTCCAGTACTTCCATTAGCCGAGAATACCAATCCGATACCCAGACCAATCATGCCGGCACCAATGACACACGCCATAAAGTCCTGTCCCGGACCGAGCAATTGCGGCAAATTACCAGCATCGTCTTTCAGCAAAAACTGGAACAACCATAACACGAATGTCAGCATGAATATGGCATAAACAGTCTTAACACTAAAACGAGGACCTAGTATCTTCAACGCAAATCCCAAAAAGACAGCATTGATGGCAAAGTATGAAATCTGAATTTCAATTCCCGTAGCATAATATATGATGGCAGCGATACCAGTAACACCGCCCGTAGTAATCTGATAAGGCAGTAAGAACATGGCCCATGCCAACGCATAAATGCACAATCCCAAAGTAATGTTAAGGTAGTCTTTCGCTTCCCTTTCAAAATTTTTTTTCAACAGTTTCTCCATAACTTAACAAGCGTATTCAGAAAAGATTAAAGAACTACGTTTACAATCTTACGCGGAACGATAATCACTTTCTTCGGCGTTTTACCTTCTATCCATTTCTGGCTCTGTTCGTCGGCCATTACCGCTGCTTCGATAGTAGCGTTGTCGGCATCGGCAGGGAATTCGAGAGTAAAACGTGCCTTTCCGTTGAAAGAAATGGTATACTTCACAGTATCTTCTTTAAGATACTCTTCATTGAAGACAGGCCACTGAGCATCGCATACAGTTGTAGCGTTTCCTAAAGCCTCCCACAATTCCTCAGCAATATGCGGAGCGAACGGAGCTATAAGAACTACCAATGATGACAGAACCTCACGGTTGCGGCATTTCAGCTGTGTAAGCTCGTTTACGCAAATCATAAATGCACTGACAGAAGTATTGTAAGAGAAGGTTTCAATATCGCCTGTTACCTTCTTAATCAACTTATGGATAGATTTCAATTCTTCCTTAGTTGCAGTGCCTTCGGTAGGCAAGAACTGTCCGTCGCGGCTATAGAACAAGTTCCACATCTTCTTCAAGAAACGATGTACACCGTCTATACCGTTGGTATCCCATGGCTTAGACAACTCAACAGGGCCGAGGAACATTTCGTACATACGCAATGTATCAGCTCCGAAACGGTCTACAATCATATCGGGGTTAACCACGTTATACATAGACTTACTCATCTTTTCGATAGCCCATCCGCAAACGTATTTTCCGTCTTCCAATATGAATTCGGCTGTGTTATATTCAGGACGCCAGTTCTTGAATGCCTCAACATCTAGAACATCGTTCTGCACAATGTTTACATCTACGTGGATAGGAGTAACATCGTACTGGTCTTTCAAGCCAAGCGAAACAAATGTATTGGTATCTTTAATACGATAAACAAAGTTACTGCGACCCTGAATCATACCCTGGTTAACCAATTTCTGGAATGGCTCTTCTTTTACGCTTGTGCCCATATCGAACAAGAATTTGTTCCAAAAACGAGAGTAGATAAGATGTCCGGTAGCGTGTTCTGTACCACCTACATACAAATCGACATTCTGCCAATAGTTATCGGCTTGTCTTGAAACGAGTTCCTTATCGTTATGCGGATCCATATAGCGCAAATAGTAAGCACTCGATCCGGCGAAGCCCGGCATTGTATTCAGTTCGAGAGGGAATACGGTTTCGTTATCTATCTTAGAGTTTTCTACAACCTCACCGTTCTGTACATCCCATGCCCACTTGGTAGCGTGACCCAATGGAGGTTCTCCGCTTTCGGTAGGAAGGAATTTAGCTACTTCAGGAAGTTCCAAAGGCAATTTGCTTTCATCAATCATGTAAGGCATACCGTCTTTATAGTATACAGGGAACGGCTCGCCCCAATAACGCTGACGTGAGAAGATGGCATCACGCAAGCGGTAGTTAACCTTAACACGACCCAAGTTATGAGCTTTTACATATTCTTTAGTAGCAGCGATAGCTTCTTTAATAGTCTTGCCATTAAGTACAAGGTCGCAATACGGAGTAACTCCAGCCTTAGGCGAATTGCAAACGATACCTTCTTTAGCGTCGAAGCTTTCTTCTGTTACATCGCAACCTTCTACCAACGGTACGATAGGCAAGTTGAAATGACGAGCGAATGCGTAGTCGCGGCTATCGTGTGCAGGCACCGCCATGATGGCTCCTGTACCATATCCAGCCAATACATAATCGCTAATCCAGATAGGAACTGCTTCGCCGGTAAACGGATTAACACCATAGCTTCCGCTGAATACACCTGTTACACGACGGTCGGCAATACGTTCGCGCTCTGTACGTTTCTTGGTACGTTCCAAGTAAGCCTCAACTTCAGCTTTCTGAGCTTCGGTAGTAAGTTGTGCCACCAATTCGCTTTCGGGAGCCAAAACCATGAAAGTAACGCCGAACATTGTATCGGCACGAGTTGTAAATATAGTGAATTCTACATCGCTGTCTTTAACTTTAAAGCGAACTTCGGTACCTTCTGAGCGGCCAATCCAGTTACGCTGAGTCTCTTTCAACGAATCTGTCCAGTCTACAGTATCAAGTCCGTCGAGCAAACGCTGTGCGTATGCCGATACACGAAGACACCACTGACGCATCTTCTTCTGAACTACAGGATAACCGCCACGCTCTGATACACCGTCTACAACTTCGTCGTTAGCAAGAACGGTACCCAGCTGCGGACACCAGTTAACCATTGTTTCGCCCAAATAAGCTATACGATAGTTCATCAATGTTTGCTGCTGCTCTTTTTCGCTCATGGCATTCCATTCGTCGGCAGTAAAATTCAGTTCTTCGCTGCAAGCTACATCAAGTCCTTCTGAACCTTTCTTGGCAAAACGCTCTACCAGCTTCTCAATAGGCATAGCCTTACCGCAAGCGTTGCAATAAAAACTATTAAACATCTTCTGGAAAGCCCACTGAGTCCAGTGATAATATTGAGGGTCGCAAGTACGCACCTCACGGTCCCAGTCGAATGAGAATCCAATCTTATCGAGCTGCTCACGATAGCGGTTGATATTGTTTACGGTAGTAATAGCCGGATGCTGTCCTGTCTGGATAGCATACTGTTCTGCCGGAAGACCATAAGCGTCGTATCCCATAGGATTCAACACGTTAAAGCCCTGCAAGCGTTTATATCGAGCGTAAATATCGCTGGCGATATACCCCAGCGGATGTCCTACATGCAAACCTGCTCCCGATGGATAAGGGAACATATTAAGAACATAGAATTTCTTTTTAGATTCATCTTCTACAACCTTGTAAGTCTTATTATCGACCCACTTCTGTTGCCATTTCTTTTCGATTTCTCTGAAATTATATTCCATAAGTTATAATTATTGATTTATTATTCTGTAAAGATTGCGCACAAAGATAGTGAAAATCATGTTGGTATGCGTTGACTCTCTACAAAAAATGGCTATTTATCTCCTAATAAAGACAATACGGATAGCTTGTCGCACTTTAATTGTTCTACAAGCAATTCTAATGAATCAAACTTTTGCTCGGCACGGATAAAACGCACAAACTCTATGCGCATGGAATGATGGTATAGATTATCTGAAAAATCGAATATATTCACTTCGATACTTATTTCCGTGCCGTTAGACAACGTAGGGCGATGACCGATATTAAGCATACCTACATGACGCTTCCCTTCTACATATACATAAACTGCATATACTCCGGTACTTGGTATCAACTTGTCGCTACAAGAAGGCTTCAGGTTGGCTGTGGGGAAACCCAGCTTACGGCCTACCTTAAATCCGTCTACCACCGTTCCGTCTAAATAATAATTATATCCCAGATAATGATTTGCCTTTTCCACCTCTCCTTTTTTCAGCAAGCCACGTATTAACGACGAGCTGATGGAAACCCCGTCTTCTATCAATCCGGTGGCATGTATAATCTCCATGCCCAACTCCTCACCGTATCGGCAGTAGTCTTCAAAACCCTCGCTGCGATTATGTCCGAAACGATGATCGTACCCTATGACCAACGCACACACATTATAACGCTCATGCAAAAGCTGCATAAACTCACGGGCAGAAAGCATGGAAAGCTCATGAGTAAACGGCAAAAGAATGCAGTAATCGGCATTCAATGTCTGGATAAGAGCCTGTTTCTGAGGCAGACAGGTAAGCCACTGCGGACAATAATCGCTCTGCATTACCTGACGGGGATGAACAGGAAAAGTAATTAAGGCACTCTGCATATTCCTTTTTCGCGCTTCCGTACAAACCTGCTCCACCAAATAACGATGCCCCCTGTGTACCCCATCGAAACAACCGATAGTAGCCACACAAGGAGAAAGAGACAAATGCGAAGTATCCGTGATTATTGTCATATGCGAAAGTGTATGATATTACATGAACAGATCTTTAAGATCGGTTCCGATTTCATAATGTACCGAATGCAAACCGGCAGAAACAGCCGCAGCGCAGTTTACCTTAGAGTCATCAATGAACAGCGTTTCTTCGCCCACGAGTCCGGCTTCTTTCAATACTTGCTTGAATATCTCCGGATCGGGCTTCGCCAAATGCATATCGTACGATACGAACATGCGCTCGAAGTACTTGGTCATGTCCTTTCCGTCGCAATCGAAAGCGTACGACATGGCATGATTCCAATGCAATTCGTTAGTGTTGCTAAGAATGAACAAACGATACTTACCGCTCAGCTCTTCTATCAACTTAAACTTTTCTTGCGGAATGCTCTTCAGCTCGCTATTCCAGATGCGGTCAATCTCGGCATCGCTCAACTCGCTACCTATATAATGACGAATATTTTCGCGAAACTGAGGTGTAGAAATAGCTCCACACTCATAATCCTTGAAGAAACCCAGTTCGTTGGTTCCGGTTACATACTGGCGGATGTCCTTAGCGCCTGCCTGCTCAAAAGCAGACAGACAGCCTTCTACATCCAAATCTATTAATACTCCACCAAAATCGAATATGATGTTTTTTATGTTTTTATCCATGTCTTTTACTTATCAGTCGCTTAACCGCTCTCGAAGCCTCTCCTATCCAAAGGACAATCGATGTGCCTCCTACAATATAAAGCCATTCGGCAACAGAAAGCGGCTCTGTACGAAATACTTTTCCGCCAAAAGTAACTATAATTATCTGTCCTACCAAGATAATTGCGGCTACACTAAGCATTCCCTTTGCATGGTTAGCGTCTTTAAAAACCGAATGATTGGTACCAAACACGCTGGCGTTGAACAGATTCCAGAACTGAAACATAACGAATAACGTGAAGAACATTGTCAAGTGATGAGTATTCATTCCACCGGGCAAATTATTGAAATATGCCAACGCGCCCATAAGCAATACCAAGAAAGCTAAACCGACACCGAAAATATGATTCCGCATAGTGGGAGTAATAATGAAGTCAGAGCGGCGACGCGGCTTTTCGTTCATTACATCAGCACTCGGAGCGATAGACGCCAACGCCATAGCAGCGAATGTATCCATAATAAGATTTACCCACAACATCTGAGTAACGGTAAGCGGCAATTCGCTTCCGAAGAAGGCTCCAAGCAAAACGCTGAGCAAAGCCACCACATTAATGGTAAGCTGGAATACAATGAAACGCTGGATGTTCTTATACAGAGAACGTCCCCACATAACAGCCGTAGCGATGCTATTAAATGAGTCATCGAGCAAGGTAATATCGCTTGCCTCTTTAGCTACCGAAGTACCGGTACCCATAGACAATCCCACCTGTGCATGATTCAGCGCAGGGGCATCGTTAGTACCATCGCCAGTTACAGCCACCACTGCCCCCTTCTGCTGAAGCAACTGAACCAATCTCTGCTTATCCATAGGACGGGCACGACTCATAACCTTTAAATCGAGAACTCTATCGAGAGCTTCCTCATCGGTTAAAGCAGCGAACTCAACTCCCGTAATGCGATTACGCTCGGTATCTTCGGGTTTCCACAAACCTATCTGACGTGCAATCTCGGTAGCAGTGCCCGGAGTATCGCCAGTAACAATCTTTATGTTGATACCTGCCGACTGACATCTCTCTACTGCAGCAGGAACATCGGGACGGATAGGGTCGCTAATGGCGAATATGCCCAAGAAGGTCAATCCTCCTTCGGCAACCAAAGTAGCGCAATCGGTTTCAGCCTCATCCGAAACAACACGATAAGCTAAGCCTAAGGTACGCATCGCCTTGTTCTGATACTCCAAAAGTTGGCGGTTGTTGGCTTCTATCTGCTCTGCCGACAAGTTGCATTTGCCCATCACTATCTCTGGAGCACCCTTTACGTACAACACACGTTTTCCTATTACCGGCGACTCTACCAATGTAGCCATATACTTGCGTTCGGTAGAGAAAGTAAGCTGATTTACCACCTTTGCAGCTTCGCGCAATGACATATAGTCTTTTCCTTTACCGTTGAGCCACAACAGCAAAGCTATTTCCGTAGGATTTCCAACACCGCTTGGCTTACCGTCTTTCTCTTCAAGAAACGCTGTTGAGTTGGCAGCGATGCCTTCAGCTATCACGTCGGCACGACTCTCATCTAACTTTGCATCGTACACCTGCATCAGGTTCTGCGTCAAAGTTCCAGTCTTATCGGTACATATAACAGTGATGGCTCCCATCGTTTCGCACGCATGCATCTTTCTTACCAGATTATTCGTCTTCAGCATACGACGCATATTCAACGCCAGACTGAGGCTTACACTCATAGGCAATCCTTCTGGTACAGCCACCACAATCAGCGTAACAGCCATCATGAAATACTTCAATACGATGCGAGCAATATCGAGCCACTGATGCCAATCGTTGACCGCAGTAACGCTAAGATACTCGTATAAATCCTTCGATGTGAATATAACAAACGTAAGGATGGCGATAGTAAAACCAGCCTTGCCAATCAGACTTGCCAATCTTGACAACTGGATATTAAGAGGGGTCTGTTCCTGGCTCTGCTCTGTAGCCTGACGCGCCACCTTACCAATCTCGGTAGCATCGCCCACACGCTCTACACGCATAATGCCATGACCATCGGTTATAGTGGTACCACGCATCACCTCGTCCGACGGATAAGTAGCCTCTTTATCAAAATGAGCCTCATCTGTAGATTTAGCAACCATCAACTCGCCCGTCAGCGTAGATTCATTTACCTGCAACGACACCGCCTCAAGCAATTTACCATCGGCTGGAACTTCTTCTCCAGTATTAAGGATGACAATATCCCCTACCACAATTTCCTTGCGGGGAATCTCGCGAATCTTTCCGTTACGTATCACCGTAACGGGAATCTCTTCGCCCACCGCATTCAACAAGTCGAACTTCTTATTAGCATCATATTCAAAGTAAAAGCCGATGCCTGTAGCCAGAAATATAGCAAAGAAAATGCCGATAGTCTCAGCATATTCATTTTCGAATACCGAGATAACTAAAGAAAAAACAGCAGCTACCAAAAGTATTCTAATTACCGGATCTTGGAATTTCTCCCAATAAAGCTTCCACATAGAAGGGCGCTTAGGAGGAGTAAGTAAATTGATACCATTCTTATTACGACTTTCTATTACCTCTTGATCGGATAATCCATTCAAAGTCTGTTTTTCTTGAATCTGTGACATTTCGCCTAATAATTAGTAAGTTATTTTGTGGCAAAAATACAACATATATATTACAAAGCTATTACAGAGATACTTTTTTATAAAAAAATGTGGTGATTAGTTGGAAGTTTCAAGTCAAAGACTTACTTTTGCACCGTAATTAAGAACGCAACTTAATTCTCGGACTTGTAGCTCAGTTGGTTAGAGCAACAGACTCATAATCTGGAGGTCC
>FR881216.1 GCA_000434735.1 Bacteroides sp. CAG:530
TCCTATTTTGGATACCATTCGAGATACGCATCCATTAAAGTAGCATACCATGCCCTACATAGATGCTCATTTGTTATAGCTCTATGCAGTATGTAGCTGTCTGCTATACGCCAATAGCCCTTGCGAGTATTACCCCATTCGTATGCTTGGTATTTATTAATACCACATTTAATGAGGTTTGCCACTTTTGTCTTGGATTTCTTCCAAGCTTTCCATATACACATGCGAATTCTACACCTTAACCATTCATCAGTATCGTCAATTTCTGACTTCGTCATTGCGTCACCCAAAACAAGAGTACGCAAAGATACAAAATATTGTTTATCAATCAGTTATAAAATACGTATTTTTTGAGTGACGAAGTCAGGATGCGCCATTTTCTTTTTCAAGTAATCTATAGCAAGAATCAGAAAACCATTGCGATGATTCAATCGCATCATCGTATTCTTTCACTTGACTCATCGTATTGTGTCACTTGGTTCATCGAATTGTTTTTTTACTG
The DNA here is from genome assembly GCA_000434735.1 of Bacteroides sp. CAG:530. Lineage (GTDB taxonomy): Bacteria > Bacteroidota > Bacteroidia > Bacteroidales > Bacteroidaceae > Phocaeicola. The sequence continues at coordinate 503 of FR881216.1, forward strand.
CTCTACATCTAAACGTGAGGGCATAAAAAACTCCGCCGAGTTCTTTTATGAGCATCGGCGGAGTCTTTAATATTACTTCTGGTTCTTAACCTTTTCCAGTTCGGCAGCCAATTTCTGTGCTATTTCCGGATGGTCTTTAATCACATTGTTTGTTTCATTAGGGTCGGACTCTAAGTTGTAGAGCTCACCTTTAGGATTGTTTCCGAGTTCCATCTTAGTCCAGAATTCGATAGCCGGCTTGTCTGACGGTTCAAGGTACTTCCAGTTGCCCGAAACAATGGCAAGCGTATTGTTAAGGTTCTGTTCTACGATGTACTCGCGGTCGGCCTGATCGCGTCCTAAAAGTGCCATTGGGCGAGCCTTACTGTCGGGTGCAGCGCCCTTAGCCAAAGGCTGTTCCAGGATTTCTGCCAACGAAGCGTATACGTCAATCTGTGAGAACAATCCCTGCTGTTTGCCAGGAGCTACTGCTGCAGGCCAACGAAGGATAAACGGAATGCGTGTTCCGGCTTCGTACAAGCTGTATTTACCTCCACGGTAGTCGAGCATAGGCTTGTGGCCGTTCAGCATTTCGAATGCGTGGTCTTCGTAACCGTCGTCTATAACCGGACCGTTATCGCTGGTGAAGATAAATATTGTGTTGTCGGCAATGCCAAGGCTGTCAAGCGTATTCATGATTTCGCCGATAGTCCAGTCGAGCTGCAAGATAACGTCGCCTCTGGTGCCCAGACCACTCTTTCCTGCAAAGCGCGGATGCGGAACGCGTGGCACGTGAACATCCTGTGTACCCATGTAAAGGAAGAACGGTTCGGAAGCCGACTTGACGATAAAGTCTTTAGCCTTGTTTGTAATTACGTCGGCTATTTCTTCGTCGTTCCACAAAGCCGATTTACCTCCGGTCATCCATCCGATACGAGGAATACCGTTGATAATGGTATTGTTATGGCCCTGGCTTGGTTTAAGCTTAACCAGTTCAGGATTCTCTTCTCCGGTAGGCCAGTCGCCCACTTTCTTATCATAGCTTACTGTGATAGGGTCGTTAGGGTCCAGACCGTCTACGCGTCCGTTTTCAACGAATACACAAGGCACGCGGTCTACTGTAGCCGGAATGATATATTCATAATCGAATCCGATGCTCTGAGTGTTAGGCTTGATGAGGCCGTTGAAATTTGTTCCTCCCTTAGGGCCTAAGCCAAGATGCCATTTACCGATAGCAGCTGTGGTATAGCCTGCGCTCTTGAACATATCGGCCATGGTAACACATGTAGTGTCGATAATCAGCTCAGAGTTACCCGGTGCGATTCCGGTGTTCTCTTTTCTCCAAGGATAGCTACCTGTAAGCAATCCGTAGCGTGCCGGAGTACTTGTAGCCGATGTAGAGTAAGCGTTGGTGAACTGCAATCCCTGTCCTGCCAAACGGTCGATGTTTGGAGTAGAGATTTTGGTAGCGCCGTAACAGCTCAAATCGCCTATACCCAAGTCGTCTGAATAGAGAAAAATAACATTCGGACGCTTAGTATCAACAGCTTGTTTCTGTTTGGCTTGTTTACAGCCTGTGGTTCCTGCAGCAGTAGCTACTGCACAAATCATGAGTAATGGATTATAAATCTTCATGAGGCTATTATTTTGTTAAATTGATATCTGTGGTAAGTCCGTCTTTGCAAGTAAACTTGATGACAGTCTGTTTCTTGTTGGCCGACAAGATAGTGCAGTTAGCGGGAAGCTGAGTTGCTTTCCATTCTCCCTTCAAGGTTACGCATACGTCGATAGGAAGTGATGCGTTGAACTTCCAAGGACGAGAGTAAATACTGCGTTCTATTCTCTTTCCGTTTTCGTCGAATACATCGTCGCTCTTACCGCGATACAGTGCTATGTCGGGCTGGCATACAGAAAGGGTAATCATCTTTCCTTCTTCCTTAACCATAACCAAGCATGAAGTATCTGCTTTGGCTAGCAATCCTGCGGGGAGAGTTTCGTTCTTTTCGAACAATACGTACGAAGTAATGCCCATCTTATTATCTTTTACGATGTGAGCCTTAGTGTTGCACTGCAATACCTTATAGTCGGGTTTGCTTGCAAACGCCTTCATGCTGTTCTTGTCGGTTTGCGGTATTACGGCATATTCGTAGCTTTCGCCCTTAGGAGCCTTACCATGATTGAATGTCAATGAAACCCAGTCGCCATAAGTAACCTTTTCTGTTTCTTCATGACGTGATTCTTGCGGGAAGTTCTTCTCGAAAGTCAGCTTGTTAAGCATGTGCTTAGGAATGTAATATCCGGTCTGGAAGTTGTCTACCCATGCAGTAGAGCCAATGTTCTGTCCGTTCCAGTATTCTTTATCCTTTTCGTTCTTCATGCAGAGCTGGAATACAGTAGTTTCTGTAGCGTAGTCAGAGTTGATATTCTCGATGTCAGAACCCAAGCATACAACCTTACCACCCAAGAAGTGATATGACTTACGTGCTCTCATGCTGCCGTTGTACTTATCGTGCTCGTGCAACTTCATACCGAAGTTACCGTTTTCGTGATTCTGTGTCAAGCCACCGGCAAACGCTTCGTCAGAGTAAAGCATTTCTTCTACTCCAGAGAATGCGTCAACATTCAAGATGTGAGCGTGAAGCTGGTCTACAGGCAAATGTATAGCTGTAGTTCCCGGTATTCTTCCCCAGTCGAATCCATCTCCCTGCCATCCGCTTGTAGTAGGAGTTACTGTAGCACCCTTAGGAGCAGTCATAATCTGCAAGCTACCGTGAGCCAGATAACGTCCGTACAAGTTACATCCCAAGTAGTGCTCTGCAGCCCATAAGTAGCGGTTATGTCCGCGTGCTACAGCGCTCCAGTTGCTTCTTCTCTGTACAGATACACAGCCATAGTTTATGGCGATATTACCTTGAGGGTCGGCTTCGGGTTTGAATCCTTGCTTTTCAAGCTGTTTGCGTATGCGGTTTTCTCTTGGTCCGGCCGATGCAGGCATATATTCTTCGGGTTTCTCTCCATTGTTTGCGGCAGCCAATCGCAGGTAAGCCGATGCCATTTCTGCGTCGATAGCTTCCTTACCGTCTGGTGTACCAGCCAACGCCATTTGTGCGTAGTGCAAAGGAATAAGGCGACCCTTGCCATCGGGGTGACGACCAGACATTGCCAATGGGAAGTAAAGAGTGTTGCAGTAGAATCTCATTGCCAACAGTGAGTTCTTCACGGTTTTATGAGCCAATTCTGATACGCCGAACTGAGTTCCGCTAAGCAGATAAATCATATTGGTAGCTCCATCCAATCCGCCTACAGCGTATGCTGGATAGTTGTTACAGTGATGGAATGCACCACCGTCTACCTTGAACGAGCCTTGCAAACCGTTAGCCGGACGGCATCCCCAGTCAATCCAACGCTGGAAAGAACGGAGGTATCTCATCTTTTCGGGGGTATCTTCCATAATCAGGATACTTGCTATTCTACCTGTGGTCTGAGTATTGAACGAGTCCATATCGATACCGTTTTCTGTCGGCTTGCGATAAATTTCGTTTGTGATGGCATACCACAGCATAGCCTGTTCTGCCTCGTTCAGCTTACCAGCCTGGCGAAGTACGTCTTTCATCAGGAAGTATGAAGTATAGAAACCTCTGAAGCTATATCCGTAGTGAGTGAAGTTACCCAAGCAGCTACCAGCGGCTATACCTTGGTCGGTAGCATGTTCGTACATTTTCAGGAACATATCCTTCATCTCAGCCTTAATCTCAGGAGCGTCTGTCTGATTATAAGCTATAGCGATACGGTTCATCAAGTCGAAGTAAGCCTTCAACTCATTTCCCTGCTTGTTAATCATGTCTTTGCTCCAATTAGGGATGATACGTTCAAATTTCTCGGCAGCGCGTGCAAAGAAGATAGGCACACCGCTTATTTCACCCTTTTCATTATAAGTAATCTGATAGAAAGCGAATTTCTTACGGATGCTTGCAAGGGTCTTTTCGGTTACCTTTCCAGGATTGAAAATGATTGATTTAAATCGTTCTTCCAACTTGCGGACATCGGCTTTTTCTGCTTCGGTTACAGGCGTAAGAGCCATATCCGACTGGATCTGTGAGTGCAGATAAACCACCAGCCAGTGATTGCGGTTGGCGCTGTTTACGAACGGTACCTGTCTGTCGGCAGTTTGATGACGATGGTCGGTCTTTACAGAAGGAATCATCAAGTCGATGCAGATCTGTCCTTCAGATGACTTAGGAGCGGTGAAGCGAACTTCGTCCATGCCTTCCTGAGGAGTACCCTGCATATCGCGTTCAAAGCATACCCAAGCGGCACGCCATCCGGTAAACGCTGTACGCAGATTAAAGTGGCAGCATTCTTTTCCTTCTTTATAGAAGCCTACACGGATACTGTCGTTTATAGCTTTGGTATTATAGAACCATCCTGTGAAAGTAGACAGATAAAGGTCTTTGCCAGTAGGGTCTTTCTTCTGGAACATCACGTCTTTCTTAAGCGAGATTGTTTCTCCAGGTTTAAAAGTCCATTGCATTGACTGTTTTCCGTCTTTATAGTGCGCAGTATTTATTGCCAATCCGGCACCTTTCCAGTTGTCGGGCACTTTATTTTCTTCGAATGAAATGACACGGGTGTCTTTTACTACGGGGATTTGGCCTCCAGCCTTAGGAGCCACGAGAGTAAAAGCACATGCGATAGGTAGTATAAAACGTCTCATGGTATTAAATTTGATTTTTATTCAGTGCAAAAGTATTAATATAGATGCACTGCACCATACGTGTTTTATTCATATAAAGTGCAAAATCGTACAATTACTCTTCCTCGTCTGTTGAGGTATCTGCTTTACCCTTTCTGTATTCCATAGGGGTAACGTCGTAGGCTTTTTTAAATAATTTGCTGAAGTAGCGCGATGAGCTGAATCCCGTTTGTTCTGATATGGCTATGATATTCAGTTCGGGATTTGATTTCAGCATGTGAGCGGCTTTCTTCAGTCGTAAGGTGATGAAGAAATCGTTAGGTGTCTGTCCTGTTATGGCCTTGATCTTAGAATATATGCGAGTTCGTGAAATGAACATTTTCTGCGCCAACTTGTCGATGGTGAAGTCTGTATCTTCAAGATGTTTTTCGAAAATGTCAATCACTTCGTCAAGGAACTGCTTGTCTAACGGGTTGGTAGCCAATACCGGAGTCTGTGCCGCCGGCTGCTTGCTGAAGTACTCTTGCAGCATGATGCGCGAGTTCACAAGGTTATTGCATCGCGAAATAAGTATGCGCGAGTTGAACGGCTTGGTAATATAGTCGTCGGCTCCTATGCGCAGTCCCTCCAAGTTCTGCTCTATCTCGGTACGTGCGGTAAGCAGCACTACCGGAATGTGGCATGTATCGATGTTGCTCTTCAGTTGCTTGGTCAACTCAATGCCCGACATGCGTGGCATGAGCACATCGCTCAATACAATCTGAGGCATGTGTTCATGTATTACTTCTAACGCTTTAACTCCGTCTTCGGCCGTAAAGGTATCGTAAATAGGATTGAATAATTCGGTAAGCATGTTACGTATCGACTCGTTATCTTCTACAATAAGTATAGACGGGCGTTGTCCGTTCTTGCTTACCGGTTCGTTCAATTCATTGGCTGGAATTTCTTCCTCTATTTCTTCTTTCGTATCTATAGGTGTAATGATGTTTTGTTCCTGTTGCTTTTCTGCCGATACGGTAGCTATCTCTTCGGTAGAGTAGGCTGTTGTTCCCATAGGCAACTTAACTATGAACTTGGTGCCTTTACCTTCGGTGCTCTCTACTTCTATAGTTCCGTGGTGCAGTTCTACTATACCCTTTGTTAGAGCAAGTCCGATACCTGTACCTGCGTTCACTTCCGATTCGTTTGATGCCTGATAGAATCTGTTGAATATCTTGCCTATTTCGGTTGCCGGAATTCCTATACCGTCATCTTCTACAGAGAAGCACGCCATGCCTTCTTCCTGATATGCCGATAACACGATGCATCCCTCCTTAGAACAATGCTTTATGGCGTTAGACAGCAAGTTGTTTATCACCTTCTGCATCTGGGTAGCGTCGAACCAGACTTCTATATCCTCTTGCTGTCTGTCGAACTCTATCTTTATCTTTTTAGACTGAGCGTAAGCCAAGAACAGAAGATACGTTTCGTTAAGGAACTGTATGATATTATACTGCTGCACCTTAATCTTCATCATGCCCTGCTCCTGCTTTCTGAAGTCGAGAAGCTCGCTGATAAGTCCTTTCAGCTGAATGCTGCTCTTGTAAGCGGTAAGTATTTTAGAGAATATAGCAGGCGTGATTTGCGGTTGTTTCAGAATATTCTCCAGCTGTCCGATGATAAGCGTAAGCGGAGTTCTGAACTCGTGCGAAATGCTTGTAAAGAAGCGCAGTTTCGACTGGTTCAGGTTCTCTATGTCTTGCAGATGCTTCTGTTCGTATCTGAGTGATTCTCTCAGCTTTACACGCATCTTATAGGTACGCATCAGGTAGTATACGCTTCCGGCTATAGCCAACAGGTAGAGCATATACGCCCATACGGTGCGATAGAACGGGGGCAGTATAACTATCTTGATAGCTATTTCATGGCTCATTGTTTCGGGCTTTACGGAGCGTAAGTGCAGGGTGTATGTGCCGGGACTCAGGTTAGTATAGGTTATGGCAGGTTGTCCTTGCGTATCGGTCCATTTTTTAGAGAATCCGTCCAGATAATATTCCATTCTCTCTTTGTTCTCAAGCAGATAGTTAGAGCTTGAGAAGTACAGGCTGAACATGTTTTGTGAAGCGTTCAACTTAATAGCCCCCACCTCGTTAATAGTCTTCGGTAGTATGCCGCTTTTATCGCCCACCTTTATCTCATTGCCGTTTACTACCAGTTTGGTCCAGAATATATTATACGGCTGAGGGGCGATCTTCAACTTGCTTAGCGAGAACGATATCATTCCGTCTACGCCTCCTAAGAATACAGTCTGGTCTTTAGCTATGTAAAGTCCGTTTTCGTTGATGGCTGCAATAGGCAATCCATTTTCAGAACTGTAGTTCTTCACCTTTTTAGTTTGATAGTTGAAGCGTGAAAAGCCGGTATTCGAAATGATGAACAACTCATTATCTTTCGTTTCGCATACCTTATATATACAGTCGCTTATTATCTGACTGTTCTTTATATCGAAGTTAGTAAACTTATGCTGTGTAGGGTCGTAGCAATCGAGTCCGCTACCTGCCGATGCAAACCACAACATGCCTCTGCTGTCTTTAAAGATAGAGTTTATGTTGTTGTTGCAAATGGTATTAGCGTCTCCGTCCTTATGCTTCAGCTGAGAAAGCTTTCCGGTAGAGAAGTCGTAGCAGAACACACCCTCTCCGTTGACCGAAATCCAGAGCCTTCCTTGCTGGTCGAACTCCAGATCGGCTACCATCTTGATGAGGCTTCCCAACTTATCGTCTTTAAATAGCTGCGTGCATTTCCCGGTTTGGGTAGAAAACATGCACATCCCGTTTTGCGTAGCTATAATCAGACTGTCTTTATAAGGTACTATGTCTCGTATAATGTCCGAAGGCAGCGTTTCGGGGTTTCCTATCTCTCGTTTGTAGCAAGTGAATCTTTCTGTGCGTATATCCAGTCGGTTAAGTCCACCTAAGTGAGTACCTATCCACATAATGTCTTTGGCTTCATCATAGTAGATGGCTTTTACATTGTTGTGCGATATGCTGTTGGGCGAAGAAGTATTGGCGTACCGAGTAAACTTGCCGGTCTTACGGTCGAGCACGTTGATACCTCCACCTTCCGTGCAAATCCACAGTCGTCCGTCTTTATCTTCAAGCATATTGCCTACTACCGGGAAACTAAGCTCATGCTTTTTACGGCGGTAGATGGTATAGATTTCATATTCCGGATTGAAATAGTTTACTCCACCGAAATAAGTTCCCAGCCATAATGTGCCCTGCGAGTCTTTCTCAATGCACCATACAGAAGAGTGCGAGAGGCTTGCCGGACTCTGGATGTCGGGCTTATACAGAGTAAACTGATTGGTATGCGGATCGTACTTGTTAAGTCCGTTCATTGTACCTATCCAGATGCAGCCTTGATTATCTTCGCAGAAGCAACGCGCGAAGTTCGACGAAAGAGAATTAGGGTTATTGGCCTCTTTGCGTATGTTGGTCATCTCGTCGTTCTTGTCTATCTTATATATACCATCTTCCCATGTTCCAATCCAGATATTGCGGGAGGAGTCCTCATACATTCGTGTTACCTGTACCTTCTTGATACGATGTTTCAGCTCTTTGTCTTTCGATAGGGTATATACGCCATCGCTTTCTGTACCTATCCAGAAAGTCTTTTTAGAGTCGATGAACAACTCTGTAGAAAGACAAGACATGCAGCTAATTTTGTAAAAGCTGTCAAAGTTTCCGGTAGAAGCGTTGTAGGTGAATATTTCGTTCTTGCATAGAATATACAGTCGGTCTGTAAAATTCATGCAGTCCACTTTTCCGTGAATAAGAGTCTTGAATTGCATCGTAGAGAGTGTGAGCTCTGCTACTCCGTCGGTGCACAGCAAGTATATATGTCCGTTATGGTCGCCTGTGATACGCAGTACGGTATTCGAGAAAAGGCTATGCGGATTGTCCTTCTCTAATCTGAATGTCTGTGTGTATTGTCCGTTGTAACAGTTCAATCCGTCGCGTGTGGCTATCCATATTCTGCCCGCTTCGTCAATGTAGATACTATTTACCGAAACCTGCGATAATCCGTTTTCTGTAGATAAATGTTGGAATGATATATTTTGCGCCGATACGTTTTTCGGCATGCATATGCATAGTGTAATTGTTAATAAGAGTAAAAGAAAATTTCTCATAGGTGAGGTTTTGAAAAGTATTACGATTGCCAAATTAGTTTTTCTTTTAATGCTGGCAAAGAAAAGAGTTGACTTTTTTGGGTAAAAGACAAAATTGGGACCTTATTTGAATGATTTTATGCCATCCGTATGGAATAAATTTACTTTTTTTGCATATCCATAAAAATGGAACTGATATTGTGAATGACAAAATCTGTATAAAAACTCATCAAATTATTTACCTATGCAAAACTTTAAAATTACAACTTTGTTGTGTATTTCTGTTTTGGCTTTCTTTAGTTGCCAAAGCAAGCCGAAGACAGACGACTTCCTTACAGGAGAAATTGAGAATATCGAAGCTCAACACACATTGCAGACCGATATTATTGAAAAGCACGGTTCTTTTATCAACCCTCGTACTATTAAAGATGGTAAGATAGTATATGTACCCATCGACGACTGGTGCAGCGGTTTCTTCCCCGGAACTATGTGGCTTGATTATGATTTGACAGGCAAAGACAAATGGAAAAATCTTGCGGAAAAATATTCAGCAGCTATCGATTCTGTAAAATATCTGAAATGGCACCACGACGTTGGTTTCATGATTGGATGTAGCTACCTTACAGGATATCGTTTGTGTCCTACAGAAGCATATAAAGATGTAATCGTTGAAGCAGCTAAATCACTTTCTACCCGTTTCCGTCCGTCTGCTGGTGTTATCCAGTCATGGAACACAGACCGCGGATGGCAGGCTAAGCGCGGATGGGAATGCCCGGTTATCATCGATAACATGATGAACCTGGAATTGTTGTTCGAAGCTACTTACTTGTCGGGCGACTCTACATTCTATAACATCGCTGTTTCTCACGCTGACGCTACAATGAAGAATCATTTCCGTGCCGATAACAGCTGCTACCACGTAGTAGACTATAGCTTGGAAGACGGAAGCGTACGTAACCGTCAGACTGCTCAGGGTTATGCCGACGAATCAGCATGGGCACGCGGACAAGCATGGGCTATCTACGGATTCACTGTTTGCTACCGCTATACTCATAACGTAGCTTACTTGGAACAGGCTCAGAAGACTTTGGACTTCATGTTGACAAACAAGAATATGCCAGAAGACTTGGTTCCTTACTGGGACCTCGACGCTCCTAAGATTCCGGAAGAACCACGCGACGCTTCGGCTGCTGCTTGTATCGCTTCTGCTTTGTACGAAATGGCTAAGTATTGCCCTGAAAAGAACTACAAAGAAGTGGCAGATAAGATTGTTACAAGCTTGGCTTCACCGGCTTACAAGGCTGAAGTTGGAACTAACGGTAACTTCATCTTGATGCACTCTGTAGGAAGTATTCCTCACGGTGCAGAAATCGATGTACCTTTGAACTATGCCGACTACTATTACGAAGAAGCATTGATCCGTAAGCGTAACACCGAAAACAACAAGCCTTTCTCTTTCGAGACAGAAAAGAAATGATAAAGTCGTGATTTTTTAGAAATATGGTGTTCGGGCACGAATGTTGTAGGCTTCGTTAAGCAATGCCATGACATTTGTGCCCGATTTCTTTAATTATAGCTATTAATATAAAATATATGAAGAAGAATATTTGGTTGCCTTTAGCCGGTGGTGCACTGGCTTGTGGTGCTGTGATGCAGACTGTATCTGCTCAGGAAGCAACAGAGCATCCCAACATTATTTATGTTTTTCCTGATCAATATCGTAACATGGCGATGGGATTCTGGAATAATCCGGAGTATCGTTCGCATGTAAACTTCGATGCCGACCCTGTACATACGCCTAATATTGACCGCTTTGCAGGCGAGTCGTTGGTGCTTACATCAGCAATGAGTAACTTCCCGCTGAGTAGCCCTCACAGAGGATGTTTGCTTACTGGTATGTATCCTAACAAGAGCGGTATTCCTTTGAACTGCCATTCTAACCGTCCTTTCAGCTCTCTGCGTACAGATGTAGAGTGTGTGGGCGATGTGTTCCATAAGAACGGATACGACTGTGCATACTTCGGTAAGTTGCACGCTGAGCATCCTACTCCTAACGACCCCGAACATCCGGGACAATACGTGGAGGCACGCCGTCCGGCATGGGACGCTTATACAGCTCCCGAAAACCGTCACGGCTTTAACTACTGGTATTCTTACGGTACTTTCGATGAGCATAAGAACCCGCATTACTGGGATACAGAAGGCCATCGTCACGAACCTAAGGAATGGTCGCCGCTGCACGAAGCCAAAGAAGTGGTGTCTTATCTGAAGAACGAAAAGAACCAGCGCGACGGTAAGAAGCCGTTCTTTATCATGGTAGGTATGAACCCGCCTCACAGCCCGTATCGTTCGCTCGACGACTGTATGGAGGAAGACTATAATCTGTATAAAGATCAGCCTATAGAGAAGCTCTTGATTCGTCCTAACGCCGACCGTAAGAGAGAGAAGGCAGAATCGGCTGCATACTACTTTGCGTCGGTTACCGGTGTAGACCGTGCTTTCGGTCAGATACTCGACTGCGTTAAAGAGTTGGGCTTGGATAAGAATACCATCATTATCTTCGCTTCCGACCATGGTGAAACCATGTGTAGCCAAGCTACCGACGACCCTAAGAACTCGCCGTACATAGAGTCTATGAACATTCCTTTCATCGTGCGTTATCCGGGAAAGATTCAGCATCGTATCGATCCGTTGTTGATGTCATCGCCCGATATCATGCCTACACTGCTTGGCTTGTGCAACTTGGATAAGGACATTCCTTCTACCGTACAGGGTACTAACTTCGCTCCTTTGTTCTATAACGAGAAGGCTAAGATTACTCGTCCTCAGGGGGCGTTGTACTTCAGAAATATGGATGGTGAGAAAGATGCAAACGGAGTGGTTCTTAATTATTTCCCACAGTCGCGTGGTATCAAGACTGCTCGTTACACATTGGCTTTGACTATCAGTCGTGACAACAAGCTCGAAGATGTGCTCTTCTTCGACGATTTGAAAGACCCGTATCAAATGCATAGCATGAAGCTCGAAGATCATCCTGAAGAAGTTAAGAAGCTTCTCAAGGAAATGGCTTCTCAGCTAAAGGCTATAGACGATCCTTGGTACACAGAACGTATCTTGAGTTCTATGCTTCCTTATGATGAATAAGTGGTAAGAGGACATATCATTTCTATTGCAACAGAATATTTTTTTGTTGCAACAAAATAAAAATCTCTCGTAACAGAATTTTTTTCTGTTGCGAGAGATTTTTTGTATCAATAACTATCAATGATTATTCTTTCCGTCTTCTGAACTGGAATACTATAATCACTACGGCTCCTAACGCTAGGATGGCGAGCGATGCGTATGCTATTCCTTCGGTTACGTGCAGTGAGTGAGGATCGAATACGAAGCGGACGGTGTGCTTACCTGCCGGTACGTTCATGGCACGTAATATATAGTCGGCACGTCCGTGAGGAACCTCTTCACCGTCTATGAACGACTGCCATCCGGGGTAGTAGATTTCAGAGAATACCACTGTTCCACCTTTGGCAGAGTTTACGGTATAAACCAACTCGTTTGGCTCGTAGCTGTCTAACGTGATGCTCGACAGGCTGTCGCACTTCATATCCTTCACTTCGTTGGCAAAACGCTTGTCTACCACGGCTACGTGTGCCGGGTCTATGTTATGAATAGCCTCTATCTCTTCGTTAGCGTTGCCTACATACTTCACTTCGTTTACAAACCACGCGTTTCCTAATGCGAACGGATTTCGTATAGGGGCTGTCTTGCCGCCTTGTAGCGGGAATATGAAGTAACGGGTATTCAGCATATTCAGTACCGGATAATGGCTTCTGTCTACCTGCGTCATGTCTCCTCCGGCTGCTGGAAGGTCCTTGAACAAGCTACTCATTTCGCTGCTGATATGCTCTTCTATCATCTCCTGATAGCGGCGCAGCTTGGCTGCGTGATAACCACCGATGCTCTTATGCCAGTACGAAGTCTGATTCTCGTTGAACGTGTTGCTTGCCAAATTCAGTACACGATAGTCTAACGCCTTATCCGCAAGGATAATCTTATCGGTTTCTGTAGGCTGTAAGAACGGCTTCATCTCTTCGCCCTTAGCTACAAACTGATCGTCGTACAGATAGCGTTTGTTTACGCTCCACATATCCACCAGGCACAGTACTATCAGTGCCGTTGCCATTACCTTGGTTTGCAGTTTTCCGTGGCTGTAAGCCCATAACACAGCTACACCTGCTAATATGATGAAGAAGCTACGCCATGCGTCGGATGTGAAGATGGCGGTACGCATCTCTTCCAGATTCATCAAGATAGGAACAAGCTGCTCTTGCGGAATGGCATTCTGCAGTGCATTCATCTCCATGGTCGATACGTACGATGAGAAGAACACGTGAGGCATTACGGCAAACAGCAACGCCAAACCTCCTGTAAGCGCGAAGCTGATATAAAACGCCTTTGCCTGCTCTTTGATGAGCGACGGACGTTCTACTATCTCCTTCAGTGCCATGATAGCCAACAGTGGAATAGTAAATTCCGCTATCACCAATATAGACGATACGGCACGGAACTTATTATACATAGGCATATAGTCGATGAAAAGGTCGGTCAGTCCCATAAAGTTCTTACCCCATGAAAGTAGGATAGAGAACACTGTTCCGGCTATCAAAGCCCATTTCATAGGACCCTTTACTATGAAGCATCCCAAAATGAACAAGAACATTACGAAAGCTCCTACATATACAGGACCCGATGTTCCCGGTTGCTCACCCCAGTATTGTCCTAACTGGCTATACAGTCCCATATACTGCGGATTAGCTTTCTCCATCGCTGTCTTATTGTCTGCCAGAGGCACAGAAGCTCCACCTTTTACATTAGGTACCAGCAGTGAGAATGTTTCGCCTATACCGTAGCTCCACTGCGTGATGTAGCTTCTTTCCAGTCCGCTGTCAGTTTGGTTAGCGGTATGCTCCTTCACCAGCTCGCTCTTTCCGCGCATACTCTCTTTGCTGTACTCGTATGTGTGATATAAGTTGGATAGGTTGATGCATATACCAAGTAATCCTGCTATCACCAATACCCCCGTCTGTTTGGCGAAAGCTACCATTTGCTTGTTCTTCCATGCCATTACGCCGTAAGCTATCGCCATAAAGAGCATCACGAACAAGAAGTAGTACGACATCTGTACGTGGTTAGAAACAATCTGAAGGGCTACGAACAACGCTGTAAGCAGTCCCCCCATAAGATACTTTCCTCTGTACACAAGCACCATACCGGCTATTGTAGGAGGAATATAAGCCAGAGTAACAAACTTCCAGATATGTCCTGCCGCTATAATGATGAAGAAATACGACGAGAACGCCCAGATTATGGCTCCTAATGCCGCCATCCATACCTTAAAGTTGAACGCACGTAGCAAGATGTAAAAGCCCAGTAGCATTATGAACACATACCATACATAAGTAGGAAGGAACAAGCTGTACACATCCTGCACGTAAGTCAGCGTGCGGGCCGAGTCATATCCCGGAGCAATCTGATACGTAGGCATACCGCTGAACAAAGCGTTAGTCCATCGTGTAGCCTTGCCGTGTTTCTGGTGATATTCCTGATGCTCCCTTCCGGCACCGATACCAGCCACAGCATCGTGCTGCGCCAATACTCTTCCTTCTATATCTGCCGGATAGAAATAGGCAAACGAGATGATTGCGAAAATAGCTATCACCACGATATCGGGAAGCAGATTCTTAAATCTATTCATTTTCGTTATTTTATATTTGGTTTATATATAATGTAATCTTATTACAGAGTCTGCATATCATTCAGTCGTTTGTAATAGCCGTTCATGGCAAGCAGTTCGTCGTGTGTGCCTCGTTCTACTATCTCGCCTTCCAGCATTACGCATATCTCGTCGGCGTTCTTAATGGTAGATAAGCGGTGAGCTATGGCTATAGTGGTACGAGTCTTCATCAAGTGCTCTAACGCCTCCTGTACCAGTCGTTCGCTTTCGGTATCGAGAGCCGAAGTAGCTTCGTCAAGAATCAGGATAGGCGGATTCTTCAGGATGGCACGCGCTATGCTGACACGCTGACGCTGACCTCCCGAAAGCTTGCCACCTCTATCGCCTATGTTGGTGCTGTATCCGTCGGGTGTTTCCATGATGAAATCGTGAGCGTTTGCTATCTTGGCGGCTGCTATTACCTGCTCCATGGTAGCGTTTTCTACACCGAAGGCGATGTTGTTGAAGAAGGTATCGTTAAACAATATGGCTTCCTGATTCACATTACCGATGAGGCTGCGAAGATCGTGCACCGTAACGTCTTTAATGTTGATACCGTCGATGGTTATTTCGCCCGACTGTACATCGTGGTAGCGTGGCAGCATATCTACCAAAGTAGATTTACCGGAGCCCGATTGTCCCACCAACGCCACAGTCTTACCTTTCTCTACCGTCAGGTTGATGTGCTTCAGAATTTCGCGAGTACCGTCGTAGCTGAAAGAGATATCCTTGAATTCAATCTTGTCTTTTAGCTCATGCAGCGGAGTAGGGTTAGCCGGTTCCTTGATAGGATTATCAGCCTTCAAAATCTTATCTACACGCTCCATTGACGCCAAACCCTTAGGGATGTTATAACCTGCCTTAGAGAATTCCTTCAGCGGATTGATAACACTGTACAGAATCACCATATAGAAGATGAATGTAGAAGCGTCTATAGAAGATGCGTTGCCAAGAATCAAAGAACCACCAAACCACAATACTATAACTATAAGCAGGGTTCCGAGGAACTCACTCATAGGGTGTGCCAAAGCCTGACGGGTAGCCACCTTGTTAGAAGCGTCGCGAAGCTCGTTGCTGCACTGCACAAAACGACCTATCATCTTGTCTTCTGCCAAGAACGCCTTGATAATACGCAGACCGCCCAGAGTCTCGTCGAGCTGTGACATGGTATCACTCCACTTAGACTGAGCTTCGAGCGACTGGCGTTTCAGCGCGCGACCTACTCGTCCCATAAGCCAACCCATAGAAGGGAGCACCAGGATGGTGAACAGCGTAAGTTGCCAGCTTGTGACAATCAGCGTGGCGAAATAAGAAACTATCAGGATAGGGTTCTTAATCAACATATCAAGCGAGCTGGTGATAGAGTTCTCTATCTCGCCTACGTCGCCACTCATACGGGCAATGATATCACCCTTTCTTTCTTCAGAGAAGAAGCCCAGAGGCAAGTGCATCACCTTAGAGTACACCAGCACACGTATGTCGCGTACTACGCCTGTGCGCAGCGGAATCATGATAGCCGATGATCCGAAGTAACAAGCCGTCTTAAGGAGAGTCATTCCGGCAAGGAACAAGCCCAGGAACAACAGGGTAGTAGACGGACCGAAATGCTGGATAAGCTGCGACACATAATAATAGAAATTATTGATTGCCACATCCTTCAGGCTTCCGCTTCCCCATTCCATGAACTCATATACACGGTCACTTCCTTCGGTCTTGAAGAGAATGTTCAGAATAGGGACGAGCAGACTGAACGAGAACACATTGAAAATAGCGGATAAGATGTTTAATCCTACAGCTCCTATCGCATATTTCTTGTAGGGCGACACAAAACGTCGCATAAGTTGCAAAAACTCTTTCATGCAGTGTTATGTTTTTGTTTTGATTAATATTCGGTATGTGTGTTATTGTTTAATGGTCAGTTCATCATGGTTCATGCGTTCCATGTACTGTTGTATCATCGCTTTCAGTTCTTTCTCCATGCTTTCTTGCTGAGGCACTTTTCCTACCAGGTTATCTTTCAGCAGCACATCGGTCTTGAAGGCATACATGGCTACTGTCTTTTCGCCGTCAAACTGAAGCATGTAGTCGCCTTTGAAGAACTGGTATATTCCGTCCAGGTAGTTCACGGCGTAAGTCTCTTCCATAGGCGTATGCAGTAAGTCGCATCCAAACGCCACATACGGCTTGTCGTAACCTAGGTAACCCAATACCGTAGGCATAATGTCTATTTGTTGCGATATGCCGTTGCGTTCGCCCTGCAGACTGCCGTCGGGAGTATAGAATATGATAGGGATGGAGTGAATACCAGCCTCCGTCTGATACTCTGGATGCTCTGTCTGGTTGGTATGGTCGGCTGTCAGCACAAAGATGGTATTATTGAACCACGGCTCTTTTGATGCCGTTTCAAAGAATCGCTGCAGCGCATGGTCAGAGTAGCGTATGCACTTATGTATGGGCAGTGAGCTTTCCTTATACACATCCTTGTAACGCTCCGGAATATTGTACGGGTGATGCGATGAGGCTGTGAATATGCCCGTGCAGAACGGCTGCTTGAACGTAGCCATCTTGTTGGCGAAGAACTGCAGGAACTCCTCGTCCCAGATAGCCCAGTTGCCGTCGAAGTCTTCATCGTTATTATATTCTGTACGTCCGTAGTAGTCTTGGTATCCTGCCGAGCGCGAGAACGCCTGAAATCCCATAGAGCCGTTGGCTGCTCCGTGGAAGAAGGCGGTGTAATATCCTTTCTTATGCAGTTCTCCTGCCACGCTGGTCAGACTGTTTAGAGCAGCCGGAGTAAGCAAGAACTTCTCTACAAACATAGGTATGCTCGACAGTGACGAAGGCATACCGTCTATGCTGGTACGTCCGTTGGCAAACGAGTAATCAAAGTACAAGCTCTTCTGTATAAGCGAATCGAGGAACGGAGTATATCCTTTATAATGTCCTCCTTCGAGTGTTTTATTTAGCGAGCCTACATATTCTTTTCCGAAGCTCTCAAGTATCAGCACCACCACGTTCTTGTTCTTGAACTGAACGCTATCGGCAGGCGTGTGTACCGGGTTGAACTGAGCCTCCATCTCTTCGCGGTTAGTGTAATACTGCGGAATTACGAAGGGCTTCTTGCCTATGGTGCGCAGTAACGAGAACGGCGTGTTCAGCACTATACCGGTTTCTATGGGGCGGTCTACATACTGATTGGCGTTGCTTATGGTAATGGGGCGTGTCTGTCGTGTCATGCCTCCGCGCATACCGAACATCGTGAACGGAACGCATACGCCCAAGGCTACTACATATACCGCGTAGTAGGGGATAAGTCGTTGGCGTACAGTGGTACGTGGCATTCTGTACAACTTATACATACCAAATGCCAACAGAAGCGTAAGCACTACCAGATACCAATGATGCACAAACTCTATTCCTATGATGCGTCCCAAATTATCCTCGTTGGCAAACTGACTGAATACAGAGCCTGTAGTACGGCGGTTGGTGAACTGAAAGTACACCGTATCCATCAAGTTGACAGATATACACAGGGTGTTGATAACTACATAAATCCATCGCACCACAGCATGATAGCGGTGTGTTTCTTTCCAGTGCAGAGGCAACAGATACAGCAGAATAATCAAGGCGTTGGCATACATTATAGCCGAAGTATCGAAGTAGATACCTCCCTTGCAAAGCTCCATCAGATGCCCGAACGTAAGGCCGTTGAACAGCGAAGCGTTCTCCCATAGAAATACTAATCGGCATATCATGAACACTACGTATGCCAATAAGATATTTATCAATAACGCCCCTACGTTGTAGAGGCAGTCTTTCCATTCCTTCTTCATTATCTTAGTCTTCTTTTGTCTGTGTACTGTAATCTTTTATCAGCATCTCGTAGCACAACTTTAGCCAGATGATGGCTACCGGCAACGCCTTCAGCGCGTACGGATGTACGTAAGTCTTTCTAAGATATGCCGGAAACAAGTCCGACGGTGACATGCTGGTAAGTATAAAGGCGAATACCATCAATGCTATATCCCATCTGTTTCGTTTCCACGGTGCGGTTACATACCATATAGCCACACCCATGAAGGCGATGATGTACGTGCTCGATTCGCTTCCGGTGCTGAACAGCACTACAAACATCAGTACCGATGCCAGTAGCGCATAGCGGAATGCTGCGTTCTTGTATTGCTTTAACCGTAAGTAGGGCAGGCCGAACAAAGCCATGCCGGGTACTATGAGCCATAAGTCGGAGTAAGTGGCGCATCCCGAAATCTTACGTACCAAGCCCAGTATAGACACGTTCTGTCCTTGCGAGAACATGTTCAGTCCGTTCTTCTCTGCCAGACTCTCGTACCATCCCTGGTATTGCGCTATGATGTACTCCGGACTGCTTATAAGCATAGGGGCAACGAAGCACACCGCACACCATCCGATGAACGACAATATGAATTTCATTTTATGTTTAGAGAAGAAGAAGAATGCCAAGCCCACTATGCCGTATAATTTTACAAATGTACCTATCACTATGAGTAGCGTAGCCCAGATATCTTTTTCTTTTTCTATGCAGTAGAATGTAGCTATGATAATGGCTGCTATGGCTATGTTGAATTGCGACATGAATAAGGCAGTAAGCAACTCGTGCGTACAAAACCAGTATATGAATACCTTCTTTCGGTAGTCTATAGGCAGACAGCGTGTAGCCCAGAACAGCGATAATGAGAGGGCTATAAGCCAGAAAAGCAGTCCTATCCATTCGGGCATCAGAGCGAATGGAGCTATTACCAAGCTGAAAAACGGACCGTAGTGGTTAGTGTCGAAATACTCCTGCGGATATTCGGTGTATAGCGAAACCTTATCCCACGTATGCCAAAACACACCGCGAAATATAAGGTAGTTATTATGCTTGTGTATCTTCAGCAGAGCCGCTATCAGGGGCAACAGCATCCACAGTCCCCAGAGGGTGCGTTCGTCGCTGAAGAACGGTCGCTTAAAGAACTCTTTGGTATCTTGTATCAGTTTCATGCGTTATCGGTTTTGGTTTTACTTTTGTGCTTAAACACCCATCGCAGCAGTACGAAGTTGGTAGGTACGGCTATCATCAGTACAAAGATAGGGGCAATGAGTCGGGGCACGCCTATCTGCAAGAATGCGTTGAACAGGAATATGTGCAGCAAGTAGTTCACCAGATGGCTCAGTCCGAATCCGGCGGCTTTCTTGGCCGAAGGCGAACGGCGGAAGGTGATGTACGATGTAAGGAAGAAGTTGCACACCAGGCTCGTTAAATACCCCACGGTGTACGCTATATTCACCTCTATGTACATCTGCAGCAGGCAGTAGATGCCATAATGTATTCCTGCGGCTATGGTGCCCACTATGCAGAAGCGCAAGAACTCGTATATCTTGTCCTTGTGCTCGGGGAAATGGGTGTCTATATAATTAGATAGATTCATCATTCATGGTCGCTCTGTGCGTCGTCTGTCTTATCCCAAAGAATGCTTTCTATGTTATACAGAGGACGATGTTTTACTTCAATATATATTTTCCCGATATACTCTCCTATGATGCCGATAGACAGCAACAGCAGTCCGCCTATAAACCATATAGACAGCATGATAGACGGCCATCCGGGCACAGCCAGATGCTCAACGTATATGAACATACACACGCTAACCAGCAGGCAGAATATGCCGGCGGTAAATATAAGCGATATAGGCTTGGTAGAAAACGAGGTAATCCCGTCGGCTGCCAAGGTGAACATTTTCTTCAGGGTATATTTAGACTGTCCGGCGGTGCGTGCGCTAATCACGTCTTCTACTGTGGTCGATGGATATCCTATCATCGGAATCAATCCTCGCAGATACAAGTTTCGCTCTTCAAAGTGCGACAGCTGCTCTAACGTTCTTCTGCTCATCAGTCTGAAGTCGGCATGGTTATACACGGCTTTCACGCCCATAGCCTGCTGAAACTTATAGAACATCAGTGCGGTATTCTTCTTGATGAACGAGTCGCCTTGGCGCGATACCTTTACGCCGTAAACTATGTCGTATCCCTCGTGGTACTTGTCAATCATACGCTCTAAGGCGTTTAGATCGTCTTGAAGGTCTACGTCTATGGTTATAACAGCGTCACAATGATCTTTGGCAGTCATCATGCCTGCCATTATAGCGTTTTGGTGTCCTACGTTCTTGGCCAAGTTAACCCCTCTGAAGTAACGGTTGTCATTGTGCAACTGCTTTATCAGCTGCCATGTATTGTCGCGGCTACCGTCGTTTACCAGCAGCACAAAGCTGTCGGGCGCTATCTTCTGTTTCGCCACCAGTCCGTCAAGCAGAGCCGTAAGTCGCTCGCCCGACTGCAGCAAAACCTCGTGCTCGTTATTGCACGGGCATACTATACCGAGTTTCATCATTTTTTCAACTCTTTCTTCTTTAAGTCTGTAAACTTAGAGAACGTAACAAACGGCTGACCTTTCTTCTTGAAGTACACTATGAAATCGTTCAAGCGTTTCACCATAGCCATGCCAGCGTGATTCTTTATGATGAACGGCATCTTCAGTTCCGGATGCTCGCCCAGTTCATAGAACTCCCACGGATGGAAATACGTCACCATATACCCGTCGTGCTTCACTGTAACGTTACACATCCATCGATACAGCGCCGCCGGCAAGTTGTGATACGACAGCCAGAAAAGCGGGAAGCGCACCCACGGAGTAACCGAAGCCGGAATCTGCAGCACGTTCTCTTTCATGAAATACGTTCTTGGAGTAGACAGATGCATGTATCTGCCCGGAATGAAAGTAGGGTTCAATGACGAGTTATACTCATAGCCCGCGTTGTAAATCTCCTGTTCGGGCACAGGCATCATGCGTGCCTGTCTGTATCCTCTGATCTTGATACCCATCATCTCTTCGAGCACCTCTTTAGATTTCTTTAAATCTTCTACCTTAAAAGTCCAGTGATTGTAGCCATGCGAGGCTATTTCGTGCCCCTCATCCTTTATTCTGTTCATCACCAGGGGCGAATGTGTGGCAAAGTTGGCAGTGCAGAAGAAAGTGGCCTTAACCCCGTTCTGTTTCAAGCAGTCTAAAATGCGGTTTGTACCGATGGTTGAAATGCGTACCTGTTCCTCTAGCGGTATGTCAACATTATGCTCGCGCGGAACGTCAAATTCTTCTGTATCAAAGCTCAATAGTATCATATTCCTAATATATAATCTGCACAAAAATAGCAATAAAAATACAAACCGATGGCGGGTTTTGTATTTTTTCATACATTTGCTATAAATACCAAGCATTTACCACGAAATGAAGATAGGTTTTGACGCAAAACGGGCTTCACAGAACCGTACTGGATTAGGAAATTACAGTAGGTTCGTACTTCAGATTTTATCTGACTTCGCGCCCCAGAATGACTATGTGCTATACATCCCCGATGAACAGAAAGAACAGCTGCTGGCTTCTGTAAAGGGTACCTTCAAAAAGGCATACCCGGCAGAAGGCGTATGGCGTAAGCTCCGCTCTCTGTGGAGGGTGTGGGGAATAACGTCCGACATACAGAAAGACGGACTCGATATATACCACGGACTCAGCAACGAGCTTCCGCTCAATATACGCAGGGTAGGCGGAAGTACCAAGTACATCGTGACCATACACGATTTGATATTCCTTCGCTACCCCGAATGCTATCCGCTTATAGACCGCACCATCTACGACTATAAGTTCAAGAAAGCCTGCGTACAGGCCGACCGTATCATCGCGGTTAGCGAGTGCACCAAGCGCGATATCGTTCAGCTCTATAACATCAATCCCGATAAGATAGACGTGGTGTACCAGGGCTGCGACGATGCGTTTAAGCATCCCGTATCGGGCGATAAGAAAGAAGAAGTGCGAAAGCGTTACAACCTGCCCGATAAGTACGTGTTCTACGTGGGCAGCATAGAGCGCCGTAAGAACCTTATGCTGCTGGCTCAGGCCATGACCCACCTTGACGAGAGTTACCGTGTGGTGGCGGTAGGAAAGCATACTCCCTATGCCGACGAGGTAACCGCTTATCTCAAGAAGAACAAGATGGAGCACCGCATGCAGATGCTGCACAACGTGCCCTTTGCCGATCTTCCAGCCCTGTATCAGATGGCAGAGACATTTGTCTACCCGTCGCGTTACGAAGGCTTCGGCATACCTCTGCTTGAGGCTCTTAACAGTGGAGTTCCTGCCATAGGCGCACACGGCTCTTGTCTGGAAGAAGCCGGCGGACCGTCATCGCTCTACGTAGCCCCCGACGATCATCATGCCTTGGCAGATGCCATACGCCGCACGTATATCGACATACCATTGCGCCAGCGAATGATAGCCGAAGGAAAAGAATACGCCCTTCGTTTCGAGCCAGAACCCATAGCCCGCAGGTTGCTCGATATATACCAATCGGTATGCCGTGAAGGATAAAACAGAGACTAAATTTTTTAGTATTCTGATTTTTCTATACTTTTGCGTTTTGTATATACACTCAATATTAAACGATTATGGAAAATAAACTGACCATTTATAATACTCTTAGTCGCACTAAAGAACAGTTCGCTCCGCTCAACGCCCCTCATGTGGGCATGTACGTATGCGGTCCTACTGTATATGGCGACGCACACTTGGGACACGCTCGTCCTGCCATCACCTTCGATATCCTGTTCCGCTACCTCAAGCAGTTGGGATATAAAGTGCGCTACGTACGTAACATTACCGATGTAGGCCACTTGGAACACGACGCTGACGAAGGCGAAGACAAAATCGCTAAGAAAGCCCGTCTGGAGCAGTTGGAGCCAATGGAAGTAGTGCAGTACTACACCATCCGCTACCACGATGCCATGACCGCGCTCAACGTGCTTCCGCCAAGCATAGAACCACACGCTTCGGGTCATATCATAGAGCAGATTCAGCTGGTGAAAGAAATCCTCGACAACGGATTCGCTTACGAAAGCAAAGGCTCTGTGTACTTCGATGTAAATAAATACAACCAGAAACACCACTACGGCATCTTGTCGGGACGTAACCTTGACGATGTGCTTAACACTACCCGCGAGCTCGACGGACAGGACGAAAAGCATAACCCTGCCGACTTCGCTCTCTGGAAGTGCGCTCAGCCCGAACACATCATGCGCTGGCCGTCGCCGTGGAGCGATGGATTCCCCGGATGGCACTGCGAGTGTACAGCTATGGGACGCAAGTATCTGGGCGAGACATTCGACATTCACGGTGGAGGTATGGACTTAATCTTCCCTCACCACGAGTGCGAGATTGCTCAGGCTGTGGCTTCACAAGGACATCCTATGGTGCGTTACTGGATGCATAACAACATGATTACCATCAACGGACAGAAGATGGGTAAATCGCTTGGCAACTTCATCACCCTCGATGAGTTCTTTACCGGCTCTAACAAGTTGCTTACTCAGGCATACGCCCCGATGACCATCCGTTTCTTCATCCTTCAGGCACACTACCGCAGCACGGTAGACTTCAGCAACGAAGCTCTTCAGGCTGCCGAAAAGGGATTGGAACGACTGATGGAAGGTATCAAGAACCTCGACCGCATCACTCCTGCCAAGGCTACTACAGGTATTGAACCTGCTGGTCTGCGCGAGAAGTGCTTCGACGCTATGAACGATGACTTGAATACTCCTATCGTCATCTCTCACCTGTTCGACGCTATCCGCATGATTAATACGGTAATCGACAAGAAGGCCACTATCAGCGCCGAAGATTTGGAAGAGATGAAGTCGGTATTCCACCTGTTCGCGTTCGACCTTTTGGGCTTGAAAGAAAACGCCGAGAACAACGCTGCCCGCGAAGAAGCCTTCGGCAAGGTAGTAGACATGTTGCTGGAAGAGCGCATGAAGGCCAAAGCCAACAAAGACTGGGCTACCAGCGACAAGATCAGAAACACCCTAGCCGACCTTGGCTTTGAGGTAAAAGATACAAAAGACGGCTTTACCTGGAGACTGAACAAGTAATAAGCTTTCTAAATATAAACCGCGCCGCATGAAGTCGATAAGATTTTATGCGGCGCGTGTTGTTTTTAATTTATTTATCAACTATTGCCCCTTGTTGATAAATTATGCGGTTATGTTATAGTTTCGGAAGAGTCACTTTGAAGTGTGGATTCGGAGTGTGCTGCGAATAAATTATTTCTTTCATTCGTTTTACAATATCTGGATACTGAGCCGATATATCATTATCTTCGTGAATGTCAGTAGTAAGATTGTAGAGATACGGCTCTCCCTTTTTAACCACCAATTTCCAATCTCCCATGCGTACAGCTATTTGATTTGTTTCGTTAAATTCCCAATACAAAAATTCG
The DNA here is from genome assembly GCA_000434735.1 of Bacteroides sp. CAG:530. Classification (GTDB taxonomy): domain Bacteria; phylum Bacteroidota; class Bacteroidia; order Bacteroidales; family Bacteroidaceae; genus Phocaeicola. The sequence continues at coordinate 25,435 of FR881216.1, forward strand.
TGCTCTTTTTGATTACTTTTCCCCATGAGGGTAGGAACAATTGAAATACCGTCAAAGTAGTCTGTTTTTTTCTTTTTGTTAGTGTATTTTTTCACATAGTTCTTTACTCCTGCTAATTCACAGAATGTAGGCATCATATCGTAGAAAGCGAATATATGGTCATTAACTGAACCTTTAGCTACCTTACCCGGCCATCTCACGATGAATGGTATTCGGATACCACCTTCGTAGCACTGACGTTTTATGCCGCGTAATTTTCCGTCTCGTCCGAAAAATTCCGGATCTGCTCCACCTTCCTCGTGAGGACCATTATCGCTTGTGAAAATTACAATTGTATTTTCGTCTAACCCTTTATCTTTCAGCTTTGCAAGTACTTCACCTACATATGTATCTAAGCGAGTAATCATTCCTGCAAATTGGGCGTGTGTATGCACCGTAGGATTATAACGTGAACTTTCCGAACCGCCCCATGTTTTATCGTTTAAGAATTGTCTTTCGTATCCTAATAAGATGGAGTCTTCAGGTTGAACTAGCTCTGCATGAGGTAAAGTATAAGTAAAGATGCCGAAAAATGGCTGGCTTTCATTTTGTTTGTCAAGCCATTTAATGGCTTCCCGATGAATTATGTCGGCTGAATATTGCGACCGTTTTGAGTAATCTTTGCCAAACATAGGGTATTTGATGTTTTCCTCCATTATTACACGTACTACGTTCGTGTCACCTTGTGAACGACTAAAGCGGTTCAAGAAATTCGGGTAATAAAGATGAGCTTGGAACTGACAGATATAACCAAAGAACTCATCTATGCCGCGTTTGTCGGGTGTAGAAGCTGAGCCTTCATAACCACCGGCCCATTTCCCGAACATCCCTGTAGTGTATCCGTAATCCTTTAGGATTTCAGGTAAAATAATATGTTCGGGGTCATAAGGATGTTGCCCAACAATACTATAGTCTTTATTGTTGCCATACATTACAGTAGGCACATTGCTCCAATATTCTTTGTTGCCGCGAACTTCACAGTGTCCTGAATGTTGCCCAGTCATGAACGAAGCACGAGAGGGGGCACTTACAGGACTGCCTGCATAAGCTTGTGTAAAACGCATTCCTTCCTTGGCCATTTGGTCCAAATGTGGAGTTTGAATGTAAGGTTGACCATAGCACCCCAAATCTCCATATCCCATATCATCACACATGATATAGATGATGTTGGGGCGTGTATTGTCTTTTGCTTGAGCATTAAATGGTAAACATGCAAGTCCAGCTCCTACAAAGAATAATTTTTTAGAATTTATCATATATGTTTTTCTTTTGAATTGTAATTCAATAGTTCTTTAGAAACTGTTAAATTTAAGCTGCTTTAGCTGGGGTTTATTGTTTGACTTTAATTCTTCTGATATTTCTGTCTTGAAAATTAGGATTGTAATCGGGATTGGCTTTAAATTCACAAGGAGCGTTAATTTGCTTTTTCCAATTGTCTAATTTCTTTTTCAGTTCTTTGGTTTTACGAGGATACTTCGATGAAACATTCTTGGTTTCGCTCAAATCGTTTTTTAAATTATACAGTTCCAAACTTCCATCCTCATAATTTTCAATTAACTTCCATTCTTCGTTTCTGATAACAGATACCGGGCGAGTACGAAAGAATTTGTCAACACTTTCCTTGTTTCCACCTTCAAGGTAAGCTGGAAAGTGCCAATATAAAGAACGTTTTTTTAATGTAGAAGTATTGTCTTTATCAAGAAGAGGCAACAAACTCTCACCATCCATCAGAAGATTTTTGTCAGAAATGCCAATCAAATCAATTATAGTAGGGAACAAGTCCATCTGCGAAACCATAACATCGTCATAGACCTTATGCTCATATTTCCCAGGTTGATAGATTATCATAGGCACACGGATTCCACCTTCATAAAAAGATCCCTTACCTGCTCTTAAAGGCCATTGTTTTGATATGTCATAAACTCCTCCATTATCAGTTGTAAATATTATAAAAGTGTTATCAGCCTGTCCGCTGTTTTCTATAGCTTTGAGAACTTTACCTACATTTCTGTCCATAGATTCTACAAGTGCAGCATATATAGGATTATTATGAGCTTTGGTAATAGGCTTGTTCTTGTATTTTTCAATCAGTGATTCAGGGGCTTGGATAGGAGTGTGAACAGCATAAGTAGCATAATATAGAAAGTATGGTTTACTGTTATTCGCTTCTTTTATCAGTTTTACAGCTTCATCACCTAAACGATCTGGCAAATACTCGCCTTTCTCACCATCTTTTAAGTTAGGATTATGATATGGTGCGAAGTATGATTTAGGATGCCCTGCATGGTTTCCACCTACGTTCTTATCTATACCACTTTCAGAAGGGTTTTCTGTAACGTGCCATTTACCAACATGAAATGTCTGATACCCTGCCTTTTTAAGAACTTCAGGTAGGATTTGTATGCCTTTAGGTAAGATTTCTCTATTAGGATAACTTATCAACTTTCTTAATTCCTTTTTGCCTCTATCAGGATTTTCTACAGTATAGATTCCATGTCTTGGAGTATTTTGTCCGGTAAGCATACAGGCTCTGCTGGGTGCACTGTTGGCCGCACCTGCATAAGCTGTCGGAAACCAAATGCCTTTTTCTTTAAGTTTATCAATATTAGGTGTTTCATAATACCCACTTCCATTGCAACTTAAATCCGTCCACCCTAAATCGTCAATGTTAATCAATACTATATTAGGATGATTATCTGTCATTGCATTTAAATTTCCATTGAATAAAAACGGAGAAATAATAAACGAATATAGCAAATTAGTTTTTTTCATGGTATTGCATTTCATGTTTTTATATTATCACCAAATAGGCATTTCAAATTTCTTGATTTCAGGAGTTGTATGTTCTGAACGGAAAATTTCGAGTACCTTTTTCACTACATCAGGATGTTGTTCGGCTACATCATTCTGTTCACGTGGGTCTTTTGACAAATCATAGAGTTCCACTTTACGGCCACCATTATGTATATTTTTAACGAAAGCTTTCCAGTCTCCCATACGCAATGCCTTCTGGCCACCAGCTTCTGGAAATTCCCAATAAAGGAACTCGTGTTTTTTCTGCTTTTCTGTCTTACCAAGCATTTCTTGAACCATACTGATACCGTCGGTTACGGGAGGTTCTATACCGGCAAGTTCACACATAGTAGGCATCATGTCCCAAAATGCCGACAAATGGTTAGAAGTTGTTCCCGCAGGGATATGTCCTGGCCATGAAGCTATCATCGGTACACGTATTCCGCCTTCACGCAAAGAAGCCTTGCCCCATCCGCATTCGCTCTTGAACGGTTTTGCGCTGTCGAAGAATGGAGAATCACAACCGCCATTGAATGAAGGACCATTGTCACTCGTAAAGATTATTACCGTATTTTCATAAATGCCAAGATCCTTCAGTCTCTTAACAAGTCCTCCAATCTGTTCGTCCAAATAACTTACCATAGCTGCATAAGTGGCATGAGGATAACGGCATGGAAAATAATCTTTGTCACCGATATAGGGCTCTTCGTCACCAAACTTTTCTAAATAGTGTTTAATCCATTTCTCAGGAGCTTGAAGAGGTACGTGGGGAACGGGAGTAGTCCAGAACAATGCAAAAGGTTCATCCTTTGAGCGTTCTACAAAGTCGAGAATCTCCTTGTACATCAAATCAGGAGCATATTGCTTCTGTACATATTTTGCATAGCTCTTCTCGTCACGAGGATTAGCATCCTTATCAAGCTTTGTATGAGGTGCAAGCAACTTGTTCTCAAGATACTCACGGCATTCGTTTCTGTATAAGAATGGAGGGTAGTAAGTATGAGCCTGACGCTGGCAGTTGTAACCATAGAAGAAATCGAATCCCATTTTGTTAGGAGTACTTCCCGATCCAGGCCATCCAAGCCCCCATTTACCGATGCAAGCAGTAGTATAACCTGCTTCTTTCAATTTACGTGGGATCATTATAGTATTAGCAGGAACCGGACGTTGTCCCTCAAGGCTTGAATCACGGAGCATAGCCTCATGGCTCCATACATCACCACGGGATGCAACTTCATCATTGCCTCGAATATAGGCATGGCCAGTATGAAATCCGGTAAACAATACACAACGTGATGGGGCAGACACTGCTTGTCCAGAATAATGATTGGTAAATCTCATTCCTTCGGTAGACAAACGGTCTATATTGGGAGTTTCAATTTTCTCTTGACCGAAACATCCTAATTCGGCACGACCCAAATCGTCGGCTAAGATATAAATAATATTGGGTTTGCTTACGTCCTGTTTTTTTTCTGAGCAGGAAGATAAAAGAGCAGGTGTAACTGTTGCACATGCTAAAGATAAAAAACAATTGTATTTCATGATGCCTTTATTAGTTTAATAAATATAGAGCCGGTTTAACCAACTCTATATTTATCTTTTAAATTTCGGTTTAATTTACCGAAGTTTAATTATTGATTACCGAATTACCAATCTGGATTTTGTGTTAATTCAGGATTCAACAGAATTTCTGATGTAGGAACTTGATACAGATAATATTTTTCCAACCATCCCTTGCCTTCTTTTACAGGGTCATTGAACAGGAAGATATTACCCTCTGTCATATTGCCGTTTATACCATCCGAATAACCTGTTTCAGAATTGAAAAGGGTCATATTGTTTTTCTTGGCTTGTTCCTTGTTCATCCAAACGCCAGTAGCTGGTTTGTTCAAGAACCATGGTGCCATACGCCAACGACGAATATCGTAAAATCCAAATCCTTCACCCATTAATTCAATGATACGTTCACGACGAATTTCCCAAAGAACCGGATTTACTAAGATTCCTGTTGTGTTGTTTTTAGGATAATACTTGCCTCGATTTGGGTCAAAACTATCGTCGATTTCGTCAACTTTCATTTTTGCGACATTTGCACGTTCACGTAGTTTGTTAATTGTCTTGTCAGCTATGTCTTGACTGAATGTCCCCAATTCAAAATGGGCTTCCGCATCGTTTAACAGTACTTCTTCAATTTTGAAAATAGGCTTGTCGGATGTATTCATGCTTCCATTATTGAAATTTTGCTCCCAATTGCTCCAATTTTTCCAAACATAATAACCAGAACGGCAGGTCACAAAAGCTCCGGTACCCAAACGTGGTATTTCAGGAACCAATGATGCACTCCAGTTCTGGCCTGGCAAACGTTTCATTCCCTGACCAGGGTTGCTACAGCTGGTATTTGCCCCCATGATATCAATAAATTCACGATCTGCCTCATTTTCTGTATATGACCAAGTAGCATAGTCACCTTTACCTGCTTTTACTTTATAAGGAGGAATGACAGTATGATATAAGCGTGGATCACGGTCGCGGAAAATGGTGTACATATTCTTATTACCATGATAGCCTGAAACCGCATTTTTAATTGGTTTGCCATTCTTCATCAAGTATAGATCTACGGTCTTTTGATTCATTTCAATATTATGCGATGATGTATGTTCTACATGACCCATATCATGAGGGTTAATATTGGCAACGTATGATTTGTACAAAATAACACCAGGAACATTTGCCAAATCTTCTGTTGTCCACATTTCACCATATCCAGCGGCAGGTTGGTTGTCAACCCCTTGATATAGTTTAGGATATGCATTCATGAGCAATTCAGAGACTCGTACACATTCTTCAAAGTATTTGTCATAGTCGCCTAACTCATGATACTTTCTCCAAGTACCTTCACGCAAGGTAAATCTGGAGATTGCTGCCCTTACACAGTCTTGATTAATAGTGTTCTTGCCGTCTGATGTAGTGAAGTCCCCTATGTTTTTTTCGGCCCATAGTAAACGTTCAAGCACTTTATCGGCCACAACTTTACGGTCTTCACGACGACCATAAGCTTCTGGAGAATCTTCTTGTAGTACTTGATCAACCCAAGGGATATCGCCAAAGCGGTCAATCAATTCCATGTACCAAAATGAATGAAAGAAATAGCCTACTGCACGCCAGTGTTTTTTCTGTTCTTCATTCATTGCTGAGCTATCTATGTGTGAAAGCATAATATTGATTCTACGGATAAAAGACTTGAAATCCCATCCATTGCCAGAGGCTGCACTAGCTACTGTCTGGTAAGCAAAAGCATTGTAACCACTCTCTTGTTTCCGTTCAAAATAGCCTGCATCGCAATCTCCTGCATAATTACCGTTTTGTCCGTAATTTGCCAATGAAGTTCGGATTGTGTTATTCGTGAACATCTCGTAGCAAGGCCACATAAAAGATTTGAAATTGTCGTATGAATTGAATGCGTTATCTTCTGTTAAATCAGTAATAGGAGTTTTTTCCAGAAAACTATCATTACAGCTTGAAAAAACAACTCCTGTAAAAAGCGCAAAGCTTATAATAAGTTTTTTCATAAATATTCATTTAAAAGTTTTACAAAGAAATATTAAGACCAAACGAAACAGTGCGGAATGCCGGATAATCCCAAGAAAGAGTTTCCGGGTCGATTCCTTTAGGTAGAGAGCTAAATGTCGCCAGATTTTCTACACTGACGAATAATTTCAATTGCGATAGAGTTATTTTGCTGATTAAAGCTTTAGGGAATGTATAAGCCAAGGTTACGTTCTTTATGCGGAAGTAAGAAGCATCAGATAAATATGCGTCAGACTTGCGATAGTTAGACCCCTGATTGCCATAGTTGCCATATATACGTGGGTATTTGGCGTCAGGATTTGCACAAGTATAATCGCCAGCAGCTGCGTCTACCGGCTTCCAATAATTGCCTAACCCTTCATATAGAGGAATAAATTTAAAGTCTGAATACAAAGGGAATGTCAAGGTGTTGGCAATCCAAGCATCGCGTTTACCAGTACCTTGCATGAATACGTTTAAGTCAAATCCTTTATAATTTAAGCCTAAATTTATTCCATACAGATAACGAGGAGTGGTGTTTCCGATTACTTTACGGTCACCGGGGTTTGAAACTGTGTCATCACCGCTGGAGATTATGTTATTACCACGTTCGTCATCTCTTAGATTTTTAAATTTAACATCACCTGGACGAGGATTATAACCGTCAATACTAGGAACACCTTCTTTCAGTTTCCATGAAGATGTATCAGTAAAGTCGTCTACTGAATAAAAACCCTCTACTTCATATCCCCATATTTCACCTAATTTTTTACCTTCGTAGTAATTCCAGAAAGTATCACCATTACTTAACTTGCTAGTTAACAACTTAGATTCATTTGATCTATACTTAATGATTTTTGATTGACTGTCTGACAGATTAAAACCTACTCGATAACCAACTTTCCCTAAATTATCGCGCCAGTTCACGCTTAATTCCCAACCACGAGTACGCATATCTGCCGTATTTTGGTAAGGAGCATCTGCACCCACAACACCTGGTAACTGCATTCCTGGAGCCAACATGCCGTTTGTGTTGCGTTGATACCAGTCAAATGTGCCAGTAAAGTGGTTGTTAAACATCGAGAAATCTAAACCAACATCTACGGTTCCTACTTTTTCCCAAGTGAAACTGCTGCTTACCAACGATGGAATAGAAGTGATAGCTGTCACAAATTTACCATCTTGAATCCACTTGTTGTATTTGTTGTTGATAGTCATGGTTGGAATAAATGAATAAGCTGGAACATTCTGGTTACCAATTTTACCATATGAAGCACGTAGCTTCAAAGAACCTAACCAGTCTTGCGCATTTTTCATAAATTTTTCCTGCGCAATGTTCCATCCTAATGAAACAGATGGAAAGAATCCGTAACGTGAATCCTTTGGGAACTTGGAAGAACCGTCATAACGTCCGTTTACTTCCAACAGATATCGATCTATATAATTATAGTTTATGCGGAAGAATCCCCCTCGTACTGAAAATTCATTGTATGAATCAGAAGCTTTCAAGGTAGATGTACCAGCGCCCAATGAAGGCACCTCTATAACAGCTTGTCCATAAGAATAGGCTTCCATTTCTTCTTGGTAGCTTGATTCTTGGTTGAAACCAGCCATGAATTTGAATTTATGATTCTTAAACGCCCAATCATAGGTTGCATAAAGATTTATGGAATTATAGTTTGTATAACGTTTCGTTTTTTGTAAATAGTCCTCTGTAGGTGTTGTGCTCTTGCCTCCTTGAATAGTTGTATAATCAATACTGCCGGTGTACAAATGATAATCATAATTCTTTTTATCGAATGTATACTCAAAAGCAACTTCCAATCCTTTGATAGGTTTCAATATTGACTTCAAGAATATACGTGGATTGTCGTTCTTGGTAATCGCAGGATTTGACAATTGAATTTGACAAGCTGGAGTAAAGAAAGGAAGGTTTGCCGATCCGAAACTTACTATATCTTCTGGCATATTGCCTTCAGGGTAAAACGATGCCAAGCGAGTGGAGTAAATAGATCCCAAAGCAGAAGATGAGGATGTACTTTTGGTATGCGCGTAACTGAATGTTGCTTCTTGTGTAAACCAATTGGTAATGTCGGCAGAGATGAAACTACTTACATTCATACGCTTATATTTATCTTTGTCAGTAATCAAAACGCCATCATTGGAAATGTATCCACCAGACAAACGGTAGCGTAACTTTTCTGTACCACCAGACATTGAAACATTGTGTGTCTGTTGGAAACTGGTTTCCAACATGTTTTTAACCAAATCTTTTTCATTTAGATAGTATACGCCACCTTCGGGGTCTTTATAAATACCATCTCCTACGACATTTAAAGAGGAAGGATCTTTTCGGTATTGTTCCAAATATCCCATCCATTTCTTTACGCTAGGCGAACCATATGACCAAAATTGGTCACCTGCCGCATCGGAATAAGCTTGCAGATATTCCGTTAGTGGAGCTTGCTTAGGCAAATTAATGGCATCGGCAAATGCAAAGTTGTTGTTGTAATTCAATTGGAATTTTGTTTCACCTTTAGGACGTTTGGTTGTAACTAAAATTACTCCACCAGCCGCACGTGCACCATAAATGGCTGCAGAAGCGGCATCCTTTAATACTGTTACAGATTCAATGTCTTCTGGATTGATCATGTCCAAATCTCCTTCTACATTATCAATTAAGACCAACGGATTGATCATGCCACCGTAAGAACCGTCATCGTTCTTGACACCAACTGAATAGGCTCCACGAATTTGAAAAGATTTTCCTTTTCCTGGTTTGTTGCCGTTACTTGATACAAATAGGCCTGGAACCGTACCTTGCAAGGCATCTGCCGCTTGCGTTAACGGACGGTTGCCAATGACTTCATCCATTTTTACAGAAGCTACTGCGCCTGTTAAGTTTGCCTTCTTCTGTGAGCCATAGCCAACTACTACTACTTCTTCCAGCGTTTCTGTGTCTTCATGCAAAACTATTTGAATGGTTTTTGTGCTGGTTATTGTAATTTCTTGAGTCTTATAGCCGATATAACTAATCTGTGCCTTTACAGGTAGATTGTCTACATTTAATGTAAACTTACCATCAAAGTCGGTAATACAACCATTTGTGGATCCTTTGATAACAACGGAAGCTCCTATAATGCCTTGATTTGAGGCATCAACAACTACACCTGAAATGGTTTTGTTCTTTGCTTGTTGACTTTTGTAGACGGCAATAAGGTCATCTTTAACTTCATACTGAATATTCTTTCCCGCAAACAGTGTTTCTAAAATTTCAGTAACACTCTTATTTTCCACGTTGATGGAAACTTTTTCGTTCATGTTTACGTCATTATTACGTACTAAGAACGAATACCCTGTCTGTTTTTCTATTTCTTTGAAGACATGACTAAGTGCGACCGAATTCTGTCGCATGGATAGTTTATGTCCTTGCGCAGCAGCCATACTGACATTTCCGCAAAATAGGAATGCGGCCATCAAAGTCAGAGGTCGACATCCTACAAAAAATCTGTAAAAATCATTTTTCATAATTCGCTTTTTAAGTTAACTAATATTTTTAAGTCATTCTGCTAATTTTATCTATCTGTTATAATTATTGATTGACCATTCTCTCTCCATGTATACTTATTGTCAACATCTATATAAGAAAGAATTTCATTTAATGTCATATCTAGCTGAATGGTTCCGGAGAAGAATTCCTTATGTACTTTTTTTGATTGGATTATAATTCGCAAATTGAAATGCCTTCCAATGCTTTTCAGTATATTGTATAAATTTTCATTGACAAATGTTAACTTGCCGGTCGTCCAAGATGCTTGATTGGCTGCATTAACATTTTGTATAGCTAAAGTTTTTTGTCTTTTTTCAAATATTGCCTGTTGGTTTGGGACTAGAATACAGTTGTTTTGTATTTCTGATGCTGTGTAAACGTTCACACGGCCTTCGATTAAGCTTACTTTAACGGTTTCATCATCCGGATAAGAGGAAACATTAAAAATTGTACCCAGTACTTTAACATTTAAATCATCTGTATGTACAACAAAAGGTTTGTCGGCTTTCTTCTTCACTTGAAAATATGCTTCACCAGACAAAAACACTTCGCGGAGAGGACGCTCAATCCAACGTGCGTCATATTTTAAATTACTACCTCCATTTAAGACGACTACAGAACTGTCGGGTAACAAGACACGTGACGTAGCTCCTACAGGAACCTCAATTTGACAATAAGATGGGGTATCTGTTAACAAGTTAGAAATAGATTTTTTATTCCAACAGGTCACGCTACCCACAATAAACAATAGCCATATGGCAACTGAACTCCATATAAACAGATTCCGACGGTTGAAGTGTTTTCGCGTGGAACGAAATCCTAGTTTCTTGCGTACTTGTTCTAAATTCTGACTCTTACGTTGAGCAAACCAAGAAGATGTCGTCATCACATATAGATGTGACATTTCACGATATTTTTTTCTGCATTCTTCATTGCTGTTAAGTAGTGTTATAAAATGCGGTTTATCTTCTGGCTTGAGTTTACCCTTTAGGTAATCCATCATCATTTGCTCAAACAATTCTATTTGATTTTCCATATTCTTTCGTTCCTTTTTTCGTCGTTACAATAAAGAATACACGAGCTATTAAGAAAATGTTTAAGCAAAAATCAAGTTTTTGAGATTTTTCTAAAAAAGAAAGAATAATAGGAAGCCAATTCTGTTTCCGAGCCTTTTTTTCAGTCCATCAATGGCATGCTTAATATGTACCCTAATCGTACTGACCGATAAATTACTTTGGACGGCAATTTCCTCTGGAGTTAGTTGTGCATAGAGGTACTTTTCGAATATAAAACGACATTTATCAGGTAAAGAAGCAATTTCTTGTTGTAAAATGGTTTGCAACTCTTCCATTTCTAAAAATCGTAAGGGGTCGTTATCGGTTATGCAGTATTCTTCTTGAAACTCTAGCAAACTCTCACGATACTCATCTATAATTCGCTCTTGGTTATGTAGCGAGCGAAGATAGTTTAGGCAACCGTTTTTTACCGCTTGAATTAAATAAGCATGAATAGGGTATGATAAGGAACCACGACGCCCCCATATTTTCATGAAAATATCATTAACAATGTCTTGAGATTCATGGAAATTGAAAATATAAGAATTGGCGCAAGCACACAGATAGACAAAATAGCTATTGTATAATACTTCAAAAGCTCGTTCATCTCCTTGGTTAATTTGCTCGATAATGTTTGAGTTAATTGTGCTTGGTCCCATTATAACTATCCTTGAGAGGTGCATAAATCCGCATGTAATCTATTTGCAAAAATCACAAAAAATATTAATATCTCCAAGAATCTAGTTGAGATAAAAGCAGAATCTGTAGATATAGTATAACGGACAGAAGATGGGTAAGTCGTTTGGCAACTTCATCACTCGCAAAGAAGTCTTCTTGGTAATAGACATGTTGCTTGAAGAGCGCATGAAGGCCAAAGCCAACAAGGACTGGGCTACCAGCGACAAAATCAGAAACACTCTAGCCGACTTTGGCTTTGAGGTAAAAGATACAAAAGACGGCTTTACCTGGAGACTGAACAAGTAATAAGCTTTCTAAATATAAACCGCGCCGCATGGAGTCGATAAGATTTCATGCGGCGCGTGTTGTTTTTATAATAAGTAGTTACCAATATGGTAATTCTGCTTATATTTGCAGTAGGACGAAAGTGTTTTCTGTGTTTCAAATAAAAGCACACATTATGGCAACAAGAAGTAACAATCCTGTTCCTGTTAGGGCAATACACCCTGGAGAAATCCTACGTGAAGAATTGCAGGAACGTGGTATTAAACAAAAAGATTTTGCCCAGCAAATAGGTGTGCAACCCACGCACTTGAACGCATTTATTAAGGGTAAGCGCAATCTTAATGAAGATTTAGCTATGAAGTTGGAGAAACATTTAGGAATACCTTATAAGGCTTGGATGAATCTCCAAAATAGCTATACCTATGATTGTAAAGCTATAGAGCAACGCAGTATAGAAGAGCAGGAAGCATTAGCTTATTAATATCGCTGGATGTTTAAATCGGTTTCAGAGGCTAAAATATGAAAAAAATAAAATCATTCTATTATGAGATTGTAAATTCAAAGATTTATATGCTGGAAAAATACAAACGAGAATTTGATGAAGGAAACATATACAACGGAATTTGGGGAACTTTACAAACACTTTTCGTATTTACTGCTTGCATAATTCTTTTTATACTCGTACATATATGCGGAATTCCACAATACAAATTAAGCATAGCTTTAGGTACAATCATCTTATGTATAATAGTTGTCAACGCGATAATTAAAAAGCTAAAACAAGACAGATATGTTCAAATAATCCATGAGGAATATTTAAAAATGACTGAAGAAGAAAGAAAAAAACATTATAAGCGTGGATTATGGAAAGTAACACCTATATTCTTTTATCCTATTATAATTATTGCGTTCTTAAAGCTAATCACATTAATATAAATGAACTATGAAAATTATCAAATAGCTATGCACAGTACTATGCCGACATTAAAGTTTAGCATAGCCCCTCAATATTCTCATGCGATATCACCTATTACTCAACCGGATGGTTCAATGCAAAACAAGGATATAAATAATTTTAGCCTGGTCCCTACCTTAACATTTTCTACTCCAATACCCTTTACTGGTGGAACACTTTCAATAAGCAGTAACTTCAATTTCTATCAATATAAAAATAT
>FR881217.1:0-7467 GCA_000434735.1 Bacteroides sp. CAG:530
TTATAACAATAATAAAACAACTCGATTTTTTTTCAAAAAATTCAAGTTGGTGAGAGATTTTTTATTGTTATATATCTTCCTCTACGAAATCAACAGCACGGTTTATATAATCGATAAAAGGCTTGGTTGTCTTAAACAGTTCCGCTAACCGTTTAGCAAGATTGTCTTCTAATAAAAAGTTGTCGCTCGCTGTGGCAGTCAAACAAAAACTCTTCATTCGCATCCAGTCTGCATACGGTGCATTGGGGTCATATCCTTTTGGCACACGTTTCAATGCTTCACTCATATCCGGAGTAAACATGCTGTTGGCTTTTCCCAATACGTCTGTACTGAACGACTCCCATTCATCAAAAATATCTTCACGCAATATCTTAACAGCCCTACTGTCGTAACAATAATTACCCGCAGCAAGCATGTGTGCATGAGGGTATTCTAAACCATCGCCAGTTCCTATATGGAAATAATATCCGGCATGCATCGACTTCTTACCTCCTTTTGCCAAGAACACCCCGAAATGAGTTTTGTATGGACTCTTGTCCTTACTGAATCTTGTGTCGCGATAAATGCGGTAAGTACAGTCTTTAATTGTCAGTGGGGCAATATCTTCATCAAAGCGTCCTATTTCAGCAATAAGGCTTTCGCAGAATGCGTACCATTTCTCTAATGCCTGTTGGTATCGCTCTTTGTTAGCATTAAACCATTCGCGATTGTTGTTTTTCTCCAAATCGCGAAGGAAATCTAATATCTCTTTCATAATGTATTACAATTGCTTAGAATTCAGTCATAGCCGAAGACTTGCTTCTTCAACATACATGGCTAAGATACGGATAAAATCAATGGAACCCACTCCTTTTGGGGAGTAATATTTCAACCGTGAACAACTTTAGACTCTCTTTCGTACAAATCAGCATCTTCTGAGTGGGGTGAAAAAACACATTGAGATGTGCGAAAAGAAAGAATGCGAATTGCAGCACTGCAATATGCGAATGGACAAGTGAAGCATTGCGATGGTTTAATTGAAGCATAGCAATGTTTTTTTCAGGGTCTATAAGGCATAATTTCTGTTTAATAAGATTACCGCCGTAAATCCTCATTAAGATTTTAGTGCATACTATCTAAGCAACAGAAAAAAGCGCTGCAAACATTTGATTTTCAGAATTATTCTTGTTACTTTTGTATAACGAAACACAAAACAACGAAGTCAAACAAATAAAAAAATGGCACTACCTATAGCATCTATACTTGTTTTAACCGGAAATGCGGCCCGTAAATTTGCGGCGCAAGTTCAAGCTAATTGTCAGAGACTACTGAAGCGTATAGAAGAAGAACACACTAGTTTCGCAATCATTACATTATGCTTGCTAGCTGTCGTTATGCATACATCATGCAGCGACGACCAAGTAAACAAAGCACCCAACGTATCACCCGACATCAATGCGTCCATTGTCGGATATTGGCAGATAGCCGACGATGACATCAATGGCTACGGTGCCATTCAGGGCATCGTGGTGCACGACGACAAGACCGTGACCGAATGGATGTATACCAACGTTACAGACAATCCTTATAAATTGGGATTCAAGACAGGCACGTGGAGCGTGAATGGCAACCACTATGAGATGCAACTCCCTAAAGGCAACGGCAACTACTACAACGTGACCGTGGCAGGAAACGATGACCAAAAGATGTATCTCGCCTATAACGGCAAAATATCTGTGGTGCCTTTCTACAAACTCACATCGCTGCCTGACGATGGCGACAAGATGATAAAAGAACTTGAGGGCATGAAGATGTCGGGATTCAACATGACCGACTTCACTGGCTATTGGGAACAGGACAACGAGAATGGCTGCGGATTCTATATAGACGAAGAAGGCAATATCTCCGACATATCACAGATATTGGCACATCATTACGTACAGTATCATTCGGCAAAGGTGGAACTGAACGATAACAACTGCGTCATTCTCTCATCGGGAGTCAATTGGAGCGTGTACGCTGTGGGGAATAGCTCTTTGCTTGCCATTGCCGATGGCGACAACAATAATAGCGTGGAACACTTTGTGAAGAAAGACGTGCCCGAAGAGATGATGCGAGCCGACGAGATAATGAAGACGCCTGTGCCCGAATACATCTTGGGTAAGTGGGAAGCCATACACTACACAGACATTGCCGATGGATACATCATTACGGATATTGACATTCTGAATGGCGACAGCTGGAACATGCAGTTTTACCATACTCTCGCTTTCATGGAAAACCATAAAACGTACAGATGGAACAGATATGGAGGTATTGTCTCTAACCAATGGTTCACAATGGACGGTGACGACATAACTAGAATCGGAGACTTCGACGCCCTCATCACACCCGGATACGGTTATACAGAAACATGGACCGTCAGCGACAAGACTGAAGACAGCATGAAGCTCACCCGCAAGCAAGGTAATACAACTGAAATTTATACTTACAGAAGAAAATGAACGCAATTAAAAATATCATATTAGCCGTTACCATGTCGCTGCTGCCTATGTTGGCATCGGCTCAGAACGAAGGTCGCCGCGTGTCAATCATTCCACATGCTGGCGTAACCATATCCAAGATGGACGGCTCTGCACTAACGGCATCAAAGGAGTGGAAAGCAGGATATACGTTTGGAGCAAGCGTGGAGATTCCTTTGTCACGGTATTACTCGCTGACTACGGGAGCCGACTTCAGTCTTATTGGCACCGGATTTAAAGAACAGAAAGAGAAATACGCATCTGCCAATGCAAAGCTTGACGTGACTTACGTATCCGTGCCTCTGCAAGTAAAGGCTTACTTCTCGGGCGTGAAAGGATTGGCCGCCCATATCGGTGTGCAGGCTGGCATACTCGTCTCGGCAAAGGACAAGACTACCATACACAGCATACGCACCATGAACCTCGGCAACGGCACTTCATCAATGTATCTATGGGAATCGCACGAGGAAAAGAAGTCGGAAAATGTGAAAAGCAACTTCCGCAACATCATAGCCGGCATCCCATTTGGTCTGAGCTATGAGTGGCGACACATCACTCTCGATGCTTCTTATTGCTTCGAAGCAAGAAAGGCTGTAAACCTAAAGTCGTACGATTTTTGGGGCAACAATACCTACTCACCTACGGCACGCAACCATGCTGTGTATATTACGGTAGGATATAAGTTCACGCTATAGAGCTCGCTTTTAGAACAAGCTGCAAACCTCGGCTTGACTAACCTTAATCAAATCGGCTGGAGCAAGCTTTACCTGAAGGCCACGCACTCCGGCACTGACGTAGATATACGGAAAATCGTTGCACGTGTGGTGTATGTAGGTGGGGAAATGCTTCTTCATGCCTATGGGCGAACATCCGCCACGAATGTATCCGGTAAGAGACAGCAACTCTTTCATCGGAATCAAATCGCATTTCTTGTTGCCCGATACCTTGGCAGCCATCTTTAAATCTATCTCGTGCTCGCCCGGTATTACGCAGACAAAGTATCCCGACTTGTCGCCGTGAAGTACAAGGGTCTTGAATACCTGTTCTATATCTTCGCCTAATGTGGCGGCTACATGCACACAGCTCAAATCGTTTTCGTCTACCTCGTAAGGCACCAGCTCGTATTTAATCTTGTCCTTATCGAGCAAACGTGCCGCATTGGTCTTGGCTATTTTTTCTTTCGACATAACATTATTCTCTTTAAATTGACGGGGCAAAATTAGTACCTTTCCCGCAAAAAAACTACCTTTGAGCGTACAAAAGAAATCTAATAATATCGATATGAGAAAGAACTTTATCTGGGGCAAAAAGCTGCTGATGGCGGCGGTTTGCTTCACGCTGTCGGCTGGCTTCATATATGCCGAATCGAACCCGAAGCCGTTTGTCATCCCCGAACTGAAGAGTTGGCAAGGAGCGGAAGGCTCTACCCCACTCTCGGGCTACATAATAGTAAAGAACAAATCGCTGCAGAAGATAGCGCAGGCGCTACAGAGCGATTATCAGGAGATGTTCGGCAAGGTGCTGACAGTAACAAGCCGGAAGCCTCAGCCGGGCGACATAGTGATAGGCTCTATAAAGGACAATTCGCTGGGAAATGAGGGATATAAGATTAGCATCGGACGCACGGTGAACATTGAGGCTCCTACGGCTCAGGGTGTTTTCTGGGCTACACGTACGCTGCTGCAGATGTCGGAGCAGAGTGCCGACCGCGCTTTGCCGAAAGGAACGATAGTCGATGTGCCCGAGTATCAGCTTAGAGGGTTCATGATGGACTGCGGACGTAAGTTTATCCCCATGGATTATCTGCGCAATCTTACCAAGATGATGGCTTATTACAAGATGAACACGCTGCAGATTCATCTTAACGATAACGGTTTCGTGAAGTACTTCGACAATGATTGGAACAAGACGCAAGCGGCTTTCCGCCTGGAATGCGACACGTATCCGGGTCTGACGGCTCAGGATGGTTCGTACTCTAAGAAGGAGTTTATCGACCTGCAGGAGTTGGCAGAAAAGAATTACGTGGAAATCATTCCTGAGATAGACGCTCCGGCGCACTCGCTGGCTTTCACTCAATACAAGCCGGAACTGGGAAGCAAGAAATATGGCATGGACCATCTGGACTTGTTCAACCCGGAGACTTACACTTTTATGGACGGACTATTCAAGGAGTATCTGGAAGGAAAGAATCCGGTGTTCCGCGGAAAGAGGGTGCACATAGGCACGGATGAGTATTCTAACGCCGAGAAGGAAGTGGTAGAGAAGTTCCGCGCGTTTACAGATCACTACATACGCTACGTAGAAAGTTTCGGAAAGCAGGCCATGGTGTGGGGTGCGCTGACTCACGCTCAGGGCGAAACACCGGTGAAATCAGAAAACGTAGTGATGGACTGCTGGTACAACGGTTACGCTCAGCCTAAGGAGATGAAGAAGCAGGGGTATCAGTTGGTAAGCATACCCGACGGACTGGTGTACATAGTTCCGGGCGCAGGATATTATTATGATTATCTGAACTGCGAAATGCTGTACAACAAGTATACTCCGGCATTGATAGGCGATTTACAATTTGAAGAGAACGACCCGTCTATTCTCGGTGGCATGTTTGCCGTATGGAACGACCATCCGGGCAACGGAATCACAGTGAAGGACATTCATCATCGCCTGTTCCCTGCCATGCAGACTTTATCTACCAAGTGCTGGAGCGGAAAGAACACAAGTGTTCCGTACAAGGAGTTCGACCGCCTTCGTCTTCAGCTTAGCGAAGCTCCTGGCGTAAACGAACTGGCTCGCCACGGAAAGCCTGGCACCACGGTGATAGAGAAAGCTGTTCTTGCTCCGGAAGAAGAGTTGGGCATAAAGGAAATTGGCTATAATTACTCCATCACTTTCACGGTAGAGGGCAAGGAAGAGCAAAAAGGAACGGAGTTGTTACGTTCAGACAACGCTGTTTTCTATCTGTCGGACCCGCAAGACGGCAAGCTTGGATTTGAGCACGAGGGTTATCTCAACAAATTCAACTATCGTATAGAGAAGGGCAAGAAGGCGGTTATCACGATAGAGGGCAACAACATGTGCACCCGTTTGCTAGTAAACGGCAAGCTGCGCGAAGAGTTAGGAAAGATTACACTGTACGGCATAAACGAGAAGAACCGTGCACACTATCAGGTAGGCAACTACAAGTACGAGCCTACGGTATATGCGTCGCCGGCAGTGATGTACTACCACCGCACATTGGTATTCCCGCTGCAAAAGGCAGGACGATTCGAAAGCCGCATCACCGATTTCAGTGTTAAGGTTACGGAATAAACACGAACTAAATACTAAATATAAAGGCTGCCCCGATTCACAATCGAGACAGCCTTTAATTATTTTTCGATATTCAAATATATTATTCTTCAGAAGCGAACATCGGGTCCCAAGCTGGCAAGTGGATAGGCTGCTGCTTCAGGATATCGAGCACCTTAGCGGGCACGTACTTCTTCTCTACTACCAAACGGAACATGTATTCGTTGAACCATTCGTCGGTCATGATGAGGTGACCCTTATAGCCGGCATCTGCGCCCCAACTGTTTTCTACCATCCATTTCTTAGGCTTACCGTCCTTGTCGAGGTCTACAGCCATCAATGTCATGGCGTGGCTTGAACCGCTGGCAAATGTCTGCACACGCTGTTTCTTATCCATGCCGAAGGTAGTTCCCATCAACGAAGCGTAATCGAAGTTACGAATATCAAGAGTACCAGCCTTACGGTCGAGGAACTTGGCAACGTCGCAAGAGAAGTACATCATAGTGCTGTCTTTGATAGACTTGATAGCCATTTCCTTGATGTCTTCTACCGGAAGGTTCACGTAAGTCCAGTTACGTCCGTCGTAAGCGTGGCGGTCGAAATCGATGTCATAGCATTTATAATACTCGCGTGTAGGGTCGTTCATCAACATTACGTAGTTTCCTGTAAGGTCGTTGCCCAAGTATTCCTGGAAGAACGACTGCGGAGTATATTCCTTAGTCTCTCCCTTGATAGTATAAGTAAACTTCTGCACCGGTTCTCCGTAAGCCAAAGCCAACATGCGGTAGATAGTCTTCATCATTTCAGCCTTACGAGCTACGAGCTGCTGATCTGTAACCTTCTTCTGCTGACCTTCTTCGCGGAGCTGCAATCCGAATTCGCGCAGTTTCAAAGTAATCAAACTAGAGATCTGAGCGGTGTTTTCGCTGCTGTATGTTTCGGGCATAACCGATGAAGGAACTACACCGTATTTACCGATAATATCTGAGATACCAGTAAACTGTCCACCGTCGTTAAGCGGATTACGGAACAACCATTCTACCATCTTGTCGTCCATCGGCTTGCGGCGAGTGTCGATAACACCCTGCAAGAAGAGGTTAGATTTTTCAAGCTGGTCATAGAAGAAGCAGTAAACCTGCGAGAACTCCATGTGATTGAGTCCGTGCTTAGCCATCATCTGAGCACGCAAAACGTTCAGTCCGGTAAAGAGCCAGCAACGTCCTGAGCTTTTCTGGTTGGTTATGCCGTGAGAAACAACCATGTCAGAGAAGTTACCGTCGAAGTTAGCCTTGCTTTCCTGGCTACGTGCCAATACAGCGATGCTGGTTCCAGCCATAGCGTTGAAGATAGCCTTATCGGCAGGTGTATGTTTGAAATCAGCACGCATTGCTGCGAGCATATCCGGAGTGATGCCTCCATTCTGTGCCTGTGCGCCGAGAACGGCAGCCATCATTAAAGCGAAAGATATTGATTTTTTCATATTATATTGATTAGTGTTTATCTTGGGGCAAAGATAATGCAATTCGGAAATAAAACAAAAAGTCGTAAAAGACAATTGATTCACGACGAGAAACAAGCTAACGAAAATTTTTGCTACAACGAAAACAATCTGTATTTTTGCAGAATATAAATAAGAAAGCTACAGCTACCGATATATAAACAGCAAGCTTTCTTATCAAGA
>FR881217.1:7494-49830 GCA_000434735.1 Bacteroides sp. CAG:530
AGAGAAAGAGTGTATAACAAAACCCAATGAGTAAACTAACCCGATTGAAATATATAGTCCGTACATCCATCATAGTGATTATGGTATGTTACTTCGGACTGATGGCTATACTCAGCTTTCCGCTTATACAGAACAAGATTTCAAGAATAGCGGCAAGACAGCTGAGCGAGTTGTTTCATACAGAGGTTAGCATAGGGAATGTCGATTTAGGGTTGCTCAACCGTATCATACTTCAGAACGTACTTATTAAAGACCAAAGCAACAATGAGATGCTAAAGGCGTCGCGTTTATCTGCCAAGTTCGAACTGTTGCCTTTGCTCCACGGGCATATTCGCATAAGCAGCGTGCAGCTGTTCGGACTTAACGCAAGGATAAACAAGGCCGACGAAAACGCCATCGCGAACTGTCAGTTCCTGATAGACGCCCTCGCCTCGAAAGATACCGTAAAGAAAGAAAATAACCTCGACCTGCGTATAAACGCTGTATTGATACGTAGAGGGCAGGTACATTACGACTTGCTCTCGGTTCCCGAGACTGATGGAGTATTCAACGCGTCGCATATCGGAGTGGAGAATCTATCGGCTACCTTATCACTGAAGGCTCTGAACAGAGACACCATAAACATGCAGGTTAAGCGTATGAGCCTGACAGAGAAGAGCGGATTTGTGCTTGAGAAACTTTCGATGAAGTTTGTAGCCAACCACCGTGGTGTACGGGGAGAGAAGATAGAAATGCGTCTGCCTAACTCCAAGCTGAGCATAGATACGCTCTTCGCCCGTTTCGACAGTGTGGCGTGTATAGCCACAGCCGACAATAGCCTGAAGTACGCTGCTAACCTACGAGCGAATGTCACTCCATCGGACCTGAAGATGTTTGTTCCGGCACTGTCGGATTTCAACGATAAGGCATTGCTGCACGTAAAGGTGCACGGTGAGGGAAGCCATGCGCAATGCGATGAGTTTGACTTATCGAACCCAGACAAGAACCTACGACTGAAAATAGAAGGTGTGGTAAACCACTGGAATACCCCGAAAGATATATTCGTATTCGGTAAAGTATCTGATTTAACCGCCGAAAAAGAGGGACTGAAATGGCTGTTCCGCAATCTGAATCCGCATAAAGAGACTCCCGCCATAGTAGAGAGACTGGGCGACACGTACTTTAGTGGAGACGTAAGTGGCAAGCTGAGCCAGCTAACCACACACGGCACGCTGCTGTGCGAAGCGGGCGAAGTGGATGCCAACATCACCATGCACAGCGATACTATAAGCGGACTGCGCTCGTTCTCGGGACACGTATCGAGTCAAGAGCTGAACGTAGGCAAACTTGCTGGGCAGGAAAAAACACTGGGCAACGCCGCTTTCGACATTTCGCTTAAAGGATTCAGCTATCACAACGGAGCCATCGAATCGCATATAAAAGGTGTAATCTCGTCTCTTACATACAAGGATTATGAATACAAGAACATCAGTATGGACGGGAAATACACGCCCGGAGGCTTCAACGGCAAACTCTCGCTTAACGACGAAAACGGAAACATAGAAATAGACGGACGCTTCGATACAAGAAAACGAATTCCGGAGTATAACTTGAGAGCGGTGGTGAAGAACTTCCGCCCAAATGCCTTGCATCTTACAGACAAGTATAAGGATACCGACTTGGCAGTGAATCTGACAGCCGATTTCAGCGGTAGGTCTATAGACGATATGCAGGGCAGCATCAACATTGACAGTCTGAGCGTTTCGGCTCCCGATCCGGAAGAGTCTTATTTCCTTGACAACTTCAGCATCAAGGCCGAAAACGACACGGATAATGAAAACAAGCAGATAACGGTTAGCTCGCCTTTCATGAACGGTATAGTGAAAGGGCATTACTCGTATCGCACACTGCCTGCCAGCATCATGAAGGCGGTACAGAAGCACATACCGTCATTGATAGGAATAGGAAAGAATAACACCCCTACTACGAACGACTTCCAATTTAATTTCACGGTAGACGACTCGAAGATGCTGCGCGCACTGAATGTGCCTCTGGAGATAAGAATACCAGCGACGCTGAAAGGATATGTAGACGATAAGCATAACCGGATGCGCATAACCGGATATGCGCCCGAATTCATTTACGACGGAACGTACTATGAGGGAGGTAATCTGCAATGCAGCAACACCGACAAGAATATCAATTGCCAGATACGCGCCAACAAGCGGAAGAAGAACGGCGAGATGCTTAACGTGGCAGTAAGCGCAAAGGCGCAGGATGATGTTTTGACTACCATCTTAAACTGGGGCAACAATACTACGTCTACTTTCTGCGGAAACCTGAAAGCTGAGACTCGATTCAAGCAGCCTCAGGGAAAAGGAAAGTTGCTGACGCAGATAAATCTGAAGCCCAGCACCGTTATTTTGAACGATACGGTATGGAACGTGCATCCGTCTGAAATCACTATCGACAACGGTACGGTGAGCATCGATCATTTCCTCTTCGAGCATAAGAAGCAGTTCTTGGCTGCCAACGGAAAGATTGGTAAGGCGGAAACAGACTCGTGCATAGTAGAACTGAACGACATCAACCTTAATTATGTGATGAACCTTATCAACTTTGATGCGGTTAAGTTCAGCGGAATGATTACCGGAAAAGTACACTTGCACCACTTGCTATCAGACCCCGTAATGTATACACGACTCAATGCCAAGAACTTCTCCCTGAACGATGCCTTGCTGGGACGAGGTGACATACGTGGCGTGTGGGACGCAGACCTTGGCGGAGTGCGACTGGAAGCCGACATACCAGAAAACGAAGGCAGGTCTACACGCGTAGTGGGCTACGTTTCGCCAAAAGAGAAAGGACTCGACTTGAATATTCAGGCCAACGGTACTACCTTGGCTTTCCTCGCGCCATTCATAGACGGTATATTCGAGAAGCCTACAGGACGTGCATACGGCCATGTAAGACTGTACGGGCCGTTCTCACAGCTCGACTTGGAGGGGGCGGTGAAAGCAAACGCCACAATGAAGATAATAGTGCTAAATACTACTTATCATGCCGAAACAACCGACTCGGTGCGCATTACATCAGGAAGATTCGATTTCCGTAACGTGCAGCTCTCGGATATGCAGGGACATAAAGGAACAGCCAACGGGGCATTACAGCACACCAAGCTGAAGAACCTGAAATATGACTTCCGCTTCAATACTCAGGGCATGAATGTGTTCTACAGTGAAAAGGAGACTCCCGACTTCCCGTTCTACGGAAAGATATACGCTACCGGCGATGTGCTGCTACGTGGCGGAAACAATACGCTGAACGTTGATGGAACGCTTAGGAGCAACAGCAACACCGTATTTACTTATGTGGCAAGCACCGCAGCCGAGGCAACGGATAATCAGTTTATCACATTCGTAGACAAGACGCCGCGACGCAAGCAGGAGGTTATAAATACTGAGCTGTATCATCATCTAAACGTAAAAGACGGAAAAGACAACGGAGAAATGGATACTCCTACCGATATGCATATCGACCTGCAAATAGACGCTTCGCCCGAAGCTACCATGCGTATAGTGCTCGATGCGGCATCGGGCGATTATATATCCGCCAACGGAAGCGGTAATCTGCACCTTAATTTTTATAATAAGGGCGATTTCCAATTGTTCGGTACGTATAATATAGAAGAAGGTGTATACAAGATGAGTATGCAGAACGTAATCCGAAAGGATTTCACACTGCAGCGTGGAGGTATAGTTTCGTTCAACGGTAACCCGAAGGAGGCCAACCTGAACGTGAAAGCTATTTACACAGTTAATTCGGCTTCACTGAACGACCTTGTGGCAGACGCTTCGTCAAACAAAGGTACGGTAAAAGTGAATTGTATAGTGAACCTGACGGGAAGCCTCACCTCGCCTACCCTGAAGTTCGACTTGGAACTGCCTACCGTTAACGATGAGGACCGCGCCTTGGTAAGAAGTCTCACCAACACAGAAGAGTCTATGAATACCCAGATTATATATCTGCTGGGTATAGGTAAGTTCTATACGCAAGACTATAACAGCAACAACACGCAGAGCGATGCCACCAGTTCGTTGGCTTTCAGTACGCTGTCGGGACAACTCAACAATATCCTGTCGCAAATGATTACCAGCCAGCACTGGAATGTGGGCACTAACCTGAGTACCGGACAAAGAGGCTGGAGCGACGTGGAAGCCGAAGCTATCTTGTCGGGACGACTGCTGAATAACCGCCTCATCATAAACGGTAACTTCGGATATAGAGATAACCCGATGCGTAACACCAACTTTGTAGGCGACTTTGAAGCACAATGGTTACTAACCAAGAGCGGAGAATTCAGACTGAAAGGTTATAACCAGACTAACGACAGATACTTCACGAAAACTACCCTAACAACACAGGGCGTGGGACTGATGTATCAAAAGGAATTCAGCAACTGGCGACAACTGTTCGACTGGATTCTTCTTAGAAAGCGGAAGAACAAAGCAACAGTAGCACAGCCCGCCGCAAGAGAGAAAAGAGAAAACAAGAAATAATAGACACTATAAGAATATGGAAAAAGAATTTTATTTGCCCGCCGAATGGCAGAAACAGAGCTTTATACAGCTGACATGGCCTCACGAGGAAACCGACTGGGCGTATATGTTAGACGAAGTGGAAAAATGCTTTCTCCAACTGGCACGCGAAATAGCAAGCCGACAACAACTTGTGGTTGTAGCTCCGCAGTTTCCGGATGCCTTGAAAGATTTTGAATATAAAGAGAATCTTATATATGTAAGTTGCCCCACTAACGACACGTGGGCTCGCGACCATGCGTTCATCACCCTACAGCAGAAAGATGCGGCTCCGATGCTACTCGACTTCTGCTTTAACGGATGGGGAATGAAGTTCGCCGCCAACAAAGATAATCTTATAAACGGTCGCCTTTATAAAACGGGACTGCTTAACGGACATTACGTAAACTGTCGTAACTTCGTGCTCGAAGGCGGATCTATAGAAAGCGACGGAAAAGGTACGATGCTTACCACATCACCTTGCCTACTCGCCCCCAACAGAAACGATACCATGAGCAGAAGCGATATAGAACAATATCTGAAAGAGCGATTCAACCTTCAGCAGGTGCTGTGGCTTGACTACGGATACTTGGCAGGCGATGATACCGACAGCCATGTAGACACGCTGGCTCGCCTTTGCCCTAACGACACCATCACCTACGTGAAATGCACCGACAAGGACGATGAGCATTACGGAGCGTTGACATCAATGGAAGAGCAGCTAAAGATATTCCGCACACTCGACGGAAAGCCTTACCGATTGTTGCCTCTGCCCATGACGCAAGCCATCTACGACGAAGACGGACTACGTCTGCCAGCAACTTACGCCAACTTCCTTATCATGAACGATGCGGTGCTGTATCCTACATACGCACAGCCAGAAAACGATAAGTTGGCAGCGGAAGTACTGCAAGAAGCGTTCCCCGACAAAGAAATAGTAGGCATAGACTGCCGCGCCCTGATTAAGCAGCACGGATCATTGCACTGCGTAACCATGCAATATCCAGAAACAGTATTGTCTAACAATAAGTAAATACATATACATCAAAGCCATATGAACAGAATTATACGCGTGGGACTAGTACAGCAATCGTGCGGTCCCGACCTTCACAATAACTTAGAGAAACTTCACGCCAACATAGCAACAGTGGCACGTGCCGGAGCGCAACTCGTAGTTCTGCAAGAATTGCATAACACTCCTTATTTCTGTCAGACAGAAGACACTTCACTCTTCGATTTAGCAGAGCCTATACCCGGTCCGTCAACAGGATTTTACAGTGAAATAGCCGCAGCGTATAAAATCGTCCTCGTAACTTCATTGTTCGAGCGCCGAGCAGCCGGATTATATCACAACACAGCCGTAGTGTTCGATGCCGACGGTAGCATAGCAGGCAAGTATCGCAAGATGCATATTCCTGATGACCCTGCATACTACGAGAAGTTCTACTTTACTCCGGGCGATATAGGATTCGAACCGATACAGACATCTATCGGTAAGTTGGGAGTGCAGGTTTGTTGGGACCAGTGGTATCCGGAAGGAGCACGCCTCATGGCACTGAAGGGAGCGGAACTGCTTATCTACCCTACCGCTATAGGATGGGAAAGCACTGATACCGCCGAAGAAAAAGCTCGCCAGCTTGGTGCGTGGGTTACAGTACAGCGTGGACATGCCGTAGCTAATGGATTGCCTGTAATAGCCGTAAACCGTGTAGGACTTGAACCCGACCCGTCAGGCCAGACAAACGGTATCCAGTTCTGGGGAAACAGTTTCGTAGCCGGTCCGCAGGGTGAAATATTGGTACAAGGCAGTAATAGCAAAGAAGAAAACATCATTGTTGATATTGACATGAACCGCAGCGAGAACGTACGTCGTTGGTGGCCGTTCTTACGCGACCGCCGCATAGAGAAGTTCGATGAGTTGACCAAGCGATTTATCGATTAAACTACTCACATATATAAGCGTAATTCGCTCTGCAAAAGTAAAGGCATTACAATATGTGCTTTTGCTTCTGCAGAGCGTTTTTATTTAATACTTTCTTGCTAACAGTGCAAGTAAAACAATAACCAACCAACGGACATTCTATAAACTTAGGTTAAGTCTTTATATACTTAAGCTGAGTTTATATATACTTAGGCTAGGTTTTTATATACTTAAGCTAAGTATAGAGATTTGCATAAAACAACCCATATTTCTCTATAAGGCAGACTTACTTACAAATTGTCAGCATCAAGACTATTACCCTACTACATCTTTTCATTGTATTTGTTGCATGAAAATCACACTTCAGTACTACTTTAGTCAAAAAACAGTGCGCAAATTTAACTTTTAGCTAATTATTTTACCTGTTTCTCGTATAAATTGTTACTTTTGCCCTACATTCTTAATCATAGCATAAGGAAATGAACGTTGCAATTATCAAATACAATGCGGGAAACATCTTCTCTGTAGATTATGCCCTGAAAAGATTAGGCGTTGAACCCATCATTACTGCAGATGCCGAACTTCTGCAAAAGGCCGACAAAATAATCTTTCCCGGTGTAGGCGAAGCCAAGAACACCATGCAGTATCTGGAGGAACACCATCTGGACAGACTCATCAAGGACCTGAAACAACCGGTTTTAGGAATTTGTTTGGGAATGCAACTCATGTGCCGCCACTCTGAAGAAGGCGACGTGGACTGCTTGGGTATATTCGATGCCGATGTACTTAAATTCTCTCCCACACGCCACGAAGACAAGGTGCCGCACGTAGGATGGAACACGATAACCGACACACGCAGTGCGTTATTCGATGGATTCACAAAAGAAGAGTTCGTCTACTTTGTGCACAGCTATTACGTTCCGCTGAATGAGCATACGGCAGCACAGACCGAATATATACTGCCCTATAGTTCGGCGCTACATAAAGACAATTTCTACGCCACACAGTTCCACCCCGAAAAGAGCGGAAAGGCGGGCGAACGGATTCTCTCTAATTTCCTTAACCTATAAAAAAACAGACAGAAACATGATAGAACTGATTCCTGCCATCGACATTATAGATGGAAAATGTGTCCGGCTTTCGCAAGGCGACTATGACTCGAAAAAGGTCTACAACGAAAATCCGGTTGAGGTAGCCAAGGAATTTGAATCGTATGGCATTACCCGTCTGCACGTGGTAGACTTAGACGGAGCCGCTTCGCAGCATGTGGTAAATTACCGCACACTCGAAAATATAGCTGCAAAGACCTCGCTCATAATCGACTTTGGCGGAGGCATAAAATCGGAAGGCGACCTGAACATCGCTTTCGAAAGCGGTGCCAGCATGGTGACACTGGGAAGCATAGCGGTAAAAGAGCCACAACTTACTGAGCAGTGGATAAATAAATACGGCTCGCATAACATTATATTAGGAGCCGACGTGAGAGATAAAAAAATAGCCGTAAACGGATGGAAAGAAGACAGCGCCATAGAGCTGATGCCATTTCTTGAAAGCTATATCGGCAAGGGCATTCATAATGTTCTGTGCACTGACATCAGTTGCGACGGAATGCTGCAAGGTCCTTCTACCGAACTGTATAAAGAAATCATGAAGGCTCATCCCGAGCTGCACCTCATAGCCAGCGGCGGAGTAAGCGGCATAGGCGATATACTTCGTCTTGACGAAGCAGGCATACCGGCAGTGGTATTCGGCAAGGCCTTATACGAAGGACGCATCTCTCTGAAAGAATTGAGCAGATATCTTTAACCTACAAACACGCTCTAACTATGTTAGCAAAACGTATCATACCTTGTTTGGACATAAAAGACGGACAAACCGTAAAAGGTACTAACTTTGTGAACTTAAGGCAAGCAGGCGACCCGGTAGAACTGGGTAAAGCCTACAGCGAACAAGGCGCAGACGAATTGGTATACCTTGACATTACCGCCAGCTACGAAGGACGAAAGACATTTACCGACCTTGTACGTCGCATAGCTTCGCAAATAAGCATACCGTTTACCGTGGGCGGAGGCATTCATGAACTGAAAGACGTAGACCGATTGCTAAGCGCAGGAGCCGATAAGGTTTCAATCAACTCGGCAGCTATACGCAATCCGCAGCTCATAGATGACATAGCGTCGCATTTCGGGTCGCAGGTGTGTGTGGTAGCCATCGACGCCCGCAACACCCCCTACGGATGGAAGTGCTTCCTGAACGGAGGACGCGTGGAGACAGAACGCAACCTGTTCGACTGGGCTCGCGAGGCTAACGACAGAGGTGCCGGAGAGATTCTATTCACCAGCATGGACCACGACGGCGTGAAAACAGGATACGCCAACGAAGCACTCGCTACTCTTGCCGACGAGCTGAGCATACCGGTCATAGCGTCGGGAGGAGCCGGAAAGAAAGAACACTTCCGCGACGCGTTTACCCAAGGAAAAGCCGACGCTGCACTGGCAGCCAGCGTTTTCCACTTCGGAGAAATACCAATACCCGAACTGAAGCAATACCTCTTGAATGAAGGTATAAACGTAAGAATTTGAAAACAATACTAAATTACTAAATATATCTATTTGATTATGGAACTCGATTTCAATAAAATGAACGGTCTTGTACCAGCTATCATCCAGGACAACAATACACAGAAAGTATTGATGTTAGGATTCATGAACCAAGAAGCCTACGAGAAGACACTCGCTACAGGCAAAGTAACTTTCTTCAGTCGCACCAAAAACCGTTTGTGGACTAAGGGCGAAGAAAGCGGCAACTTCTTGCACGTAGTATCAATAAAAGCCGACTGCGACAACGATACTCTATTGATTGAAGTACATCCGGAAGGCCCCGTTTGCCACACCGGAACCGATACATGCTGGGGAGAGAAGAATGAACAAGACGTGATGTTCCTTAAAGAACTGCAAGACTTCATCTGCAAGCGCCATGAAGAAATGCCGGAGAAATCGTACACAACAAGCCTTTTCCAATCGGGAGTAAACAAGATGGCGCAGAAGGTAGGCGAAGAAGCAGTAGAAACAGTAATCGAGGCCTGCAACGGAACCGACGAGCGACTGATTTACGAAGGAGCCGACTTGCTGTATCACCTTATAGTGTTACTAACATCGAAAGGCTATAGAATAGAAGACTTGGCGCGAGAACTGAAAGAACGCCACAGCGCAACTTGGAAGAAACATTAATATCATCATTATAATATCATGGAACAACAAGCAGACATTGACAACCGACCTCTGATTTCTTATAAAAAAGTAAGTATAAACCAGCAGGCCCTATGCGTCTTGACCGACATTGACTTCGAACTGAACAAAGGAGACTTCGTGTATCTGATAGGAAAAGTGGGAAGCGGAAAATCTACTTTCCTGAAAACCATCTATGCCGAACTCGACATCAACAGCGGCGAAGCTAACGTGTTAGGGTATAATCTGCTTACCATGAAACGAAAGAACGTAGCTGCATTAAGACGCAAGCTGGGCATCGTGTTCCAAGACTTCCAGCTACTAACCGACCGCACCGTGTATGAGAATCTGAACTTCGTGCTACGTGCTACCGGATGGAAGAGCAAAACGGAAATAGAAAACCGCATAAAAGAAGTGCTTACACTGGTAGGCATGGAAAACAAAGGTTACAAAATGCCCAACGAACTGTCGGGAGGTGAGCAACAACGCATAGTGATAGCCCGCGCCATACTAAACAAGCCCGAAGTCATCTTGGCCGACGAGCCTACAGGCAACCTTGACATAGAGACCGGACGCAAAATTGTAGAGCTGCTACGCGAAATATGCAGACAAGGCTCAGCTATCATAATGACCACTCACAACCTGAATTTGCTAAGCGAATATCCGGGAAAAGTGTATTGCTGCAAAGACCATCATCTTACTGAAGAAGCTACAGATACACCGTCTGTTTAAGAGCATAAATAAAACACGACGGGCTTTTCAGAAAGCACGAAAATACAAAATATCGATTTTTGGGTGTAAAATGCCATAAATCAGCAAAATTATATATACCTTTGTCGGCAAAGAGCATTTCTTTGATTGAAATATAGTATTTTATAGAACAACTAAATTCGAAACTAAAAAAGATGAAAGTTTTAAAGTTTGGAGGAACTTCTGTAGGCTCGGCACAGAGAATGAAAGATGTTGCCAAATTAATCACTGATGGCGAACAGAAAATCGTAGTTCTGTCTGCTATGTCGGGAACAACCAACACATTGGTGGAAATTTCGGATTATCTATACAAGAAAAATCCGGAAGGTGCGAATGAAATAATCAATAAGCTGGAAGCCAAATATAAACAGCATATTGATGAGCTATATTCAACCGAGGAATATAAACAGAAGACGATGGAGTTCGTAAAATCTGTATTCGACTATATTCGCTCATACACAAAAGACATCTTCACACTGTTCGAAGAGAAAGTTATCTTGGCTCAAGGAGAAATTATCTCTACAAACATGGTAACAAACTACTTGTGCGAACAAGGCGTAGACGCTGTACTTATCCCTGCTTTAGAATTTATGCGTACAGACAAGAACAGTGAACCCGATTTGAATTATATCCGTGAGAAGCTGCAGTTACAGCTGGAAGCTAATCCGGGTAAACAAATCTATATCACTCAGGGATTTATCTGCCGCAACGCTTATGGCGAAGTAGACAATCTGCTTAGAGGTGGTAGCGACTATACTGCATCATTGATTGGTGCTGCTGTAAACGCTTCTGAAATTCAGATTTGGACAGACATAGACGGTATGCACGATAACGACCCACGCATTGTAGACAAGACTTCTCCGGTTCGTCATCTTCACTTTGAAGAAGCAGCAGAACTGGCTTATTTCGGTGCGAAGATTCTTCACCCTACTTGTATACAGCCGGCTAAGTACGCTAACATCCCTGTTCGCTTGCTTAACACCATGCAGCCTGACGCTCCGGGCACTTTGATCTCTAACGAAACAGAAAAAGGTAAGATTAAAGCCGTAGCAGCTAAAGACAACATAACAGCCATCAAGATCAAATCGAGCCGTATGCTGTTGGCTCATGGGTTCTTACGCAAGGTATTCGAAATTTTCGAAAGCTATCAGACTCCTATCGATATGGTTTGTACTTCTGAAGTAGGCGTATCGATGTCGATAGACAATACCAAGCACCTGAATGAAATAGTAGACGACTTGAAGAAATATGGTACCGTAACAGTAGATTACGACATGTGTATCATATGCGTTGTTGGCGATTTGGAATGGGAAAACGTAGGTTTCGAAGCTAAGGCTCTCGACGCTATGCGCGATATTCCTGTCCGCATGATTTCATTTGGCGGTAGCAACTATAACATCTCGTTCCTTGTTCGCGAATCAGACAAGAAGCGTGCGTTGCAGTCGCTGAGCGATGTCTTGTTCAACAATAAATAAGAATTAACCCATATAGCCACAAGTCATAAGGCAGCCTATGCCCTATTCTTGTGGCTTTTTTAATGTGCAATACAATTATGAAAGGAACATTCCCTATAGATAAATTCCGCCAGATGGAGACGCCGTTCTATTATTACGACGTTAATCTGCTGCGCGAAACATTGAGAACGATTCGCACCGAAGCCGACAAATACAACAAATTCTGCGTGCATTATGCAGTAAAAGCTAACGCTAACCCAAAGGTTCTTTCTATCATTCGCGAGAACGGACTTGGAGCCGACTGTGTAAGTGGCGGAGAAATAAGCGCTGCAATAAAGGCGGGATTCCCTACTAACAAAATAGTTTACGCAGGCGTAGGAAAAACAGACCGCGAAATCAACCTCGGGTTAGATAATGATATATTCTGCTTCAACGTGGAATCTGTGCCAGAACTTGAAATTATAAACGAGTTGGCGGAGGCTAAAGGAAAGATTGCCCGCGTAGCATTCCGTATAAATCCGGATGTGGGCGCACATACTCACGCTAATATCACTACCGGACTGGCAGAGAATAAGTTCGGCATCAGCATGCGCGATATGGATCACGTTATCGATCTTGCACTGAACATGAAGAACGTTAAGTTTGTGGGACTTCATTTTCACATCGGTTCGCAGATTCTCGACATGGGCGACTTCATAGCATTGTGCAACCGCATCAACGAGTTGCAGGAAAAGCTGTACGCTCGCCAAATCATAGTAGAGCACATCAACGTAGGCGGAGGCTTGGGTATCGACTATGCACACCCCAACCGTTGCCCTATCCCTGGCTTTGCAGAATACTTCGCCACTTATCATAAGCACCTCAGACTGAGACCTCAGCAGACTCTTCACTTTGAGTTGGGACGTGCCGTGGTAGGTCAATGCGGAAGCCTCATCACCAAGGTAATCTACGTAAAGCAGGGAACCAACAAGCAGTTCGCCATAGTAGATGCCGGAATGACCGATCTTATTCGTCCGGCTCTGTATCAGGCATATCACAAGATAGAGAATATCACTTCGGAAGAAGAAAGAGAGACATACGATGTAGTAGGTCCTATCTGCGAATCTTCGGACGTATTCGGAAAAGCCATCGACTTGAACCGCGTGAAGCGAGGCGACCTATTCGCACTACGCTCAGCAGGAGCTTACGGCGAAATTATGGCATCGTCATACAACTGCCGTCCGTTGCCCAAAGGATACACATCCGATGAGTTGCTCTGATAAGCAAAACGACACGCCAAATAGTCAATTTATATAAGAACAGCCGCAAACCATACAGCGTCTCGCTTCATTTCTACACGAAAGCGAGACATCCGGTATGACTTGCGGCTGTTTTATTTCATTTTCCATACAAATGGGAAGCATTATATGAACTTCTTTTATTAATTTTGCCACCTAAATCAATAAAGAAGAAACAGATAACGTTATAAACTAACAATAAAATGGAATTAGCAAGTAAGTACAATCCCGCAGACGTGGAGGGAAAATGGTACCAATACTGGTTGGACAACAAATTATTCAGTTCTAAACCCGATGGACGCGAACCGTATACCATCGTTATCCCGCCGCCTAACGTAACCGGAGTGCTCCACATGGGACATATGCTTAACAATACCATTCAAGATATCTTGGTGCGCCGTGCCAGAATGACTGGTAAGAACGCGTGCTGGGTTCCCGGAACCGACCACGCTTCTATCGCAACAGAAGCTAAGGTGGTAAATAAGTTGGCACAGCAGGGTATTAAGAAAACAGACCTTACCCGCGATGAGTTCTTGAAACATGCATGGGAATGGACCGACGAACACGGAGGTATCATCTTGAAACAATTGCGCAAACTGGGAGCGTCTTGCGACTGGGACCGCACTGCTTTCACCATGGACGAGACTCGCAGCGAAAGCGTAATCAAAGTTTTCTGCGATCTTTTTAGAAAGGGACTTATCTACCGTGGCGTACGTATGGTAAACTGGGACCCGAAAGCCCTTACCGCACTGAGCGACGAAGAAGTTATATATAAGGAAGAACACAGCAAACTGTATTACCTGAAGTATTTTGTATCCGAAGATGACGGTACAGGAGAAACAGGAGCAGAAGGCGAAGTGGTAAACCGTGACGCTCAGGGCAGACGCTATGCTATCGTAGCTACCACTCGTCCTGAAACTATCATGGGCGATACTGCTATGTGTATCAATCCTAATGATGTGAAGAACCAGTGGCTTAAGGGTAAGAAAGTTATCGTTCCGTTGGTAAACCGCGTAATTCCTGTAATAGAAGACGATTATGTAGACATCGAGTTCGGTACTGGATGCTTGAAAGTAACTCCTGCACACGATGTTAACGACTATATGCTTGGCGAGAAATACAACTTGCCTTCTATCGACATCTTCAACGATAACGGTACTATCAGCGAAGCTGCCGGAATGTATGTAGGCATGGACCGTTTCGACGTTCGCGCTCAGATTGAAAAGGACCTCGAAGCTGCCGGATTGCTTGAAAAGGCAGAAGCATACGTTAATAAGGTAGGTTTCTCTGAACGTACCAACGTTGCCATCGAGCCGAAGCTTTCTATGCAGTGGTTCCTTAAGATGCAACACTTTGCAGATATGGCTTTGCCGCCGGTAATGAACGACGAGCTGAAGTTCTATCCCGCTAAATATAAGAATACATACCGTAACTGGTTAGAGAACATCAAAGACTGGTGTATCAGCCGTCAGTTGTGGTGGGGTCACCGCATCCCGGCATACTTCCTTCCGAAGGGTGGTTTCGTAGTAGCCGAGACTGCAGAAGAAGCTTTGAAGTTGGCTATCGAAAAGACTGGCGATAACAACTTGAAGATTGAAGACCTCCGTCAGGACGATGACTGCCTTGACACATGGTTCTCTTCATGGTTATGGCCTATCTCATTATTCGACGGTATCAACAACCCTGGCAACGAAGAGATTAAGTACTACTATCCTACTTCAGACTTGGTTACCGGACCGGATATCATTTTCTTCTGGGTAGCTCGTATGATTATGGCTGGCTATGAATACATGGGCGACATGCCTTTCCGCAATGTATACTTCACAGGTATCGTTCGCGATAAATTAGGCCGCAAGATGTCTAAGTCGCTCGGAAACTCGCCCGACCCATTGGATTTGATTGACAAATACGGAGCCGACGGTGTACGTATGGGTATGATGTTGTCGGCACCTGCCGGAAACGACATCCTGTTCGACGATACACTCTGCGAACAAGGACGTAACTTCAACAATAAAATATGGAACGCTTTCCGTTTGGTTAAGGGATGGGAAGTAGCAGATATCGAACAGCCCGAATACGCAGCTATCGCAACCAAGTGGTTCGGCGAAATGTTGGCTAAGACCACTGCCGAAGTAAACGATTTATTCGGCAAGTACCGTCTGAGCGAAGCCCTGATGGCAGTATACAAACTGTTCTGGGATGAATTCTCAAGCTGGTATCTTGAAATGGTGAAACCGGCATACGGTCAGCCTATCGACAAGAAGACATTCGAGCAGACACTGAAATACTTCGAAGCACTGCTTAAATTGCTTCATCCGTTCATGCCTTTCATCACAGAAGAGTTGTGGCAGCACATCTACGACCGCAAAGACGGAGAAAGCATCATGGTACAGCAGCTCGACAATAACACTAAGTTCGATGAAAGCCTCATCGCTCAGTTCGAAGCAGTAAAAGAAGTTATCGGTGGAATCCGTACTATCCGTCTGCAGAAGAACATCGCACAGAAAGAAGCACTCGAATTGCAGGTAGTAGGCGAAAGTCCAGTAGCCGCATTCAACCCGATTATCGCCAAGCTTTGCAACCTTTCGGCTATCAACGCTGTAGAGAACAAGGCAGAAGGCGCAGCTTCGTTCATGGTAGGAACTACAGAATACGCTGTTCCATTGGGCAACCTTATCAACGTGGAAGAAGAGTTGAAGAAGCTTGAAGCCGACTTGAAATACCAGGAAGGATTCTTGATGAGCGTACAGAAGAAGCTTAGCAACGAAAAATTCGTAAGCAAGGCTCCAGCTAACGTTATCGAGATGGAACGTAAGAAACAAGCCGACGCTGAAACTAAGATTGCAGCACTGAAAGAAAGCATTGCCACATTGAAAAAGTAACGACTGAGTAATTTATGCTTTTAGATAAATAGCACGAATTATAAAACTCATAATTAGCCGACCATACCTCACAATTGGGGTAAGGTCGGCTTTTTTATTGTTGCATGATGGGCTGTTTAATGTAAATGATATCACACATTATGCTATATTTGCATCATATATTATTGTGTAGACAAATCATGGGAAACGGAGTTCTAGATATATTTGCAGCGGCAGTAGCGCTAACACTTGCTATTGTGCTAACATGTGTAAAGATGCCAAGCGGAGAGCTATGGCAAGCTATGCGTCGCATGAACAGACTGCTCATTACGTGCTACGTAGCCATGGGTATATCTAATATTGTTACCGGACTGCTTGGAGTAAGCAGTTCTGCCGACCCTGTAATGTGCGTGTCAATGTTAGTTGTGTCAATGTATCAAGCATTGCTTTTTACAGCCACATGTGTAACGTTCGTATCTCCACGTACAATAAGTGCGGGATGGCTTACCAAAAACGGAATAGCAATAACGCTTGTAGGCATTGCCACAGTCTACGCTCTCTGTCTCGGTGGCAGCGTTATGGAGTTTGGGCTTTGGGCAGGCATAGTAGCGTACATAGCAGAGATATTATATTATTGTCACCTATTCAAGACTTGCTATAGCGAAAGCCTATATAAACTTGAGTCAAGCTACGATGAGGACATGAAAGACAGTTTACGCTTGGTAAAGAACTGCTTTGTGGGTGCTCTTACCGTAGGATTAAGCGCATTGCTATACGTGGTATTCCGTTTAGGCGATGTTTGGTACAACGCTTTCACCTGCATATACACCTTATATTATATATACCTTGTTATCTGTATAATCAACTACCGCATTTGCGCGGGATACATTGTAAAAGTAGTGGCAGTCAAAGAAAATGAAGCGGAAGTAGAATATGAAGTGGAAACATCTGACACGATAATAGATTCTGATGAAGAACTTCGGCTGGCAGATGCCATCAACAAGTGGGTAGACGAAAAGCTATTTGTACGCAACGACCAAACCGTTGAAGAAATCGCTGCGGAACTTGGTACCACACACGCCATGCTAAAGTGGTATTTCACCAACCGCATGCACACCACCTTCCGTACTTGGCGACTCGACCTGCGTGTAGAAGAAGCTAAACGCCTACTCAGAGACGAGGATGCTTCAACATCATCCGTACACACTTTGGTGGGTGTGGCCGACAAAAGCAACTTCCATAAGCTATTCCGCAAGCAAGTGGGAATGACACCAAAAGAGTATAAGGAACAAATATCCGCCCAGACATAAAACATATTTTATGGGTAGTATTAAGGCAAGTGCCGTGGTATTTCGTTGTGTTTATCGAAATACCACGGCACTTTTTGCTACAATTTGATGCTATAAACTTATTTTCGCTTAGAGATTTCTGATAGAGACATACATATTTTATCGACCTTACATATTCTTAGATTCATGATTTGCTTACTATGTAAAAAACGATAAAACCTTAAAGACACTATAAAACCAATTATAATATGCCAATGTTTAAACGAATTTTATTTGCAGCCTTGCTTGCATTTACGGTAATACCGCTATCTGCGCAAGAAAAGGCGGACACTACTTTCGTATTCCGCTTCCCTGTTGAGAGCGACACGCTTTTCGCCGCCTATCATAACAACATTGCGGAACTAAGACGAATGTACGATCTTGTAGAACGGCACAAGCCGCAGATACTCAATGGTGACATACCACTACTTGTAGACGGATACTGTAACTCTAAAAACAGTAAACCGGAAAATCAAGCTATAGCCAAGATTCGGTCTAACCGTGTAAAATCAGAACTTATAGTTCATACGGGGCTTACCGAAGCGTGCTTCATCACCCAAAACCATGTAGAGAAGGGCGACTTTGTGACGGTGCGAATCACCATCGCTAAAGATGATATTCCATCTACCCTACCCGAAAAAGACACTGCCACTCCAGTAGAAAATAAGAAAGAAGAAGTAGTAACCCCTCAAGAAGAACAGATTACTCATTCTGAAGAAGTACTACCCAACACTACATCTAAAGCCGATTACAACAATTCGCTCTCGCTGCGTGCCAACCTATTGCGTTGGGCTACACTCACCACTGATATTGGCATTGAATGGCGTATCAACTCAAACTGGGGTATCCTTGTAAACGGCACATGGACATC
This sequence comes from Bacteroides sp. CAG:530, assembly GCA_000434735.1. Classification (GTDB taxonomy): domain Bacteria; phylum Bacteroidota; class Bacteroidia; order Bacteroidales; family Bacteroidaceae; genus Phocaeicola. Next base: position 25,740 of record FR881217.1, read on the forward strand.
TTGGAGCTGGAACAATGCCGGACGACGCTACGCACTGTGGGAGGTAACACCACAAATACGCCATTATATAGGTAAAGAAAAGCGCGGCTACCTAGGAGCAATGTTTAAAACCGGACAGTTCAACTACAAGCTTTCTGATACCGGAAAACAAGGCGACCTTACAGGTGGCGGCATTGCCGGAGGTTACGTTGTAAAGCTGAACAAAGCACTCGCGCTCGACCTCGGTCTTGGCGTAGGTTACCTGCACACAGATTACGATAAATACGTTACTATAGATGGTGTACGGGTACGACAAGGCTCGGAAACAAAGAATTGGTGGGGACCAATCAATGCAGATATTACCCTAGTATGGACGTTATTCTAAAATGAAAAAAGAAGATATGGAACAGACGAAATACATACATTCATTAAAGACAACCGCCACTCGCGGAATGGTTTTGGCGGTATGGGCGGCATCCGTTCTCTTCACTACGACAACACTGACCTCGTGTGTAAAGGACGATCTATACAACACCCCACACCCCGATCACGGTAAGATAACAGTCACCGCCAACTGGAAAGACCGCGGTGATGGAGTAGAAATACCTGCCTCGTGGAATATCAATATGGGCAATTACTCTGGCACGGAGACTCAAGCCACACACGCTCCAAGCCAACTATTCAATCCGGGTAATTACCGCCTTACGGCATTTAGCGACGCTGATAACATCACGGTAAGCGGAACAACCGCCACAGTAGCTACCGCTAACGGCATAAACGGAGTTAAAGCACCATTTGTAAACAGTAACCCAGGCTTCTTCTTTACGAACGTACAAGAAGTAACGATAGAAAAAGACCGAGACCACGTCTTCACAGCGGCAATGCAGCAACAAGTGCGCGAGGTTACAATATTGATAGAACCCACAGGCGATGCAAAAGAACGTATAGAAAGCATCGAAGGGTATCTGTCGGGAGTAGCCGGAACGCTAGACTTCGCTAACAACGCTTACGGGTCAGCATCGAATGTGGCGCTTAGCTTTACTAAAGTAACCCAAGGCAACAATATCGGCAAATGGAGAGCTACTATCCGACTCTTAGGCATTACCGGTAGCGCACAAAAACTCACCGCAACTATCAGCTACGCCAATGGCAACCCACTCAGTTCTGTACTTGAAAGCGATCTGTCAAAAGCCATTAACGGTTTCAACGACAACAAGAAGGCACAGTTCATACTGGGCGGTACAATAGCGGAAACGCCTTCGGAATCTGTAGTAGGTGGTGCCACCATCGAGAATTGGACACAAATAAATGCCGGCAATGGCGACGCTTATTAAGAGAGCTAATTAACGTATTACTAACACCATAAAAAAAAGATTATGAAAAGAATAAATTACCTGCTTTTAACAGCCACAATGTTATCTTTCGCTGCTTGTAGCAACGATGAAGGGACAAATAACGACAACAATCTGGTAGAAGCCAGAATCACCGCGTCTGCCAGTCGTGCCATCGATGACAAATGGGAAGCCGACGCTATAGCTGTAACGGTAGCCTCATCGCCCGTTAGCAGCATGAAAGACATGTACAAGAACGTAAAGTACACTACTACCAGCACAGGCACAACTGCCGAATTCGTAGCGGAGCAAAATAAGAGTATCTACTTTCAAGACGCCGACGAAACGGTGACCTTCACTGCCTATGGTCCATACAATGACCAAAATTCGGAAGGTGACATATTGTTCAGCACAGAAAACCAGAATACTGCCGAGACCCGAAAAGCAGTAGACTTTATCTACGCCTCTGGTGTGCGAGCCAGCAAGAGTAGTCCCACAGTAAATTTCATGTTCAAGCATATTATGAGCCGACTCACTCTAAAGGTTACAGCAGGAAACGGCATCAGCGCATCAGATATTACCAGCGGACAATACTTCTTGAACGGCATAGAGCTTAATGGAAAATTCAATGCCAATACAGGAGCGGCACAAGCTATCACTTCGTCGGCTACCCAAAATCAACAACAGTATTCACTTAACGACAAAGTTCAGATTACTCCAAACGAAGCGGACAAGCGTACGTTCACCGTTATCTGTTTCCCGTTCGATTACAGCAACAAGCCACTTGAATTCATAGCGACTGTAAATGGTCAGAACTACAAATTGAATCTTTCACTAAATCTTGAAGGCGGTAAAAACTACACCTATAACATCAAGGTAAACAAGACCGACGTTGAGATTTCAGGCAGCACCATTGCTCCATGGACAAACGGAGGAACCACTGCGGGAGATGCCACATTGTAACATTATATACTAGCCACCGCTTCCTCGCAAGGAGCGGTAGCACGAAAAGAAAAACGTTTAAAAATATATCATTATGAAGAAGAGACGGTTTTACAACCACATTCTTCTAAGTGCAGTGGCTATGGTACTATTTGCCGCCTGCACTCAAGAAGATAGCATTGCCGAAAGCTATTTTCCAGAAAATAAATACCCGTTAGAGCTGACGGCATCAGGAATTCAGGCCATAACGAATGAAACACAGGCATCAACACGCGCCACTGTTGACGACAATTGGAACAACGTAACCAACATAGCGGTACAGGTAGGAACAGTTGTAAAGCAATATTCAGTATCATCGACAGACGGAGGAGTTACCGCCAAGCTTCATTCAGAAGATCCGTTCCTTTGGAAAAACGCGGAAGAGAAGAAAAGAATCATAGCATGGCATCCGTTCACCAAAATCTACCCTACCGACTGGACTGTGAAAGCCGATCAAAGCACTGCCGCAAACTATCAGGCAAGCGACTTGATTAGAGCCGACCTTAAAGACTTGGCGTTCAATGACAGAAACGACCCAGAGAAGAGCAAGATGATTTTCCATCATAAAACGGCGAAGGTAGTGGTGAATCTCAGTGCCGATGATGGTGTGGCATTAGATGCCAATACTTCTGTAAAACTAAATAATCTTTTCGGTTTAGATGAAGGTAGCACTATCACTCCATACAAAGCTACTGTCAATAAACACACTTACCTTGCCTTGCTAAAAGAACAGACTCTCACTGCGAAGTCTTCGTTCATACAAGTAACAACAGGGGATGGCACGTTCTTATATAAATTGCCGAATGCAAAGACTTTTAAGGCAGGCAATGCATATACATACAACATTACCGTGAAAGCAAACGGCATAGAAGTGACCGAAGCCATAAGCGGCGAGTGGACGGACGGCGGCAGCGAGGCTGTGACAAGCAAGACTGTCTTGGTGAATTATACAGCCGACAATGTAAAAAAGGGCGATTACATCTATAAAGACGGAACCATATCAGATGGTGGACTACGGCAAATCTATTCCGATGGGACGATGGTGTGTGAAGCGACAAAGCCGCAACCCAGAACGATTAAGAACAATCCTGTAGTAGGCATCGTTTTCTGGACACCTTCGGAGACCACGACTGAAAGCAGACAGACTCCTGCCAGCCTGACGGACGACAAGATAATGGCTGCCGATCATCCGGAATGCACCCATGGCCTTGCTGTGGCCTTGGAAGACATCTCCTATGAAGAGATTAGTGGTGTATCTAATTATGAATTCATAAAGGATTTCCAAAAAAGTAATAACTTCACCCATGAACGGAAGTCAGACTTTGTATCTATTGCATCAGGCAAAGGTGCTACGGATAATATCAATAAAATCTATGGCTATCAAAACACCATAGTACTTCGTGCATACAATGAATATTGCACTAAAAACAATAGGAAAAACTTTATTGCCCAGAACGCTGTCGGCCTTGAAGAGTTTGCGGCTAACCATCCAGCCCCATCACACAGTACCGGATGGTTCATTCCTTCGTTGAAAGAACTGCATCTTCTTTGCTACATGGATGTGGATGATATTTATGATAGCAAGTTGCATAAACCAGCCCGTGTCGCTACCCGTGATGTAGTCAATAGCTCACTCTTGGCCGCCAATGGTACTCCTTTTATAGAAGGATATTATAGATCATCTTCGGAGTACGCTGAAGATTGTCTCTACGTCTACATCGTATATTTCAGTTATGGCAGCGCTTTTCAAAATTTAAAGTGGTACTCGCAAGCATTAAAAGCGGTGTGCGCTTTCTAAAATCATATTGCAATGAAACGAAACATCATACATACCTTTTGGATGGCGGCGGCACTGCCGCTACTCCTTGCCTCCTGCACGCAGGAGGAACTGCCCGATGTGAACGGCACAAGTGACTTGGCTCCGCTATCCATCACCGTGACAGATGGCGGCTATGCCTCTACTGAAAAAACCATGACCCGTGCCGCGGAGAACGGCTACCGCACCGACTTCACCGCCGGTGACGAGTGTGGACTCTACATAGTACGCAACGGCGTTGTAGCCTACGATAATATCAAGCTTACGGCTACAGCCAACGAAGACGGGTCTATTACATGGCAACCCGATGCAGAAACAAAACTCATGGGTGGACTTTCTAACGAGAACTATTTTCTTTACTATCCATACCAAACCGATATGAACGGCAAAGTCGATGCTTCTGCCAACGAGCCCGATGATTTCTTCGCTACGCTTATAAGTGGATGGCAGCCTGCAGCCGACCAAAGCACTTACGCCAGTTATGCCGCTTCCGATTTGATGATTGCCGATGGTACCACTACAAAAGGAACTAACGGCACGCTTTCGCTCTCATTTACAATGAGCCACGCCATGGCCCTGGCTGTAATTAAGATGCCTACCATAGTATATCAGTTTACCAACGCAAACGTAAAAATACCCGACTATGTAAATAAAGCCACAGCAGCAGACTTCACAAACAGCGACTTGCAGCCATACGGCATTGCTCCAGGCACATATAGATACATAGTGAATCCAGTAAACGGCACAGCCAAAAACATCACCGGCAAGTATGCCGCAGGCAGCAAAGAATTCGCATTCACCCCTAACATTACCAATGCAAGCAGCTATAAGACCTACAAGGTAGATGGCGCCGCAACAATCAAAAAAGCGCACACACTGCAGCCGGGCGATTACCTTCTCTCTGACGGCTCATTGATAGGCAAGGACAAGACTCTGACCGACGGACAAAAAGCCGCCTGCGTAGCCATAGTGTTCTACGCCGGACATCATACAAGTGACGGTTCCGATTATTCTGAAACAGGTATCGGCCAAAGTAAGTGCCACGGCTATGCAGTAGCTGTGGATGATGCCATACCCCATCCTTCTCGTGGAGCGATGTGGGGCGTTAATGGTGGATCGGTAGGCACCAAAAGCAATGGTTACTCTGAGCCTGAAACAGACTGGAATGGCTATAAATGGACACAGAAAATCATAGACGCAGCCGGAGGAGTGGGTAAATTAAATGCCACCACACAAGAAGGTTATCCCGCCACCTATTATGCGGTTGTGGCGCATGAAGCCAATTGCAAAGCTCCTGCAGGTAGCAGCGGCTGGTTTTTGCCATCCATCGGTCAGATGTATTATCTTTATGAAAATCGTACTTCTTGGCTTTATGGTCAAGTAAAAATTACCATTTATGGCAACTACTGGACCTCAACAGAATATTTCACGAACGACGCTGTTACTATGCTTTTTGGCGACTACGGTCAAAGCCACTACGAGAAGGCATGGAGATTTGGAGTGCATTCTGTTTTGGCTTTCTAAAACCATTTATAGATACAGAAACACTCATATTTAGTTCTTTTACCAAGAGAATGCATTAAAAAACAATCGTCTCTACAGCATCTTCTGAATGGGGTAAAAAAACAATGCGATGTGCAAAGGAAAAGAATGCGAATTGCAGCACTGCAATATGCGAATGGACAAATGAAGCATTGCGATGGTTTGATTTAAGCATCGCAATGCTTTTTTCGCCTTTGTTAATGCTGTTTTTATGTGCGCTATTCTATAAAACAAAGCGAGGCCGGACTCTATCTCACGAAGAATCCAGCCCCTTCATCAAACAACCAATAAGAAAAAAATTAGAGGTAATCTAATGATTTTATCTAATGAATAACAGCTCTCTGTATTTAGGCAATGTCCACATCTTATCGTCTACTATCAGTTCGAGCTTGTCAATATGATAACGTATCTGCTCTAACATAGGAGCTATCGTATCGTGGTAGGCAATAGCCTTTTCGCGCTCGTCGGTAATCTTGTTGGCTACCTTGCGGGCTTCAACCATAGCATCGACATGCTCTTTAATATATGTGGTGTGCTCTGCTATCTTCTTGATGATGGCAACGTTCTCAGCACTCAACTTGTCGGCTTCTTCTGCCGAGAACAAGTTCTTCATCTTATATACATTGTCTATCAGCTTGCTCTGATACTCTATGGCTACAGGCACTACGTGGTTCATTACCAAATCGCCCAGCACACGTGCTTCAATCTGAATCTTCTTGGTGTAGATTTCCCATTTAACCTCGTTACGGGCTTCAAGTTCTACCTTGGTCATTACACCCTGACTCTCGAACATCTTAACGCTCTCTGGTGTAAGATAGCGGTCGAAGATAAGCGGGCAACTTGTTTCGCAGTCCAGTCCACGCTTAGCAGCCTCGGCTTTCCACTCTTCGCTGTAGCCGTTGCCGTCGAAACGAATAGGCTTGCAGGCCTTGATATATTCGCGTATTACCTGAATAACTGCCGAAATCTTAGGTTCGCCTTTTTCAATCAAAGCGTCTACCTTAGTCTTGAACTCAACCAGCTGTTCTGCCATAGCTGTATTAAGGGCAATCATGGCACTGGCACAGTTGGCCTCAGAACCTACGGCACGGAATTCAAAGCGGTTTCCGGTGAAGGCAAACGGAGAAGTACGGTTACGGTCGGTATTATCTATCAGCAACTCAGGAATCTGCGGGATATCTAACTTCATGCCATGCTTTCCACCCAAAGAAATCAGTTCGTCGGTAGCACTCTCTTCCATATGATCGAGCACACGGCTAAGCTGTGAACCAAGGAACGATGAAATGATGGCGGGAGGTGCTTCGTTGGCTCCCAGACGATGAGCGTTGGTAGCACTCATGATAGATGCCTTAAGCAATCCGTTATGACGATATACTGCCATCAGCGTATTTACGATAAATGTGATAAAACGCAGGTTTTCTTCAGGATTCTTGCCCGGAGCCATCAACAGCACGCCGGTATCTGTACCCAGTGACCAATTGTTGTGCTTACCCGAACCGTTAACGCCTTTGAACGGTTTTTCATGAAGCAATACACGGAAGCCGTGAGTACGGGCTACCTTACGCATCAATGACATGATAAGCATATTATGATCGACAGCCAAGTTGCATTCCTCGAAAATAGGAGCCAACTCAAACTGGTTAGGAGCAACTTCGTTGTGGCGGGTCTTAACGGGAATACCCAATTCGAGAGCCTGAATTTCAAGATCTTTCATAAAGGCAGCCACACGGGTAGGAATAGCACCGAAATAGTGGTCTTCAAGCTGTTGGTTCTTAGAAGCCTCATGACCCATCAGCGTACGTCCGGTAAGCAACAAGTCGGGGCGTGCGGCATATAAACCTTCGTCTACCAAGAAATATTCCTGTTCCCATCCCAAGTAAGCCACTACCTTTTTCACGCTCGGATCGAAATAATGACAAACATCTACCGCAGCCTTATTAACGGCACGCAATGCCTTAAGCAGCGGAGCCTTATAGTCGAGCGACTCACCTGTATAAGCTATGAATACTGTAGGGATGCAAAGTGTATCGTCTACTACGAAAACTGGTGATGAAGGATCCCACGCACTGTAACCACGAGCTTCGAAAGTATTACGGATACCGCCGTTAGGGAATGAAGACGCATCCGGCTCTTGTTGAACAAGCAACTTTCCAGAGAACTCTTCCATCATACCTCCCTTACCGTCGTGCTCTACAAAAGCGTCGTGCTTTTCGGCAGTACCTTCTGTCAACGGCTGAAACCAGTGTGTATAATGTGTAGCTCCCAATTCGCTGGCCCAACGTTTCATTCCATCGGCCACCTGATCGGCTATACTACGATCTAGTGCGGCACCGTTATCCATAGCGTCTACCAACTTTGCATATACATTGCTAGGCAGGTATTTAAACATCTTTTCCCTATTGAAAACATATTTTCCAAAATACTCGCTTGGTCGTTCGATGGGGACAGGCACTTCTACCGGCTTAGCTTGAAATGCCTTTTCTACAACTCTAAATCTTAATGTTGACATAATACCTCAATAATTAGTTAAATTTCTTTTTTTAGTTTGTATTTCATATTGGCTGATGAAAACAAAAGGTAAATTCTATTTTAGCAGCCATGCTCTACTTAACAAATCTGTATTCATCTGTATTGCACTTACGCTCGGGATAATGCAGATTATGCTTTAATATCGCACATTCTCATTTCCTTTTATATTGTCTTTTGTATCCTAACCTAATATCATTAGTTGAATTTTGAAAGCAAAACCACTAAAACAGTAACCTTTTGTTTTAATCACACTGCAAATGTAGTTCATTCTGATTTATCATATATAGTATTGGATTACTTTTTTCAATAAATCCGAGTATATGTTTTAATATGAAACATAAAATAAAATTTCAGATTACAATCACACAAATATAAGGGGGTATAAAATTTCAGATTATAACACGGAAAGCCTTAGCCTTCAAAAAACGCATGGTAATAAGGTTCATTTTAAAAATATACGGCATTAAGAATACACCTTTACGGAAAATAACCTATCTTTGCCACAAGTAAAAACAAAGGGGTGCCCCTGCGGGCTGAGATCATACCCTATGAACCTGATGCGGTTAGTACCGACGAAGGGATTGTAATTATAGCTAACGGTGTGACTTCTTTGGATTTTACGACACTTTTTAATTCTACGCAATATGAAAGTAAAAGTAAACAGCAAAGAAACAGAAGTTGCAGAAGGCAGCAAACTAGCCGACTTAGCTATTCAACTAGAACTCCCTACACAAGGAATCGCAATCGGACTGAACAATAAACTCATCCCCCGTACAGACTGGAACACACAGGAATTGCACGAGAACGACAGCCTCGTAATCATAAAAGCTGCATGCGGAGGATAAGGAATGAAGAATTTATCATCACACATCAGTCTGCAATTCATTACTCACTATACAGACCAGTACACCTATTATGACTCTGCACGCATGGCGCTGCAAGGCGGATGCCGATGGATTCAGTTGCGCATGAAAGATGCGCCGATAGACGCCATTCGCACAGAAGCCCTGCGCATACAGAAGCTTTGCAGAGAATACCACTCCTTATTTATTATAGACGACCATGTAGAACTCGTAAAAGAGCTGAAAGCCGACGGAGTGCATCTTGGCAAGAACGACATGCCAATAGCGGAAGCTCGCCAACTGCTGGGCGAAGACTTCATAATAGGTGGCACAGCCAATACATTCGACGATGTAAAAGCGCACTACGAGCATGGAGCCGACTATATAGGATGCGGCCCTTTCCGCTTTACTACCACCAAGAAAAACCTCAGCCCCATATTAGGACTGGAAGGCTACCGCGAAATAGTACAGCGCATGAAGGCAGGAGGTTTTAACCTGCCGATAGTGGCTATAGGCGGAATAACCAACGACGATATACCAGCCATAATGCAAACCGGCGTATCTGGCATAGCACTTAGCGGCAGCATACTAAAAGCCGACAGCCCAGCCGACGAAACCCGCAAGGTGCTGGAAACAATAAATAAGAACATAGAAAACAAATAATCATATAAATCATGGAAAAACTAATCATAGCCGGAAAAGAATTCGGCTCACGTCTGTTCTTAGGAACCGGCAAGTTCAACTCGAACGAGATTATGGAAAAAGCGATATTGGCATCAGGCTCAGAAATGGTGACCGTAGCCATGAAGCGCATCGAGCTGGACGACAAGGAAGACAATATGCTTAAGCACATCACTCACCCACATATCCAATTGTTGCCTAACACTTCGGGCGTACGTAATGCCGAAGAAGCTGTTTTCGCTGCACAGATGGCTCGCGAAGCATTCGGCACCAACTGGCTGAAGCTGGAAATTCATCCAGACCCACGCTACTTGCTTCCCGACTCAACAGAAACTCTTAAGGCTACAGAACAGTTGGTAAAACTCGGATTCGTGGTATTGCCTTATTGCCAGGCCGATCCTACCCTCTGCAAGCATCTTGAAGAAGCCGGAGCCGCTACCGTTATGCCGCTCGGCGCTCCTATCGGAACAAACAAGGGATTGCAGACTCGCGATTTCCTCCGCATCATCATAGAGCAGAGTAACGTGCCTGTAATTGTAGATGCCGGAATAGGTGCTCCAAGTCACGCAGCCGAAGCTATGGAAATGGGTGCATCGGCATGTTTGGTAAATACTGCCATCGCAGTAGCTGGCGACCCTGAAGCTATGGCCATCGCATTTAAAGAAGCGATTATCGCCGGACGCAGAGCATACGAAGCAGGACTGGGCACTCAGAACAGCAGCTTTGTAGCATCGGCATCTTCACCCCTAACCGCATTCCTTAACGAATAACAAATCACCTCATGGAAAATAAGAAAAACGACAAGATAGCTTACGCTCACGCAGAAAAGGCCTACATGCAAGGAACCATGTTTCCGTTTGTAAAAGTAGGTATGCAGAAAGTAAACCTCACTCCTACCGTAGAAGTTGTTGACGGAGAAAAGAAGGTTACTCCTAATGCGCCGGTATATGTTTACGACACCAGCGGACCTTTCAGCGACCCTAATATCACTATCGACCTGAAGAAGGGATTGCCCAGAATGCGCGAAAGCTGGATTACCGAACGCGGCGACGTGGAACAGCTGAAAGAAATCACATCTGAATACGGACGTATGCGCCGCGACGACCATTCGTTAGATCATCTGCGCTTTGAGCATATCGAATTGCCCTACCGTGCCAAGGAAGGCAAATGTTGTACTCAGATGTATTACGCCAAGCAGGGCATCGTAACCCCCGAAATGGAGTATGTGGCTATCCGCGAAAACATGAACTGCCGTGAGTTGGGCATCGACACTTATATCACTCCTGAATTTGTTCGCGACGAAATAGCTGCCGGACGTGCCGTATTGCCAGCCAACATTAATCACCCTGAAAGCGAACCGATGATTATCGGTCGTAACTTCTTGGTTAAGATTAACACCAACATCGGTAACTCTGCCACTACATCGGGCATAGAAGAAGAAGTAGACAAGGCTGTATGGAGCTGCAAATGGGGAGGCGACACTTTGATGGACCTTTCTACAGGCGACAATATTCACGAAACCAGAGAGTGGATTGTACGTAACTGCCCGGTTCCGGTAGGTACTGTACCTATTTATCAAGCTCTGGAAAAAGTAAACGGAAAAGTAGAAGACCTTACATGGGAAATCTATAAAGATACCTTGATAGAACAGTGCGAACAGGGAGTTGACTACTTTACTATCCATGCAGGTATACGCCGTCATAACGTACACTTGGCGGACAAGCGTCTGTGCGGTATAGTAAGCCGTGGTGGTAGTATCATGAGCAAGTGGTGCTTGGTTCACAACCGTGAATCGTTCTTGTACGAACACTTTGATGACATCTGCGACATCTTGGCACAGTACGACGTAGCCGTTTCATTAGGCGACGGATTACGCCCAGGATGTATTGCCGACGCTAACGACGAAGCTCAGTTTGCCGAACTCGACACAATGGGCGAATTGGTTACTCGCGCATGGGATAAGAACGTACAGGCATTTATCGAAGGTCCGGGACATGTACCCTTGCATAAGATTAAGGAAAACATGGAACGCCAGATTTCGCACTGCCATAACGCGCCGTTCTACACCCTCGGTCCGCTGGTTACCGACATCGCTCCCGGATACGACCATATCACTTCGGCTATCGGAGCAGCGCAAATAGGTTGGCTGGGAACAGCTATGCTTTGCTATGTTACACCTAAAGAACACCTGGGATTGCCCAACAAAGAAGATGTACGTACCGGAGTTATCACCTACAAGATTGCAGCCCACGCTGCCGACCTTGCAAAAGGACACCCCGGAGCACAGATTCGCGACAACGCCCTGAGCAAGGCACGCTATGAATTCCGCTGGCGAGACCAGTTCCACTTGAGCCTCGACCCAGACCGTGCCTTAGAGTATTTCAACGAAGGACGTCATACAGACGGAGAGTATTGCACTATGTGCGGTCCTAACTTCTGCGCTATGAAGCTGAGCCGCGATTTGAAACAAGTAGAAAATAAAGACTAATAACATGTTTTCTGACGAATTAGAAAAAATATCGTGGGAGGAGACGACCAAAGCCATCTACTCCAAAACTGATGCCGACGTGCTTCGCGCACTAAGCAAAGAACATTGTGACATAGACGACTTTATGGCGCTTATCTCGCCTGCCGCCGAAAAATATCTGGAGCCTATGGCTGCACTGAGCAAGAAATATACAGAAGAACGATTCGGACGTACCATATCTATGTTCATTCCGCTGTATATCACAAACTCGTGCACCAACTCGTGCGTGTACTGTGGTTTTCACGTATCAAACCACATGAAGCGTACCATCCTTACTCCGGAGCAGATAGAAGACGAATGTATAGCCATCAAGAAATTGGCACCGTTTGAAAACCTGCTTCTGGTAACCGGCGAAAACCCGGCAAAGGCTGGTGTTCCTTATCTGGCCAAGGCACTTGATGTATGCAAGAAGTACTTCAGCAACATGAAAATAGAGGTTATGCCTCTTAAAGCCGAAGAGTATGCCGAACTGACAGAACACGGGCTGAACGGAGTAATCTGTTTCCAGGAAACATACAACAAAGCCAGATATAATGTATATCACCCCAGAGGCATGAAATCTAACTTTGAATGGCGTGTGAACGGATTCGACCGTATGGGACAAGCCGGAGTTCACTCCATCGGGATGGGAGTATTGATAGGCCTGGAAGAATGGCGCACCGATGTTACCATGATGGCATATCATCTGCGCTATCTGCAGAAGCATTACTGGAAAACCAAATACAGCGTAAACTTCCCGCGTATGCGTCCGGCAGAGAACGAAGGCTTCCAGCCTAACGTAATCATGAGCGATAAGGAGTTGGCTCTTGCCACATTCGCCATGCGTATCTTCGATCACGACGTAGATATATCTTACTCTACACGCGAGCCGGCTAACATCAGAGACAACATGGCTACACTGGGAGTAACTACCATGAGCGCGGAAAGCAAGACCGAGCCGGGAGGATATCATACATATCCGCAGGCGTTGGAGCAGTTCCACGTGAGCGACGAACGTACAGCCAAGGAAATAAACGCCGCTCTGAAGAAGATAGGACGCGAACCTGTTTGGAAAGACTGGGATGCATCGTTCGATCATTGCAAACTATCTACAAATAGATAAATAATCTATCTACAAAGATGGAAGACAGATACAACAGACAGAAAATGCTGCCTGAGATAGGAGAAGAAGGGCAAGCATTGCTGAGCCAAGCCCGAGTACTCATTGTGGGTACCGGTGGGCTTGGGTCGCCTGTGTCGTTATACCTTACAGGAGCCGGAGTGGGCACTATCGGACTCATTGATGATGACACGGTAAGCGTAACAAACCTGCAAAGACAAGTGCTATATTCGGAAGAAGAAGTGGGCATGTCGAAAGTGCTTCTGGCAAAGAAACGGTTGGAAGCGTTAAACCACGATATAACGGTAAACGCCTATAACGAACGACTTACGCCCGAAAACGCACAGCGCATCATAGCCGACTATGACATAGTGGTAGACGCTTGCGACAACTTCAAGACCCGCTACCTTATAGACGACACGTGCGCACTGCTGGGCAAGATTTACGTTTACGGAGCTATACGCGCATTCGACGGACAAGTAGCGGTATTCCACTACAACGGCGGAAAAGGCTATCGCGACTTATATCCCGATGAAGAAACAATGCTCTCCATGCCTCATCCGCCCAAGGGAGTACTTGGCGTAACACCTGGAATAGTAGGCTGCGCCGAAGCCAACGAAGTCATAAAAATAATATGCGGATACGGCGAAGTGTTGGTCGACCGCCTATGGCAAATAGACCTCAAAACGATGGTAACGTACACGATTTCGCTTTGATAATTGTGATAAATCCAAACATATTACTATCTTTGCAATAACTATGTAATATAGTAGCACTGTTTTCTGCCCTAAACAAGTAGGAAACAGTGCTATTAATTACTTGTTTGTCTCACTTTATTGTGTATCAATGAAACTGATAGTAACAACAACACCCACATATTTTGTGGAAGAGGATAAAATCATAACCGCTCTTTTCGATGAGGGGTTAGAGATTCTTCATCTACGCAAGCCCGACACCGCTCCAGTATACGCAGAACGCTTACTTACTCTTATACCGGAGAAATATCACAAGCGCATAGTGGTACATGGTCACTTCTATCTGAAAGAAGAATATAAACTGAAAGGCATACACCTTAACCAGCGAAATCCACTTATCCCCGAAAATTACTCAGGACACATAAGCACATCTTGCCATTCGCTAGACGAAGTGAAAGAAAAGAAGTCAAAATGTGACTATGTTTTCCTAAGCCCTATATTCGACAGTATATCGAAAGAAGACTACCCATCGCAGTTTACTGACGAACAGCTACGTGCGGCATCTAAAAGCGGTATCATAGACAAGCACGTAATAGCTTTGGGCGGTATCAATGAAAACAATATACGAAAAATAAAAGACTACGGATTTGGCGGAGCTGCCGTATTAGGCGATTTATGGAACAAGTTCAGTCCCGAATACGACTATAATTACCGCGAACTGATAGAGCATTTCATAAAACTGAAACGCCTGGCCGACTGATAAAAACACGCTCGGCACAGCCTTCGGCGCGTTACTTGACAAAATACAATAAGTCAAGCCACGCGCCAAAGGCTTTTTATATATTACAGCCAAAGTATAACGGTATGAAACCATGCCCTTTTAAACTTTATATGTATTTCATTTGTGCGACTTAAAGAAATGATTTAACTTTGCATTGTCTTTTAAAAACAAGGCATATTTTTAAGACAACATATCAAAATATTACAATGAGCGCAACAACACCTTTCAAAGTATTCTCGGGTACAAATTCGAGATACCTTGCAGAGAAAATCTGCACCAGCTTGGGCTGCCCGCTGGGAAACATGAACATCACACACTTCGCCGACGGTGAATTCGCCGTTTCTTACGAAGAGTCTATCCGTGGACAACACGTATTCTTGGTTCAGTCCACCTTCCCTAATTCAGACAACTTGATGGAGCTTTTACTGATGATTGACGCAGCAAAACGCGCATCTGCAAAGAGCATCATCGCCGTAATCCCTTACTTCGGATGGGCACGCCAAGACAGAAAAGACAAACCACGTGTTTCTATCGGTGCAAAATTGGTAGCTAACTTGTTAAGCGTAGCCGGCATCGACCGCCTTATCACCATGGACTTGCACGCAGACCAGATCCAGGGCTTCTTCGATATTCCGGTTGACCACTTGTATGCTTCTACAATTTTTGCTCCTTATATACAGTCATTGAACTTGGAGAACTTGGTAATCGCTACTCCTGACGTTGGTGGTTCTAAACGTGCCAGCACATACGCTAAATACCTCGATGTACCCTTGGTATTGTGCCACAAGACACGCGAAAAAGCTAACGTAGTAGCTTCTATGCAGATTATCGGTGATGTAAAAGGCAAAGACGTATTGCTAGTTGACGATATGGTAGATACAGCCGGCACTATCACTAAGGCTGCTGATATCATGAAAGCTGCCGGAGCTAACTCTGTTCGCGCTATCGCATCACACTGCGTTATGTCGGGCCCTGCTTCAGACCGCGTACAGAACTCACAGCTTGAAGAAATAGTATTTACTGACAGTATTCCTTACTCAAACCGCTGTGCTAAAGTAAAACAGCTGTCTATCGCTGACATGTTCGCTGAAACTATCCGTCGTGTCATGACTAACGAATCTATCAGCTCTCAGTACTTGCTGTAATAAAACCGAATAACATCTTTCCGTAAAAGAAAGACTGATTATACTCACATTAAGGCGCGGACTACTAAGGCTTCCGAAAACAGAATCGGAACTATGCCCAGTATTCCGCGCCTTGTTTTATCTGAATATTTCTTTTCGTCTCATCTAAATATTTCACTCCTCTTTATTATATCATGAATATACTTTGGCTCGACTTGAACAGTTCTTACGCTCACTCATCATTGGCTCTACCTGCTATACAGGCGCAGATGATGGACGATACTAATATAGAATGGAATATAGTATCGGCCACCATAAATGAAAGTCCCAACATTATAGCCGGAAAGATAGCCGCCGCAGAGCCTGATGTGATTGCCGCTACATGCTGGCTGTTCAATCACGATGTGCTGATGCATGTATTGGCACGTGCCAAAGCTATGGTTCCTAATAGCATGGTAATATTAGGAGGACCAGAATTCTTAGGCGACAACGAGGATTTTTTACGTCGCCATCCGTTTGTGGATATTATATTAAGAGGTGAAGGTGAAGAAACATTCCCCTTGTGGACCAAGCATATAAACGATATCGACAAGTGGAAAGATATAACCGGATTGTGCTACATCCATAATGACATTTATCAAGATGGAGGGATAGCGCGTGTTATGGACTTTGACCGCCTGACACCACCCGAAGAGAGTCCGCTGTTTAACTGGAGCAAACCTTTTGTGCAACTTGAAACCACACGAGGCTGCTTCAACACCTGCGCATTTTGTGTAAGCGGAGGCGAGAAACCTGTACGTTCTCTCTCAATAGACACTATACGCAAACGAATAGACAACATACACCGCCACGGCATACGCAATATCCGTGTGCTGGACCGTACGTTCAATTATAACAGCCGACACGCCAAAGCGTTGCTCGATTTGTTCAGGGAGTATTCTGATATTCATTTTCATCTGGAGATACACCCTGCCCTGCTCACCGAAGAGCTAAAAGAAGAATTACGCCACATGCCTGCCGGACTGCTACACTTGGAAGCCGGAATACAGAGCCTGAAGGAAGAAGTGCTAACTACAAGCCGCCGAAAAGGGAAGCTCAGCGCCGCCCTCGAAGGCTTACGCTTTCTGTGCGCACTACCCAACCTGATAACTCATGCCGACCTTATAGCCGGACTGCCGCTTTATCAGTTGGAAGAGATATTCAACGATGTGCGCGTGTTGGCATCATATAATGCCGGAGAGATTCAGTTGGAATCGCTAAAACTTCTTCCGGGCACTGAGATGAGACGTCGCGCTGCCGAACTGGGTATCTGCTACTCTCCGCTCCCACCCTATGAAGTATTGAAAACAAATGACATAACGCCAGAGGAATTGCATACCGCCTTTCTGTTATCGAGACTGCTCGATGGGTTCTATAACACCCCTGCATGGCAAGACCTTACCCGCAAGCTGATAGTAGAGCAACACGACTTTCTGCACCGGATGCTCGATTATCTTATTTCGCTCGGTGTGGCAGATCAGCCTATGGGCATAGAGCGAAGAGGAAACATACTGTACGATTTCTGCCGAATACATTATCCGGAGTACGAGACTCAGGCTACTCTAACGTGGATTGAAGCCGGAATGTCGCTCAAGAAACAGCCGGCTGCACGAATCCGCACCAAGCACGTTTCGCCTCCCGAGGCATGGAGCGTATGCTATGGCGAGTACAAAGAAAGCCTACGACTGTGTATGCTGCCGGGCAACGATACAGACCCTAACACCTATTGGTACGGCTTTGAATCGGAAACGCAGCAAACCAAACCGGTATTTAAGGCTATCAGTAAATAAAACTAACTTAAACAATAAACATATACTATGACCGCAGCGCACCCACAACTTTTGGTATATAAGGCTTCTGCAGGAAGTGGAAAGACATTCACCTTGGCAGTACGATACATCTGCCAACTGATAGAAGACCCGCGTGCATATCGCCGCATACTGGCTGTAACTTTCACCAACAAGGCTACAGCCGAAATGAAATCGCGCATATTGGAACAGTTATACGGACTGGCTCATAATCTGAAGAGTTCTGAAGGCTATCTTAATGAACTGCATAAGCTAACGGGGAAAAGCCTTGACGAGATACAGAAATCGGCTGGCGAAGCGTTACGTAATATCATTCATGATTACAGCAGATTCCGCATTGAGACTATCGACTCCTTCTTTCAGTCGGTCATGAAGAACCTAGCTCGCGAGCTGGAACTTGGAGCCAACCTCAACATAGAGTTGAATAATAAAGACGTGCTATCCGATGCCGTAGACTCTATGATAGAGAACCTCAACAGAAAGTCGCCCGTTCTGGGTTGGCTGCTTGAATATATAGAAGAGCAGATAGAAAACGATAAACGCTGGGATGTATCTAAAGATATCAAAAAGTTCGGAGAAAATATTTTCAATGAAGAATACATTGAGAAAGGCGACGGACTGCGCAAAAAGCTATCCGACCCAACATTCATTCCAGATTTCAGAAAGAGACTGAAGCAGAAGCTAGAAGATGCTACAGAAATAATGAAGGGATTCTGCGATCAGTTCTACGGAATACTGGAAACGAATAGTCTTACTATAGACAACCTTGCCAACAAAAAAAATGGAATTTCCAGTTATTTCAATAAATTAGGCAATGGCGAACTGAGGGATGAAAAGGTTTGCAACCAGACACTAGAAAAATGCCTGGACAGCAGCGAAAGCTGGGTTACTAAAAATGCAAAAAACCGAGACTCCATCATCAGTTTGGTAGAGTCAGAATTACGTCCTCTACTTATCGACGCTGAGAAAATGCGCCCTATACAAAAAACAACTATCAACTCCTGCAAACTTACTCTAAAGTACATCAACAACCTGCGCCTGCTGGCAAACATCGACTTAGAGGTGCGCGAACTTAATCAGCGCAACAACCGCTTCCTTCTTTCGGACACCAACGCTTTACTGCACGGACTTATCAGCAAAGGCGACGCTACATTTGTGTACGAAAAGATAGGAACCAACATCGACACGGTGATGATTGATGAGTTTCAAGACACATCGCGTATGCAGTGGGAGAACTTCCATTTGCTGCTTGAAGAATGCTTGTCGCAAAAAGAAGGCAGTCTGATAGTGGGGGACATAAAGCAAAGCATCTACCGCTGGAGAAACGGCGACTGGAAGATATTGGCAAACATAAAGCACGACCCTACGCTGAGAGTGAACGAGTGCACCCTCGATACCAACTGGCGAAGCGAATCAATGATCATAAGATTCAACAATGAGTTCTTTACCGCAGCCTGTCTGGAGCTGAACAACCGTTACGAGGAAGAAATGAAAGAGCCATGCGCACCGCTGGTAAACGCTTATATAGATGTATGCCAGAAAACCGCCAAAAAGACTGAAAACGGTTACGTAAAGGTATCTATGCTGACCGACTCTAAAGACAATCCTTTCCGCGAGCAGGTTCTCAATGAACTGGTAGACGAAGTCAAGTCACTGATAGAACAAGGAGTGCAGACTAACGATATCGCCATCTTGGTACGAAAGAACAAAGACATACCACAGATAGCCGAATTCTTCGACAAGAACGCCGGTGTTCGCATCGTATCCGACGAAGCTTTCCAGCTTAACGCATCGCTTGCCATCTGCATGATGATAGACGGATTACGCTATCTCACCACGCCCGAAGACACCGTGGCAAAGGCTCGTCTGGCATTGAGTTACCAAAAAGAGATACTCCGCCAAGACATCGACATGAATACCATATTACTGAATGGCACAGACCAATATCTGCCTACCGACTTCCTTTTACGCCAAAAAGAACTTCGCTTCATGCCACTATATGAGTTGCTCGAAAAGCTGTTCGTCATATTCAGCATGAATCAGATTAAGCAGCAAGATGCCTACCTGTGCGCTTTCTATGATGCCATTACAGAATATATGCAGAAAAACTCTTCAGAACTGACGGCTTTCATAGCTTTTTGGGATGAACATCTGTCTACCAAGACCATTCCGTCGGGAGAGATAGACGGTATTCGCATATTGTCAATACATAAATCTAAAGGATTGGAGTTTCACACTGTGCTTATCCCCTACTGCGACTGGAAAATGGAGAACGAAACCAATTCTAATCTGATATGGAGCACGCCTAACCAGATAACGGACAATGCCGAAAATGCCAGTCTGTTTAACGCATTGGATATTGTCCCCATCAATTACTCTAAGACGATGGCAGAATCGGTTTACAGCAACAGCTACTACGACGAAAGGCTTCAGCTATGGATAGACAACATCAACCTGCTGTATGTGGCGTTTACCAGAGCTTGCAAGAACCTGATTGTTTGGGGATGCTCTAATAAAAAAGGTACGGTGTCTGAATTGTTAGAGCAAAGCATCTCTCAAGTAGACATTGAGCAAACTAAGATTGAAGAAGAAGACTACGAAACCGAAGAGACGAATGATGAAGCCACACGCTATGAGTTCGGCAAGCTTTACATATCCGAATGGAAAAAGCAGAAGCAATCTGACAACAGACTGAACGCTACCGCCGAAGGCATTCCGGTGCGCATGGAGTCTATAGAAACCGAATTCGAGTTCAAGCAATCTAACCGCTCGGCAGATTTCATAAACGGTAAGGATGATGACGACAAGACTTCGGAATACATTCAGCAAGGCGAGTTGCTGCACAGAGTGTTCGCTTCTATCAATACGGCAGATGATGTAGACGCAGCCATAGACCGCCTGTGTTTTGAAGGTGTAATAGAATCGGAGAAGCAAGAGAAGCAGATACGCAACCTGGCGCAGAAGGCGCTTTCGCGCAGCGAAGTGGCTGGATGGTACGATGGCACATGGACTCTGCACAACGAATGCAGCATCATCTATACCGACGAGGAGGGAAACATGCAGATACGACGCCCCGACCGAGTAATGGAAAAAGACGGCGAAGTGATAGTGGTGGACTTTAAGTTCGGAAAGAAAAAAGACAGCTACACCGCACAGGTACAAGAGTATATGCAGCTACTTCACCAAATGGGATACAGCCGCATAAAGGGTTACCTATGGTATGTATACTCTAACGACCTGACTGAAGTAAACCTCCAATTTAAATTCTAAAAAGAACATCTACATGGAAACATTTCTTAAACAAGTGGCACAAGACCTTTTCAGTAAACTGAATGGAGATTTCAGCAATGTGGCTGTGGTTTTCCCTAACAAACGTGCCAGCCTGTTCTTCAACGAATATCTATCTGCCCAAGCGGAGCATCCCATTTGGTCGCCCACATATATCAGCATCAGCGAGCTTTTCAGAAAATGCTCTGACCTTAACGTGGGAGACCCCGTAAAACTGGTATGCGATTTATATAAGGTGTTCAAGGAAGAATCAGGAAGCAATGAAGCGTTAGACGATTTCTACTTCTGGGGCGAGATGCTTATCTCCGACTTCGACGATGCCGACAAGAACATGGCAGATACCGAAACGCTTTTCTCTAACCTGAAAGACCTGAACGACCTGACAGACCGTTATGAGTTTCTTGAAGAGGAACAGAAAGAAGCGTTGGCGCAGTTCTTCGCCAACTTTAATATTGAAGAGTCTACCCAACTGAAGCAACGTTTCATCACTACATGGGACGTACTGGGCAAGGTATATTCAAAATACAAGTCGCTGCTGAAGAGCCAAAGCATAGCTTACGAGGGTATGATGTATCGCGAAGTGACCGAGAATTTCGACATCGACCAACTGCCGTACAGCAAATACGTGTTTGTAGGATTCAATGTGCTGAATAAGGTAGAACATACACTTTTCGAGAAACTGAACGAAGCCGGAAAAGCACTTTTCTATTGGGATTACGACAATTATTACTTAAATCGCTGTCCGCACGAAGCAGGCGAGTTCATCAGACGCAATTTAAAGGATTTCCCGTCGGAACTGCCGTCCGATTTATTCAGCAATCTGGATAACGACAAAGACATAACCGTCATCAAATCGCCCACCGAAAACGGACAAGCCAGATATTTGCCGCAATGGATTCGCGATAACCTTACTCCGTCTGAAAAGGAAACGGCTGTAGTGCTTTGCAACGAAAGCCTACTGCAACCGGTACTGCACTGCTTGCCAGAAAACGTAAAGCATATCAACATAACAATGGGATTTCCGCTTTCGCAGACTCCGGCATACAGTTTTCTGAATGCGCTGATAGAACTGCATATTTCAGGTTATAATCCTAAGACAGGAAGGTATCAATATGAGCATGTGGCAAGTGTGCTTAAGCACCCGTACACCATTCAGCTTAGCGACAAGACCGAAGAGCTAATGCAAACACTCACAACTAACAACCGCTTCTACCCGCTGCCTTCGGAGTTGATGCAAGACGAGGCGTTGGATTTGCTTTTCCGCCCATGCGACAACAACAAAACGCTGTGCAAGACATTGGCAGAAGCGTTGAAGCGAATAGCCACCATCTACCAAAATCAAGCGGAATCATCAGAACAGGCATACGACCAGCTATACAGAGAATCGTTATTCAAGGCATATACCACGATAAACCGTTTTTACACACTGATAGAAGACGGAACGCTGAACGTACAGCCAGGTACATTCCAGCGTCTGCTTACACGAGTAATGGCTACGGCTAATATCCCGTTCCACGGTGAACCTGCCATCGGATTACAGATTATGGGAGTACTGGAAACCCGAAACCTTGACTTCCGTCATTTGATTCTATTATCGGTAAACGAAGGACAATTGCCTAAAGCGGGCAACGACTCATCGTTCATTCCGTACAACCTGAGAAAGGCGTTCGGCATGACCACCATCGACCATAAGATAGCGGTATACGCATATTATTTTTACCGAATGATACAGCGTGCCGAAAAGGTGGACTTCATTTATAACACCACTACAGACGGACTTAACAAGGGAGAGATTTCGCGCTTCATACTGCAGTTGCTTGCCGAATGGAATCACCCCATAAAGCAAAAGTCGCTCGAAGCGGAGCAATCGCCACTGCAAACAGAAAGCATCGTGGTAAATAAGGACTTATCAATAATGCGCCGTATGCAGAGCCACTTCGATGTACGCGTAAACCCTAAAGCCAGCATCTCGCCATCGGCAATGAACTGCTATATGGACTGTCCGCTTAAGTTCTATTATAAATACGTAGCCAAGCTGAATGTGCCCGACGAGGTAAGTTCTGAAATAGACTCCGCCAAATTCGGAAGCATATTCCACTGGGTAGCGGAGCATATCTATAAAAAACTTACCGAGTGCGGCAAGCTAATAAACAAAGAGACATTAGAGGCGTTGCTGAAAGACGAGACGCGACTTCACGACTTTGTAGACAACGGATTCAAGGAGTTGTTCTTCAACATCCCCGCCAACGAACGCCCCGAATACAACGGTGTGCAGCTTGTCAACTCTGAGGTAATATATCGCTATGTTCGTCAGTTGCTTAAAAACGACTTAGCCTATGCTCCGTTCAACTTCATAGCGTCTGAAACAGCGGTGTACGAAAACATCGACATCAACACGCCGAAGGGTGCTATAAAATCGCGCATCGGAGGTATCATAGACCGTATGGACGAGAAAGACGGCACACTAAGAATAGTGGACTACAAGACCGGAGGAAAACCGGAGACCTTCCCCGACGTGGAATCTCTATTCACTCCCGGCGACAAGCGTTCTAACTATATCTTCCAGACTTTCTTATACGCATCTATCGTAGAAAAGAAACTACATGATAAAGGCGATAGCAGAAAGGTAGCTCCTGCCCTACTGTACATTCACAAAGCTTCTGCCGAAGATTATTCTCCGGTGATAGTTCAGAAGGAGTCAAGAAAAGACCCTAAACCCATAGACGACTTTTCTTCCTACGAGCCGGAGTACAGAGAGCGGTTACAGACACTGCTTGAAGAGATTTTCAACCCCGACATTCCTTTCTGCCAAACAGAAGAAGAGGACAAATGTACCTACTGCGATTACTGCAAATTATGCAGAAAGTAGTTTGAAGCTGGGGTATAAGTTACCGTATGGTTTTAGATTACGGTAAAATGAAGTTCCCTCAAAAAGTTATGCAAAAACTTTTTGAGGGAACTTCAACTATTTCTGATTATCATGTAATAATTATAATCTAACGTGAGTTCGAAATAAGAATAAATATATT
>FR881218.1:0-55837 GCA_000434735.1 Bacteroides sp. CAG:530
TAAGGACTTAGGCAAAAAGTGGTTTGGCTTCTCAAAGATGGAGATACTTACACCAGATGAATTGGTGGAAAGGATCAATAGGGAATAAGAAAAAATCAGAGTTTCTATTGAGTATGGAAGAACTTTTTAGATATTATTTGGGGAATATTATTATTCTTCGTATCGGTACAGGCTTACGCTATCTATGGCTACGCTTTGTAAGGCATCGCAAGATTTCTTACCGAACCCTTTATGAAGGTAGTAAATCGAAAAAAACAACAGAATTATCTAATTTTGATAATGAAATGTCAAATCGGGCATGGGGATGTGGCTTTATTCTTTTTGTGATATTCTTAATTATGTTTTTACGCAGATTTTTATAATAAACATACAGAAAAAAGATTATGCAACAGACATTATTTATCGTAATACTTGCCGTTGTCATTGCTTTCGCTTTGGCATATAGGTGGAAGAAAAAGACAGAAAACAAAATGGGCAATGATTTGAATGCTCTCATTGAGGCTAACGATTGGTGCGGTGTGTGTCGTATTCTACGCAAGCAACTGATTATCTGGGGAGTCTTGCTTGCGTTGTGTATAGCATTGTTAATTGTTCGAATTGTGAGTAACAGCCAATTCTATACACCGATAATTGTTTGTGCAATTTTGGCATGGAGATTATTCAAGTTGATTCGTCTTTAC
The DNA here is from genome assembly GCA_000434735.1 of Bacteroides sp. CAG:530. Classification (GTDB taxonomy): domain Bacteria; phylum Bacteroidota; class Bacteroidia; order Bacteroidales; family Bacteroidaceae; genus Phocaeicola. Next base: position 681 of record FR881218.1, read on the forward strand.
CGAATTTCATTTCAAAATATGAAAACGATAGAACAAGAAAAACAAGAACCACAGCTAATGCCAATTGAAGAGTTCCTTCATGGTTGCAAAATCACCCATATAGATTGTAAACCTGATAAGATAAAGCAGTTATGGTTGGATGCCTATGAGAGAGGAAAAGCGAATGGCTTTTGCCCTGTGTTATTGGAAGTAGATGATTGCTTTTATGACAGCCTTGACGAAAACTCTGAGTGGTTCGATAAGGCAAAGTTTAGTGTATGGAAATCAAGCGTATTAAGCTCCAATCCTATTGATGGCCAAACATTCCTTTGCAACCGCTTTGAAGCGGTAAAAGAAGATTGGAATGATGAAGAAGATTGGAATGTTAAAGTTGTCGGAAATGATGAAAACCTCCCACCTATAGATGATTTCGGTATTAGTGATGAAAGCCATGTTTATCTTGTGGAAATTCCCGTAAAAGAACCTTGGAAAGTTTTCGCTTATATTCCAATGGGTGAATGGAATGAGTGTCCTACTGCAGAGGAGCACATGGCTGTAGCAAAATACTGGTACGAGAAATATGGAGCGGTAGTAGCCCATATCTCAAATGATATGATACAATATTATTTGCCTAAGCCTGTGACAGGTGACACGATGCCTCTTGCAGAGGAGCACATGGGGTATTGTGACGATACCATTTTCCAAGGAGAAAATCTTACATCGCTTGCAGCTGAACTAAAAAAATCGACAGTATGGTGTTTTTGGTGGGATTAGGTAAACTTATAAAACGCATTTGGAAGAAGAAAACATACAGATGGTTGTCATATGCCATTTGTATAATTACATTCTCCACGTTATATGATTATATTCACAGTATTATTACACATACCATCATTTGTATCCCAATGTGGATATGGGGTATTATTCCAGTGGTAACAATCCTCATATTCTTTGCTAAATTTGGGATTAAGAAAAAATCTATATTTCTTCACGTTGTATTGGGATGTTGCTTTGGAATAGTGGTTACTGGTGTTTTGTGTGTCTTGTTCTATACAACAAATTATTGGTTCACCTGTTCCCATACGTACCATCTTGACGCATACGTTGTTGGTAAGAGATATATTCAAAGACGTGGTGGTTGTCGTAGTTGGGGACTTTCAAAATACTACGTGAACTTGAAATTTATAAACAACCAAGAAACATTTCGTCTGGATGATTCAAAAGTTTTCAAAAAAATCAATCAAGGTGATTCTGTATGTGTCAATTTTGTTAAAGGTCTTTATGGTATAAACATTATCAAGGATATATCTCCTAAAAACAAATAATTAATGCAATATAGAACAATGAGAATATCAGTCTATAGCTTTATCATTTCAGCCATATTACTTACTGCTTCGTGTTCCAGTATAAATAAAAAATGCAAAGACATAACATTTGGTGAGCTAAGTAAAGATGTGCAAGACACTTTACAATGTGTTAGCCAAAAAGTTATAGAAGAAGACTATTCTCCCAAAGCCATGATTGATTTTTCTGGAAAATGTAAGTTTACTGAAGAAGGCACTTGCCCAGTAATGAAAAAGAAACCTCTTGATAAAAATGATGAGCAGCCTCGATAGCTGCACGATGAAGTGATGTGAAAAGACAGCGGCAATGCGTAGAATGATTCCCGCACAATGGACCGCTGTCTTTTTTGTTATTGCGTTCCTAAGTAAGCCAAACGGCTTACACCACAAATATATACGCCAGACTGACGCAACTGATTATTACCCAAAGAAGTACACCTTGTATAAGCGGACGGAGACCTACCGCCTTAAGGGTCTTTTTGGTAAGAGACGCTCCGATAAAGAACAAAGACAGAGTGATGAACTGCTTGGCGAGCTTGTTTACTGTATCGCCAATGAGTGTGCCTACAGAAGCTGCCGAGTCGCCGATAAGCGAAGCGTTGCTCAGTACGTAGGTATTGAAAATGATGGCTAGTACAAACCATATAATAAACGGAGGAATATTCTTATACCAAGGCTTCGGAGCTTCTTGGGCGTTCTGTAGCGACTGCTTGAAGAAGAATGGAGCCACCAAGGCTAGCACTACAATCCACAGAGCACGGGTAAGCTTGATGGTAGTGGCAACTTCAAGCGCACTGACACCTTGCTGGGCGATAAGGTCGGGGTGCATCTGGTCGTAAGCGGCACCTGCGCCTACTACCGACGATGTGTCATGGATGGCGATGGCAGCCCACATACCGAATTGCTTCATGGTCATGCCAAGAGCATCGCCTATGCTGGGGAAGATGAACAGAGCCACAGCGTTAAGTATAAATACCACACCCAAGGCTACCGACATGCTTTCGGGCTTAGCCTTGATAACGGAACCAACGGCTGCTATGGCAGAACCTCCGCAGATGGCTGTTCCTGAACTGAGAAGATAGCTGGTTTGTGAATCCACCTTCAGCAACTTTCTGCCCAAAAACCATCCTATGGCCAGGGTGCCGAATACGCTGACTATAGTAAAGCACATGCCTTCGCTGCCCGATTCTAACGCCTTAGATACGTTCATACCGAATCCGAGACCAACAACCGAATACTGCAGTAGCTTCTTCGACATGGTTTTATTGAACTTGGGATAAGCTTCGCCAAACAGCAGTGCGAAGACGAAACCGATGGCAAGCGCAACGGGCGATGTAACCCATGATGCCCTCCATGAAAAACCGCCTAAGTTGAGTCCGAAAATCTTTTCGGCAAAACCTAAGAGCAGCGATGCGGTAAGTACTGCCACAATAACGATGTAGCAAATGTTATTTCGTTTCATTCTGATTTTAGTATTTGCATTATAAAAAAGCTTCGGCTTGGGGCGAATGGCCTTAGCTGAAGCTCTTCTGTATTAGTTTAATGTGTAGAGATTTATTTGATTATACGGTAATAACCCTCTTTGCGAGGCTTGACTGGCGATGGTTCTCCGTCGGGGTAACCGATGGAGAGTGCTCCAACACCTATTACGTTTTCGGGTATTCCCCACTCTTTCAGTAGTTGTTTGCCTTCTTCGGTCTCAAACATTTCGCGTTCGCGGTGAATCCAGCAAGTGCCCAGTCCCAAAGCGTTAGCGGCAAGCATCATGTTCTCTAGTACACAACTGCCGTCGCAAATAGGGTTGTGCGACTCTGTAGATACCACCACTAATATGTAAGTAGGCGCATCGTAATACGGATTAGAAGTAACGCCCATCACCTCAGCGTTCATTTTGGCAAGGCGCGCCAGCAGCTCTTCATTCTGCACAGCCACTATAAACGGAGCCTGCTTGCCTCTTGAAGTAGGAGCGTAAGTGCCGGCTTCGAGCACGGTTTTAAGTTCCTCGTCTTTTATCTGCTCTTTTCGATAACTACGGCAACTGCGCCGTGTGCGGATAATCTCAAAAAAATCTTTTTCCATAATTCAGTATCAATAAAGTTTACGGATATCTGCATCTTTGTAGTAATGCAGCAGTATGTCGTTGTAATTGTATCCTTTTTCTCCCATAACGGCTGCGCCTATCTGACACAAGCCTACGCCGTGTCCCCAGCCAGCTCCGGTCAGTTCGAACCATGCGGGAACGTCGTCTTGCTGCGGACCTTTGTCTACTACAAAGGCGGAGCTGAACAAGTGGGTGTCTGATAACGTGCGTCGTATTTCGAGTTCCTTACCTATGATAAGTGTCTTAAGCGTACCAACGATTTTTAGTTTGCTGATACGTCCCGACTTTCCTCTTTCTACAGGTATCAGGTCGATGATTTGACCGTAATCGCACTTGGTGTTGGTTCTTATCAGTTCGGCAATTTCTTCTTGCGTGTAGCGTACCTTCCAACGATAGAAATTGGTGGTCTCCTGATCATAGTTGTTAAGTATCTGCGATAGGATATGCTTATCGTGCGTGTTGCAGAAACCGTCGGGGGTAGAGCGTATCCATTTATCCGCCTCTTCTTCTATGGTAAGGTCGGGCATAGCGGCGTCGTTCTTATCATCGCGTACAGCCGTAAGATACGGATATTTCTTGTTCTCCCAACATGTGTCGAACTCTTCGGTTATACCTCCGCAACACTTTGAGAAGCGTGCGTCGCAGATGCTGTTCTTATACATCATCACCTGTCCGCGGGTAGCTTTTACAGCCACGGCCACGCTCTGGTTGGTAGCTTTGGTTATGCCTTGGTAACGCTGGCAGTGATCGTCGGCGCATACGTCGAAAATGGTATGGTCTTCGCGGTCGTACCAACGTATGTACTCTGTATCGGTCTTTACGAACGAGAAGAAATCGCCCTGCTTCTTGCTCATGGCTTTACGCTTCTCTATCTGAGCCAACAGCCAGCTGCGCGATACTACCGCATGGGCCTTTAGAAACTCTAATGATGATGTGGCATTCATCTCGGACGAGATAACACTTGTAAGATAATCCTCGGCGGGCAGTATGTTGATGGCTGTAATCTTTCCTTCGTACACCACGAGTTTAAGAGTGCCTATGAAACTCTGAGTTTCCTGTCGCTCCCAGTGGAAGTTTATTCCGATGGTTACGTCGTAAAGCGAGAACGACGAATCTTCATCAAGCGGAGTAAACGTCAGCTCGCGATACACGTTGCCGTTCCATAAGATGCCTCCCTCTTCGAAAGACACTTGCTGGTTTCCGCTTACCGTTTCGCCTTTGGCCAGGAAACGTGCGTTGAGGGTGAAATGTATTTCTTGGGCATTGACTATGCCCACGCTTATTTCGGGTTCTTTCATATCTGTCTTATGTCTATGTGTGGGTGTTTAAATTAAAGGCTGACTGCCTGTTTCTTTCAATATCCGCTCTATGATGCTTGCGTCATCAAGTCGGGTAAAGTCGGTTCTACGTATGCAGACTATATGTCCTGCCATATCTATGGCTCCGGGACTTATCAACATCTGGCTGTCGTCTGTTGCGTAGTAGCAATCGGGACGGTGCTTGCCGCGCGGAATGTATACTTGGTAGTATAATTGGGCGGATTCATCGTACCATGCCATCATGTTATATCTTGGTTCAGCTTCTCCTTCGTGCAGCGGCAGAGTGCTCAGGTATTGGTCTACCAACTCGGGCGATGTTTCGTAAGAACCGCCTTCGGTAACGAACGCCTGTACGGGGCAAGCATACTGACTGATGCTATAGCTCTTGCATACGCTTCCGTCGGGAGTAACGGCTTGCGCTACGGAAGTGGTTGCCTTTATCCATTCAGCCCAAGGCGACTCTATAAGAGGAATGTTCTCTGTAGACGCTGCCTGCAGGTGGAAATGATCGGGCGCAGAGGCTCCGCATTGGGCACCGTTGTAGAACACGGTCATATCGGTCTGCTTGAATCCGTTGTTCATCCACCGTAAAATGCGTCCCGGCAATTGACGAGCCGTCTTATCCGCCAACACCTGCGGCTGATGCTTTACGCTTGAAATGGTGAAATGCTTCCGCATGATAGGATATGGGTTAAGGCGGATGCTGAACTCTTCATCGAACCACGCCTCTATGTTCTGCTGCTCTTTAGGCTTATTATCCAAGCACAAGAAGCACGGACGCTTTTCTATGGATGCCTTATCCGTCTTGGCTAGAGTAGATTTCTCTCTGTATGGAAGGATATGCACGTAGTAATCGCCCACAGATTTAAGAAAACGCTGTCCGTTTTCGTATTTAGTCTGGGCTTCCTTTATATTCTGATTCAGCAGAGGCCAAGTACTGCGGTTATCAGTAATGAAATCGTCGAGAGTGGGCTTGTGGAACATTATTCCGTTCAGTTCTTTTCTCTTGGCTATTTCAAGAGTACGCAGACTGTCTTTATAATCATTGTTGCGGTTGGTCTTCTCTATGCTTAGTGCCGCATCGGAGTTTCCTTCCCATCGGCGGCACAGATATAACACATCATAAATTCGTCCTATAGGAAATCGGCGAGAGATAGCCAATCCGAGTGCATAGTCCTCGCCATAGCTGGTGTTAGGTACTCTGATTTCTCTAAGCAGCGGTGTGAAGAAAGCACGTGGCGCTCCAAGTCCGTTGATGCGCAAAGCGTTGTTATGACCATTGTCGCTGGTCCATTCCTTATGGTCTATTACTCCCGGCGGTATAGGCTCTAAGCTAAAGTTTGTCATCTGATAAGTACCGATAACCATAGCGCACTGTTCCTGGCGGAACTTGTCAACTATCTTCCGCAGAGTATCGGGCGAGCTATATAAGTCATCGCTATCCAACTGCACAGCGAATCTTCCGCACTGAGGATGGTTTACGCCGAGATTCCAGCATCCGCCTATACCCAAATCGGTACGTTCGGGGATGATGTGAATGACCGACGGATTATCCTTATATTGCTCTATGGCCTGGGCAGTACCGTCTGTAGAATGATTGTCTATAACGATGATATTGTATTTGAAATCGGCTTTTTGTGAAAGAGCGGAACCGATGGCATCGTTCACCGTGCGCACACGGTTGTATACGGGGATGATAACCGACGCTTCGAACTCAAAACAGCCTTCGTTTAAGTCGATGCGGCTTTTTACCGGTGTCAATAAAGCGCCTATTCGTTTCAGATATCTGGTAAACGCCACTTCGCGCTCTATCTGCACCTGTCGGTTGCGTGGGTCTACATAATCGAACTGCTTTTGGCCTGACAAGCGCATATCGTTCTCTTTCTCTGTGTAAAGATATTCACGGATATGAGTCAGCGTGTAGAAGCGCGACAACTCCAGACGTATGGCATATACAGCCGAGTTGCGGTAAGATTCTTTTGAAGAGTTCAGTGTACAGAGTGCACTTTTAAGGAAATCACTGCGGAACATAAGCAGCGGCCCGAAGTCGAAGTCATCTCGTACGCTGCCCATTTGATAGTCGCACACTGGGTGAGCCTCTCTCCTTCCTTCCTTAATCTGATACCTATCGGCATACGCCATAGCCGCGTTCGATGTCTCCAAGTAGTCTATCATACGCTGCAAAGCCATATACCCAAGCTCTATTTCGCGGGCTTGTGTACAGATTAATATGTAGTCGGTATTATTTAGCTTGACTAAAGTGTTCCATGTGTCGGTATCTTCTATAGAGCCGACTTTTATTATACTGCTATTGGTGGCGAGTGTCTTGTCTGTTTCCGTGGCCGACATAAAGTAAATATGGTTCACGTTCTGACATTGCGACAACTCTGCAGTAATCTTACACGATAAGGTTTCGTCGATGTAAGGAAAGTAGCAGGTTATGTTTTTTTTCATTTATAAATGCATTTATATCACAAAGGTAGGATATATATCTGATTTTTGCATAACTTTGTGCAGTAAAAGTATAGTGTAAGAATATAAATGAGTGATATAAAGACCCCCTTATTAGGGAAAAATCCTGCAGAGATACAAGAGATTGTACAAGATTTGGGTATGCCCAAATTTACCGCCAAACAGATATTGGAGTGGCTGTATAAAAAGAAAGTATCTTCTATTGATGAAATGACCAACCTCTCTTTGAAGAACAGAGAGCTTTTATCCGAAGACTACGAAGTAGGCGCTTCGGCCCCCGTTCATGAGATGCGCTCGGTAGACGGAACCGTGAAGTATTTGTTCTGCACACCTAAGGGAGACTATATAGAGTCGGTCTATATCCCCGATGGCGAACGTGCCACTCTGTGTGTATCGTCGCAGGTAGGCTGTAAGATGAACTGCAAGTTCTGCATGACAGGGAAGCAGGGATATACCGATAATCTTACGCCATCTCAGATTTTAAATCAGATTTATTCTATTCCCGAACGCGACACACTGACCAATATAGTGTTTATGGGTATGGGCGAGCCGTTCGATAACCTTGATAACGTATTGCGCACCCTCGATGTGCTTACATCCGATTACGGTTACGCATGGAGCCCTAAACGCATTACCGTATCTACAGTGGGATTAAAGAAGGGACTTGAGCGTTTCCTTAATGAAAGCGAGTGCCATTTGGCGGTAAGCCTTCATTCGCCTTTCCCGTCTCAGCGTGCCCAGCTGATGCCTGCCGAGAAAGCATTCTCTATAACAGATATCATAGAGATACTGCGCAACTATGATTTCAGCAAGCAGCGCCGTCTATCGTTCGAGTATATCGTGTTTGGCGGTGTAAACGACAGCTTGATTTACGCCAAGGAACTGGTGCGCATACTCCGCGGACTAGATTGCCGTGTTAATATGATACGTTTCCACGCCATACCTAATGTAGATCTTCACGGATCGGATATGGACACTATGGTTACTTTCCGCGATTACCTTACGCAGCATGGCGTGTTCGCCACTATCCGTGCATCAAGAGGCGAAGACATATTCGCCGCGTGCGGTATGCTTTCTACAGCCAAGCAGCAGGCCGAGAAGGAAGATGCGGCTGCCGATAATTGATTTAAGTAGTATAAACATAAGTAATTTAATAAGGACTATGAAACGATTTGTTTTCTTATTGAGTATGTTTTGCGTGGCACTGGCTATGGTGTCTTGCAAAGGCGAAGGGAAAAGCATGTTGACACCCGCATCGAGTGGACGTCCGTACGAAGTCTTGGTAGTAGCCGACGATAACTGTTGGATGAGCAAAGACAGTGCCTTGTATCATGTTCTCGATACCGATGTTCCTTGTCTGCCGCAGTCTGAACGCTCGTTCCGTATTTCAAGAGTGCGCCCAGAATTTTATGATAAGTCGATGCGTTTGTTCCGCAACATCGTATTGGTGGATATCGACGCAAGCAAGTATACGCAGACCAAATTCAAGTTTGCTCGCAATGTGTATTCAGCACCTCAGATGATTATGACTATCCAGTCGCCAACGCAGGAAGAATTCGATAAATATGTGTCTCGTAACGGACAGGCAATAGTGGATTTCTTCACTCGTGCAGAGATGAACCGCGAAGTGGCTCTGCTGAAGAAGAAACACAACAAGACCATTTCGGCTAAGGTAGGTTCTATGTTCGATTGCGACATCTGGATGCCGATAGAAATGGAATCGTATAAATCGGGCGACCATTTCTTCTGGGCTTCTACCAACCTGAACGACCTGAACTTCGTGATGTATTCTTATCCGTTCCGTGATAACAACACCTTTACCAAGGAATATTTCATAGCCAAGAGAGACTCGGTTATGAAAGTCAACCTGCCAGGAGCTCGCGAAGGCATGTATATGGAAACTGCCGACTCTATCTTTGTAGAGGCACGCAATATCAGTGTTGACGGCGACTTCGCTTACGAAGTACGGGGCTTGTGGGATATGAAGAACGACGCAATGGGCGGTCCGTTCGTATCGCACGTTAGAGTAGACCGTGCCAACGCTCGTGTGGTAGTAGTAGAAGGATTCGTATACAATCCGGCAAAGCTTAAACGCGACTTGATCCGTCGTCTTAACGCAGCTCTCTATACTTTGAAATTGCCATCACAGAAAGCGGTAGCAGAAATACCGGTAGAAGGCGACGGCTTCACTGAAGAGAAGATGGTTCCGGACGAAACACCCGATAATAAAGCTAATAAACAATAAGATAATGGAAGATAGAAAGATAAGAGTGGGTATCACCCACGGAGACATAAACGGCGTAGGATATGAAGTGATACTAAAAGCGTTTTCAGACCCTACCATGCTCGACTTATGCACTCCTATTATATATGGATCGCCAAAAGTAGCAGCGTATCATCGTAAGGCTATGGATATACAGACCAACTTCAGCATTGTAAATTCCATCTCGGAAGTGCAAGACGGACGTCTGAATATCATTAACTGTACAGACGATGAACTGAAGGTAGAGTTGGCTAAGCCTACGGCTGAAGCCGGACAGGCAGCGCTGGCAGCCCTTGAAGCAGCATTGCAGGATTACCGCGACGGATGGTTCGACGTACTCGTTACGGCTCCTATAAACAAACATACCATACAGTCGGATACATTCCACTTCCCCGGACATACTGAGTATATAGAGGAACGTGTAGGCGAAGGACATAAGGCGCTTATGATATTGCTGAAAGGTGATTTCAGAGTAGCGTTGGTTACCGGACACATCCCTGTGAGAGAGGTGGCAGAAGCCATCACTCAGGAGCTTATCATGGAGAAGATAGCTATTTTCCATCGTTCGCTGAAATACGATTTCGGAATTGACAGTCCACGTATCGCTGTGTTCTCACTCAACCCTCATGCAGGCGACGGTGGCTTGATTGGCTCGGAAGAAGAGACAGTTATCATTCCGGCTATTCAGGAGATGGTGAAGAAAGGCATGCAGTGTTTCGGACCTTATCCTGCCGATGGATTTATGGGATCGGGCAACTATCGTCATTTCGATGGTATCTTGGCAATGTATCATGATCAGGGCTTGGCTCCTTTCAAGGCGTTGGCTATGGACGAAGGCGTGAACTATACCGCCGGACTGCCTATCGTGCGCACATCTCCGGCTCACGGCACAGCGTACGACATCGCTGGTCAGGGTATCGCATCCGAAGACTCGTTCCGTCAGGCTATTTATGTGGCACTCGATATCTTCCGCAACCGTGTGTTCGAAGAAGAAATCAGCGCACGTCCGCTGCGTAAACAGTATTACGAGAAACGCGATGACAGCGATAAGCTGAAATTGGATAGCGTAGACGAAGATTAATAATTAGAGTTTCTTTTTTTTAAAATCATAGTAGATTTCGCAGCCCCGAGAAGCAGTGATGCTTTTCGAGGGTTGCTTTTTTATGATATTATTTATATCAATCAATATATGGAAGCAAAACATACTTCATTAGTAGATAGCCAGTATAAGATTCCTTTCATACTGGTTACTTCTTTATTCTTTTTGTGGGGATTTGCACATGCTATTCTCGATGTGCTGAACAAGCATTTCCAAGAGGTGTTGGATATCTCAAAGGCGCATTCGGCTTTTGTGCAGGTTACTATGTATATGGGATATTTCATCATGGCCATTCCTGCCGGACTTTTCATCAGTCGCTATGGTTATCGTAAAGGCGTAGTTTTCGGATTGCTGCTTTACGGCATCGGAGCGTTTCTGTTTGTACCCGGACAGTACTTGTCATCGTTCAACGTATTCTTGTTCGCACTGTTCGTTATAGGTTGCGGACTGACGTTCTTAGAGACCGCCGCCAATCCTTATGTCACCGAACTTGGTGCAAAGGAGACCGCTGCCAGCCGATTGAACTTGGCGCAGTCATTTAACGGAGTAGGATGCATCTGCGCTCCGCTCCTTACGGGCCTGCTGTTGTTCTCTAACGATTCCGACTCTTCTTCGTCGGGCAATGTGGCGTTACCTTATGTGTGCATGGGTGTACTGGTGCTTATCGTAGCGTTTATCTTTACCCGTGTAAAGTTGCCCGAGATTCCTCATCATGAAGAAGTTGATACCGAAGGGCATAAAGTAGGACTCCGGTCGCATCGTCTGTTTATCTTCGGACTTATTGCCATCTTTGCATACGAGATAGCCGAGATTTCTATCAACAGCTTCTTTATCAATTATGTGGTAGAGCAGCAGTGGATGAACGCACGCCACGCTTCACTGATATTATCGTTCGGTGGATTGGGGCTCTTTATGGTGGGTCGTTTTGTAGGTAGTTGGATTATGCAGCGTGTGGCCGCTCAGAAGATGCTGTTCTACTGCGCTACAGGTACTGTGATTACTACCACCGTTGTACTCCTAGATTTGGGATATGTTTCTTTGGTAGCCCTACTGTGCGGCTATGCTTTCGAAGCTATTATGTTCCCTACTATTTTCGCGTTGTCGCTTAACGGACTGGGTAATCACACCAAGCGTGCGTCTTCTTTCCTGATGATGTCGCCGGTAGGCGGTGTAGTTGGCCCGTTGCTTATGGGATATGTAGCCGATGTAACCACAATGGTTTCGGCTTTCACAGTGCCGCTTGTAGCGTATGCCGTGGTATGGCTTTATGCACGTAAAATGGTTTCTGTTTCATCAAAAGGGTAAAACCTTTAAATATAATAAATGCGCCTCATGAAGTCTTGAATTTCATGAGGCGCATTCGTAATATTCAGGCATTACCTTGATCTTATATCTTATAAGCTTTCAGCGGACTATCGTTTACTATTTGCATAGCCTGTTCTTCCGTTCCGCTGAAGGGACCCGATTTTTCGAGCTTGATGGTAGACATGGCTGCGGCAAAGCATCCCGACTCTTCTACCGATGCACCTTTGCTTCGCATGTACAGATAACCCAGCATGTAGGTGTCTCCGCATCCGGTGGCGTCTACTATTTCCTTTGGAGGATAGGCAGGTATCTTATAGAAACATCCGGCAGTGTGAACTATAGAACCCTCGCTACCTAAGGTGAGCATCACTTCCTTTACTCCCCATTCGGCCAAGAGCGCTGCCGCTTCCTTGTAATCGTCCAATCCTGTCAATACCTTCGCTTCGTACTCGTTTACCTTCAGGATATCAATATACTTCAGTGCCTCGCACTTCTCTTTCCAGTCTACCGGATATACCTTTTCGCCTCTTACCTCGCGCAGATAACCCTGAGCGTCGACCGACAGGATGCCTTTGTCCGACAAGTATTTTATTACTTCAAGCGAGAAGTCATCGCTAAGCAGACTGCCCAAATGGAATATCTTGGCTTCCGCATCCTTCAGTTCTTCTACAGTGAACGGATCGGCCTTAGCCAATACACGTTGCTTGCGGTCGTTCTGGTTCTCACCGTAAGCGTTCTCAAAATATACCGTATGACGACTGGGCAGAACATCCACGCGGATACCCTCGTTGCGCAACTCCTCTACCGCGTTCATCTCGCTGGGAGCCAAAGCCGTAATCAGCTTATAGTTCTTATAGTTGCTCAAGTGGCGAATACCGTGCGAAAAATAATAAGATGTACCTCCCGGCATATAAGTCGTTTGTTTGGGCGTGATAATTTTATCTAAAGTGATGTGCCCAATACAGCAAATGTCATTCATCGTTTTTCTTATTGTTATAAATACGGACGCAAAGATAATACTTAATTTTACATATATAATATAAATAGGAGTAGTATGCTAACTCTTTGATTTATATTTTTATAAGCACACAAAAATATGCACAGAGTATGGGTTTTGTGTGCATAAATAAAAAAAATAATAAGCCGAGAGCGAAAAGTGAATTGACATTCATCAAGAAATTAGCGTTTTTTTTATAAAAAACCTACTCCTTTAATTTAAAAACTGGACGTTTTATCCGATTAATTGTGCTATTTGTAGTTTTTTCTAAGAAAAAGTTAGCGTAAAAATTTGAATTAGGAAACAAAAGTGTACCTTTACAAATCATATAGAATACATAATATTCTTTGTTATTGACAACTTGAAAAACAGAAATTGAAATGGAAAAGACAAATGTGCAACCAGCAACGGGTAAACTAGGTGTGCTGTGTGTAGGTTTAGGTGCTGTAGCCACCACTTTTATGACTGGCGTACTGATGGTTCGCAAGGGATTAGCCAAGCCTGTAGGCTCAATGACTCAATACGATAAAATCCGTGTAGGCCGCGGAGCAGAAAAGAAATATCTTCACTACAAAGACATCGTTCCTATCGCAGACCTTAATGACATCGTATTTGGCGCATGGGATGTATATCCTGCTAACGCTTACGAATCAGCTATCAACGCTGAAGTTCTGAAGGAAAAAGACATCAATCCGGTTAAGGACGAATTGGAAAAAATCGTTCCTATGAAGGCCGCTTTCGATCACAACTACGCTAAGCGTCTTGATGGAAACAACGTAAAAGACTGCGCTACTCGTTGGGATATGGTTGAAGCTTTGCGTCAAGATATCCGCGAATTCAAAGAAAAGAACGGTTGTAGCCGTATCGTAGTTTTGTGGGCTGCATCTACAGAAATCTACGTTCCTGTATGTGAAGAAGTTCACGGTACATTAGCTGCTCTTGAAGCTGCAATGAAGAACGACGACCGCGAACACGTAGCTCCGTCTATGTGCTATGCATACGCTGCTCTTACAGAAGGCGCTCCTTTCATCATGGGTGCTCCTAACACTACAGTCGATTTCCCAGCTATGTGGGAATTGGCAGAAAAAACTAAGATGCCTATCGCTGGTAAAGACTTCAAGACTGGCCAGACATTGGTTAAATCAGGTTTCGCTCCTATCATCGGTACTCGTTGCTTAGGTCTTTCAGGATGGTTCTCTACAAACATCCTTGGTAACCGTGACGGATTGGTATTGGACGAACCAGCTAACTTCCACACTAAAGAAGTCAGCAAGCTGTCTACTTTGGAATCTATCTTGGTTCCTGAAAACCAGCCCGACCTATACACTAACTACTATCACAAAGTACGTATCAACTACTATCCTCCTCGCAACGACGATAAGGAAGGATGGGATAACATCGATATCTTCGGCTGGATGGGCTATCCTATGCAGATCAAGATTAACTTCTTGTGCCGCGACTCTATCTTGGCAGCACCTTTGTGCCTCGACCTCGTATTGCTTAGCGACTTGGCTGCTCGTGCCGGACGTTATGGCATACAGCGTTTCTTGAGCTTCTTCTTGAAGAGCCCTATGCACGACTACACTCAGCATGAAGTGCCTATCAACCACCTCTTCCAGCAGTACGTTATGCTGAAGAACGCTATCCGCGAAATGGGTGGCTACGAAGCTGACGAAGAAATTGATTAATCAGTAATCGATTATAAATAATAAGAGCCTTTCTTGTTCATCAAAAATGGATGGGAAAGGCTTTTTTCATGCCTGATTGTTTGGTTTTAAATCTATACAACAAAAGAGAGCAAATTTCAAATCGTAAGCATTTTCCATAAAATAGGTTACAATTACACATATACAACAATACATATATCATCAATCTGAAAGCGCTTACAAACCACACTCGACATTTTTTCTACAAAAGCCAATGCTTTAATATTCGTTTTGATAGCTATTTTCTACTTTTGTAAGCAAATAGACAACATTCAAGCATTATACTATCATTTAAGAAAGCAAACGCCAATGAAAGAAGATGTTTTTATCAGAAGAGGGGAATGTAAAGCAGCACAACAACTAACAACTGGACTTTACAATGCGGAAAACGAACATGATGCATGTGGTGTGGGTATGATTGTCGATATACACGGCAACAAATCACACGAACTGGTAGATTCTGCCCTGAAGGTTTTAGAGAACATGAAGCACCGTGGTGCAGAAGGTGCCGACAACAAGACAGGCGACGGTGCCGGAATCATGGTTCAGATTCCTCATGAATTTATTCTATTGCAAGGTATTCCTGTTCCGGAGAAAGGTAAATATGGTACAGGATTGGTATTTCTTCCCAAAGACAGCGCAGAACAACAGCATATTCTGAGCATCATGATAGAGGAAATAGAGCGCGAAGGACTGACACTGATGCACCTGCGTACAGTTCCGGTAAACTCGGATATTTTAGGGAAGAGTGCGCTTGAAACGGAACCCGACATCAAACAGGTATTCATTACCGGAAGCAGCGATGTAGAGAACCTGGAGCGCACCTTATATATTATAAGAAAGAAAATAGAGAAGCGTGTAAATCATAAAGATTTCTATATAGTATCACTGTCAAGCAAAAACATTATCTATAAAGGTATGCTTTCGTCGGTGCAAGTAAGAGAGTATTTCCAAGATCTTACTCAGCCTTATTTTACCAGCGGACTGGCAATTGTACACTCGCGCTTCAGTACAAATACATTCCCCACATGGAGTTTGGCACAGCCGTTCCGCTTGTTGGCGCACAATGGTGAGATTAACACCATCCGCGGTAACCGTGCATGGATGGATGCCAGAGAGAGTGTGCTCTCTACTCCTACACTGGGAAACATTAAAGATATTCGCCCTATCATACAGCCGGGCATGAGCGACAGTGCATCGCTTGATAATGTATTAGAGTTCTTCGTTATGTCGGGCTTGAGTCTGCCGCACGCCATGTCGATGCTGGTACCCGAATCGTTTAACGACAAGAACCCTATCAGCGAGGCTTTGAAGGCGTTTTATGAATATCACTCTATATTGATGGAACCGTGGGATGGTCCTGCCGCACTGCTGTTCAGTGATGGCCGCTACGCCGGAGGTATGCTAGACCGTAACGGATTGCGTCCGGCACGTTACCTCATCACAAAGAACGATATCATGGTAGTGGCAAGCGAAGCCGGTGTTATCAACTTCGAGCCAGAAACCATTAAAGAGAAAGGCCGACTTCAGCCGGGTAAGATTCTGCTTGTAGATACGCAAGAAGGTCAGATTTATTACGATGGCGAGTTGAAGGAACAGTTGGCATCGGCAAAACCTTATCGTCAATGGCTTTCTACTAACCGTATTGAACTGAACACATTGCGCAGCGGAAGAAAGGTTGCCAACTCTGTGCCCGACTATGATCGCAAACTGCGTGCATTCGGCTTTACC
The DNA here is from genome assembly GCA_000434735.1 of Bacteroides sp. CAG:530. Lineage (GTDB taxonomy): Bacteria > Bacteroidota > Bacteroidia > Bacteroidales > Bacteroidaceae > Phocaeicola. The sequence continues at coordinate 16,996 of FR881218.1, forward strand.
AGAGAAGACATAGAGCGTACTATCGCTCCAATGTGTACCAACGGTGCCGAACCTACAGCATCTATGGGCAACGATACTCCGTTGGCTGTACTGAGTAAATTGCCGCAGGTATTGTTCAACTACTTCCGCCAACAGTTTGCCCAGGTTACAAACCCTGCCATCGACCCTATTCGTGAAGAGTTGGTTATGTCGCTTACAGAATATATAGGTGCGGTAGGAACCAACATACTTATGCCAAGCGAGAGTCACTGTAAGATGGTGCGTCTGCCTCATCCTATACTGACGAATACCGAACTCGACATATTGTGCAACATACGATACAAGGGCTTCAACACCGTGAAACTGCCTACTCTTTTCGAGGTGGCAAAAGGACGTGCGGGACTGAAAGAAGCTCTGGACGAGCTGTGCAAGAAAGCGGAAGAATCTGTAAACGAAGGAGTAAACTACATAATACTTTCGGATAGAGGCATAGATAAAGAACATGCAGCCATTCCGTCTCTGTTGGCGGTAAGCGCAGTGCATCATCACCTTATCAGCGTGCAGAAGCGTGTGCAGACAGCATTGATAGTAGAAAGCGGCGAGGTGCGCGAGGTTATGCACGCAGCCCTTTTGTTAGGCTACGGCGCCAGCGCATTCAATCCATATATGTCGTTCGCCATCTTAGACGACTTGGTAAAACGCGGCGACGTACAGATGAACTACGAAACCGCCGAGAAAAACTACATAAAAGCCATCTGCAAAGGTCTGTATAAGGTAATGAGCAAGATGGGGATCAGTACCATACGTTCATACCGAGGCGCAAAGATATTCGAGGCTGTAGGATTGAGCGAAGAACTTCTGAAAGGATATTTCGGCACAAACATATCTACCATAGGCGGTATCCGTCTTGACGAGATAGCCAAAGACTACATAACATTCCACGATGCCGGCTTCGAACCTGATGAAGTAGAACCGCTGCTTCCGCATGTAGGTTTGTTCTCGTTCCGCAAAGACGGAGAGAAACATGCTTGGAATCCGGAAACAATAGCTACTCTGCAACTGGCTACACGCACCGGGAATTATGCTAAGTTCAAGGAATTTACGCATAAGGTTGACGAAAAAGACAGTCCGATATTCCTGCGCGACTTCTTCACATTCAAGAAGAACCCTATTCATATCGACCAAGTAGAACCGATAGAAAACATAGTGAAACACTTCGTCACCGGAGCCATGTCGTTTGGCGCAATCAGTAAAGAAGCTCACGAAGCCTTGGCTTTGGCCATGAATAAGTTGGGTACACGAAGCAACACCGGTGAAGGTGGTGAAGACTCGGCTCGTTTCCACGATACTTACGATGGCATATCTTTATGCAGCAAAACCAAGCAGATAGCTTCGGGCCGTTTCGGAGTAACCGCTGAATATCTTATCAATGCCGAAGAGATACAGATTAAAGTGGCACAAGGTGCAAAACCGGGCGAAGGCGGACAGTTGCCGGGATTTAAAGTAAATGAAATCATTGCCCGCACACGTCATTCTATACCAGGTATCTCGCTTATTTCGCCACCGCCTCATCATGATATTTACTCTATTGAGGATTTGGCTCAGCTTATATTCGACCTGAAGAACGTGAACCCGAAGGCTGCTATCAGCGTAAAACTGGTAGCCGAAAGTGGTATAGGCACTATAGCCGCCGGTGTAGCGAAAGCGAAAGCCGACTTGATAGTGATATCTGGTGCCGAGGGCGGTACAGGTGCTTCTCCTGCTTCGTCTATGCGCTATGCAGGTATCTCACCCGAAATAGGACTGAGCGAAACTCAGCAGACTTTGGTATTGAACGGCTTGCGTGGTCAGGTAAGACTGCAAACCGATGGTCAGCTTAAAACCGGACGAGACATTATCAGCATGGCATTGCTGGGAGCCGAAGAATTTGCTTTCGGTACCACCGCGCTAATAGTGTTAGGCTGTGTAATGATGCGTAAGTGTCACTCTAACACTTGCCCTGTGGGTGTAGCTACACAAGACCCAAAACTGCGCGAACACTTCCGCGGACGCTATGAGTATGTGGTAAACTACTTCCGCTTCTTGGCACAAGAAGTAAGAGAGTATCTGGCAGAAATGGGATATACCCGTTTGGAAGATATCGTAGGCCACACAGAGTTGGTAGAAATCAAGCCAACTGCCATCGGTACTAAAGAGTCGCTGTTAGACTTCAGCCGACTGCTTCATAAGGTAGACAACGGTTCTGCTCTGCACAACGTAACTACCCAGCATCACGACCTTGGCATGATAGATACAGCAATGGTGAAAGCGGCTAAAGATTCCATTGAAAGCAAGAAAGAGATTTCTCTGGAATACGCCATAGCCAATACCGACCGTGCTGTAGGTGCTATGCTATCTGGAGCAGTAGCCGAGAAATACGGAAATGCCGGATTACCGGAGCAGACCATCAACGTGAAGTTCAAAGGTTCTGCTGGACAAAGTTTCGGTGCATTCCTGGCACACGGCATCAGCTTTAAGTTGGAAGGCGAGGCTAACGACTATCTGGGTAAAGGATTAAGTGGTGGACATATATCAGTACAACCGCCCGTACGAAGCAACTTCGAGGCTGAGAAGAATACCATAGTAGGTAATACCCTGCTGTATGGCGCTACAAGCGGAGAAGTTTACATTAACGGACGAGCAGGCGAACGTTTCGCCGTAAGAAACTCGGGAGCTATAGCTGTAGTAGAAGGTGTAGGCGACCACTGTTGCGAATACATGACCGGCGGACGCGTGGTAGTATTGGGCGAAACCGGAAGAAACTTCGCTGCCGGTATGAGCGGTGGTGTAGCGTACGTGTGGGATAAGAACCACAACTTCGATTATTTCTGCAACATGGAAATGGTGGAACTTTCATTGCTTGAAAGCGCCACATCGCGTAAAGAACTGCATGAGCTTATCCGTCAGCATTATCTGTACACAGGCTCGCAGCTGGCACGTACCATGCTCGATAACTGGAATAGATATGTAGACGAATTTATTCAGGTAACGCCGATAGAATACAAGAAAGTATTGGCAGAAGAACAAATGCGCAAGCTACAGCAGAAAATAGCAGAAGTACAAAGAGACTATTAATCCGAGAGAAATTCTCTACAAATTACAAACGAAAAAACGAAAACGATATATGGGAAATCCTAGAGCATTCTTAACCGTTCCTAGAAAAGAAGCCGGATACCGCCCGGTACACGACCGCATTTCTGACTTTGGAGAAGTGGAACAAACGCTGAATACAAGCGACCGCAAGCTGCAAGCATCACGCTGCATGGATTGTGGAGTACCTTTCTGCCATTGGGCTTGTCCGCTGGGCAACCGTCCTCCGGAATTTCAAGACGCTATATATAAAGGTAATTGGGAAGAGGCTTATCAGATACTGACTCGCACCAACGACTTTCCAGAATTCACCGGACGAATCTGCCCGGCACTGTGCGAAAAGAGTTGCGTGCTGAAACTTAGCATGGATGCGCCGGTAACCATCCGCGAAGATGAAGCGGCTGTCATAGAAGCAGCTTTCCGCGAGGGCTATGTTCAGCCAAAACAATATAAACGCAACGGCAAGAAAGTGGCTGTCATCGGTTCGGGTCCTGCGGGACTGGCCGCTGCCAACCAGCTAAACAAACGCGGATATGAAGTCACAGTATTCGAGAAACTGGAGTATATAGGAGGTTTGCTGAGATTCGGTATTCCTAACTTCAAGTTGCACAAGCCCATCATAGACCGCCGTGTTAAGTTGATGGAAGAAGAAGGTATCACCTTCAAGGTAAATCAGGATATCAATCCGGCACAACTGCCCGAAGGCTTCGACGCTTATTGCATCTGTACCGGTACTCCTCAGGCCAGAGACTTGAAGATTCCGGGACGCGACTTGAAAGGCGTATACTTCGCACTCGATATGTTGGCTCAGCAAAACCGTGTGTTGGCAGGTCAGACCTTCGGCAAAGACGAACGTGTAACCGCCAATGGTAAGCACGTATTGGTAATCGGCGGTGGAGATACCGGTAGCGACTGCATAGGTACCAGCAACCGACAGGGGGCACTTAGCGTTACTCAGATAGAAATTATGCCTAAGCCTCCTGTAGGAAATAACCCAGCTACACCGTGGCCGCAATGGCCCGTAGTGCTGAAGACCAGCAGCAGCCATGAAGAAGGATGCACACGCCGCTGGTGCCTCACATCGAACAAGTTTATAGGTAAAGACGGTAAGCTTACAGGCGTAGAAGTGGAAGAAGTGGAATGGACACCTTCGCCCGACGGAGGACGCCCAACAATGAAGGCTACCGGAAAGAAAGAGGTCATCAAGGCCGACATGGTACTGCTTGCCATGGGATTCTTACGTCCGGAAGTGCCCGAGCATCCTGCCAACGTATTCTATGCAGGCGACGCCGCTACAGGTGCCAGCTTGGTAGTAAGATGCATAGCTGGCGGACGTAAAGCCGCTGCCGATATAGACCAATTCTTAAAGAACAAATAGAATTAATCGGATTTCATCCGAAAACAACAATACTAAACGAAAAGATTATGTGTGGAATAGCTGCAATATTTAATATCAAAGAACAAACATCCAGTCTACGCGACAAGGCGTTGAAAATGGCAAAAAAGATACGCCATCGCGGACCAGACTGGAGCGGGATATATTGTGGAGGTTCGGCTATCTTAGCTCACGAACGCCTCTCTATTGTAGACCCTGAAAGCGGAGGACAGCCTTTGTACTCGCCCGACAAAAAGCAGGTATTGGCTGTAAACGGAGAAATCTATAATCATCGTGATATACGTAAGCAGTTCGAAGGAAAATACGAATTCCAGACTGGTAGCGACTGCGAGGTTATCCTTGCTCTGTACAGAGAAAAGGGAATTAATTTCCTTGAAGATCTGAACGGTATATTCGCCTTCGCTCTATATGATGAAGAGAAAGACGATTTCCTCATCGCCAGAGACCCTATAGGAGTTATTCCTCTTTATATAGGTTATGACAGTGACGGTAAGGTGTATTGCGCCAGCGAGCTTAAGGCTCTTGAAGGTTTCTGCGAACGCTACGAACCGTTCTTGCCGGGACATTATTACTGGAGCAAAGAGGGAAAGATGACACGCTGGTACACACGCGACTGGATGACTTATGATGCCGTGAAGGATAATCCGGCATCGGTAAGCGCTATACACGATGCGCTTGAAGCAGCCGTTAAACGCCAACTTATGAGCGACGTTCCTTATGGTGTGTTGCTGTCGGGCGGACTTGACAGCTCGGTTATCTCTGCCATCGCCAAGAAGTTTGCGGCACGACGCATTGAAACCGACGGTAAAAAAGACGCATGGTGGCCGCAGTTGCACTCGTTCGCTGTGGGACTGAAGGGAGCACCCGACTTGATTAAGGCTCGCGAAGTAGCCGACTACATAGGAACCGTGCATCACGAAATAAACTACACCATACAAGAAGGTCTTGATGCCGTGCGCGACGTGATTTACTTCATCGAGACATACGATGTTACCACCGTACGTGCCTCTACCCCTATGTATCTGTTGGCTCGTGTCATTAAGAGCATGGGTATAAAGATGGTACTTAGCGGCGAAGGTGCCGACGAGGTCTTCGGTGGATACTTGTATTTCCACAAGGCACCTGATGCTAAGGCTTTTCACGAAGAAACCGTACGCAAGTTGTCTAAGCTGTATCTGTACGACTGCCTGCGTGCCAACAAGTCGCTCTCGGCTTGGGGCGTAGAAGGTAGAGTACCGTTCCTCGACAAAGAGTTCCTCGATGTAGCCATGCGCACTAACCCTGAAGCAAAAATGTGTCCGGGAAAAACCATCGAGAAGAAGATAGTACGCGAGGCTTTTGCCGACATGCTTCCTGAAAGTGTAGCTTGGCGACAGAAAGAGCAGTTCTCTGACGGAGTAGGCTACAGTTGGATTGACACCCTGAAAGAGATAACATCGAAAGCTGTGACCGACGAGCAGATGGCTCACGCTGCAGAGCGTTTCCCCATCAATACTCCGATGAACAAAGAAGAGTATTACTACCGCAGCATATTCGAAGAATACTTCCCTAGCGAAAGTGCGGCACGCAGCGTACCAAGCGTACCAAGCGTGGCTTGCTCTACTGCCGAGGCTTTGGCATGGGATGCATCATTCAAGAACCTGAACGACCCCAGCGGACGTGCCGTTGCAGGCGTTCACGAAGAAGCTTACACAAAATGAAAAAGATAGAATTCACCAAAATGCACGGGTTGGGCAATGATTACATCTACGTAAACACCATGAAGTATCCCATTGACCATCCCGAGCAGTTGGCAATAGAATGGAGCAAGCCGCACACCGGTATAGGAAGCGACGGACTGGTTCTGATAGGGAAACCTACAAAAGACGGCGACTTCAGTATGCGTATCTTCAATGCCGACGGATCGGAAGCGAAGATGTGCGGAAATGCCAGCCGATGCATAGGGAAATATCTCTATGAATACGGACTGACCGACAAAACCGAGATTAAACTTGAAACTCTATCGGGCATAAAAATACTTCGTCTTAAAGTAGACTCAGATAATATGGTGGAGACTGTAACCGTAGACATGGGCATACCTACAGAAATAGTAACCGTAAATTTAGGCGAAGGATATGGATTCTCACAAGGGATATCGGTCTCTATGGGAAACCCGCATTTGGTTATCTTTGTAGACGATATCAAAAAAGTAGATCTAGAAAAGGTTGGGTCTCAACTTGAGCACCACCCTTTCTTTCCCGACCGCGTTAACGTAGAATTCGCACAAGTACTTAAATCGAGCACCGACGGCGAAAGCGTTATCCGCATGAGAGTGTGGGAACGCGGTTCGGGCATCACCCAGGCTTGCGGCACAGGATCGTGCGCCACTACGGTAGCGGCGGCCTATACGGCAAGATGCGGATATGTATCAGAGATTATAATGGACGGTGGTAATCTGCACAATCGCTGGGTGGGGATAGGCGGACATCTGTTCATGACAGGAACAGCCACTAAAGTGTTCGATGGAACTATTGAATTAAAAGACTGACAAAATAAATGGCACACGTAAACGAAAACTTTCTGAAATTGCCGGGAAGCTATCTCTTCTCCGACATTGCAAAAAAAGTAAAAGCATACCAAGAATCGCATCCCGATAAACGCCTCATCCGTTTAGGTATAGGCGATGTAACTCGCCCCCTGCCGCAGGCATCTATAGAGGCGATGCATCGTGCGGTAGACGAGATGGCAAACAAATCGACGTTTCACGGATATGGTCCTGAGCAAGGATATGATTTCTTGATAGATACTATCATTAAAAATGACTTCGAGCCGCGTGGCATCGAACTCAGCAGTTCTGAAGTATTCATCAGCGACGGAGCTAAAAGCGATACTGGTAACATAGGCGACATATTAGGACTCGACAACAAGGTTGCTGTAACCGACCCCGTTTATCCGGTTTATGTGGATAGCAATGTGATGGGCGGACGCGCCGGTCAACTTAACGGAAAGCAATGGAGCGACATCACTTACATGCCATGCACGGCCGAGAATAATTTCATTCCCTCAATACCGAGCAACCGCATAGACGTGATTTACCTGTGCTACCCCAACAACCCTACCGGAACTACGCTTACTAAGGCCGAGTTGAAGAAATGGGTGGATTACGCGCTAAGCCACGACGCACTGATTCTCTTCGACGCTGCCTACGAAGCTTATATTCGCGAGGATGATATCCCCCACTCTATCTTCGAGATAGAAGGAGCTAAACGATGCGCCATAGAATTCCGCAGTTTCTCTAAGACAGCTGGATTTACCGGAGTGCGCTGCGGATATACCGTAATACCTAAGGAAGTTACAGCTACTACCGCTACCGGAGAACGGGTAGCACTGAACGCTCTGTGGAACCGCCGTCAATGTACTAAGTTCAACGGCACAAGCTACATTACCCAGCGTGGAGCCGAGGCTATATATAGTAAGGAGGGAAAACAGCAAGTGCGCGAAACCATAGATTATTATATGGAGAACGCACGCATAATGCGTGAGGGACTTACAGCCGCAGGCATACAGGTGTTCGGCGGAAAGAATGCACCGTACCTCTGGGTTAAGACTCCCGAAGGATTTACTTCTTGGCAATTCTTCGACCATCTGCTGAACGAGGCTAATATTGTAAGCACTCCTGGAGTAGGATTCGGTCCAAGCGGAGAAGGTTATCTAAGACTAACGGCATTCGGCCAACGCGAAGACTGCATAGAGGCTATACAGCGCATCAGCCACGATAGATAATAAAACAACAGGATATATATTAAGTACGGGATGGACTCGGATATCGCATAGTGATATTCGGGTTCATCTTTTTTATGGCGCAATTTCGTAATCTAGTATTCGTATCATATAGGGTTGCACTTAATTCTCAATGAAGTCGTCTTACTTCGACCGATACGAACGCTCACATCGGTCGATGTGAGACAACTTCATTAAAGAGTTTCATAAGTAAACAGAATTCACTCAATGTACAATTCTACATTTTCTATCTTTTACAGAGAAACAGCCCCTCGTTTTTTGTATATAAAAAACACGAAAAACAGCAAGACGAAGGTGTTATATTGGTATATAGTTACGCAAGCAACATTTTCAAATAAAACAAATCAATACAAGCCCTAATGAATTATATATCAATAAATTACAATTATAAAGAAAATTTATTTTATGATTATTAGACTAAAAAAAAAGAAAAACAGAACACTTGCACGAAAATAAACTTTATCTTTGCCTTATGACCAATTATATATACACTGCCATGACGGACAAGTTGAATGACATTAAACAGTTGATAAACGACGGTGATACGGAAACAGCCATCGGGCTATTGACAGATTTTATTACAACAAACGTTGAGGGAATAGATATAGCCTACTACCTTATGGGAAATGCGTTCCGCAAACAAGGCAATTGGCAAGGAGCCCTGAACAGTTATCAGGAAGCTATCCAAATCAACCCCGAAAGTCCGGCGGCAGACGCACGAGCGATGGTGATGGATATACTTAACTTTTACAATAAAGACATGTTTAATCAATAAAACATAATTATTTATGGCTAAAATGAAAGGTGTGGTCGTAGTGAATACAGAACGCTGCAAAGGATGCAACTTGTGTGTTGTAGCCTGCCCGGCAAAAGTACTTTCACTCACAGCCAAAGTAAACCCTAAAGGGTATAACTATGTACAGCCAGTAAACGAAGACGCGTGTGTAGGATGTGCATCATGCGCCATTGTGTGTCCGGACGGATGCCTGACCGTGTACAGAGCAAAATGTAATGAATAAAACGAATACTTGATAAATTATGGCAGAAGAAGTAGTTCTAATGAAAGGTAACGAAGCCATTGCACATGCGGCCATACGCATCGGTGTAGATGGTTACTTCGGTTATCCTATCACTCCCCAATCTGAAGTATTGGAGACTCTGGCCGAGCAAAAACCATGGGAAACAACCGGAATGGTAGTGTTGCAGGCCGAAAGTGAAGTTGCAGCCATCAATATGGTATATGGAGGCGCCGGAACAGGCAAAATGGTAATGACTTCATCATCAAGCCCTGGCGTTAGTTTGAAACAAGAGGGTATTTCTTATATAGCAGGAGCCGAATTACCGTGTCTGGTAGTAAACGTAATGCGTGGCGGACCAGGTCTTGGTACCATCCAGCCTAGTCAGGCCGATTATTTCCAGACTACCAAGGGCGGCGGTCACGGCGACTATCATGTGATAGCTCTCGCACCGGCTTCGGTACAAGAGATGGCCGACTTTGTAGGATTGGCTTTCGACCTTGCTTTCAAGTATCGTAACCCGGCAATGATTTTGGCCGACGGTGTTATCGGACAGATGATGGAGAAGGTTACTCTTCCGGCTCCTCGCCCACGCCGCACAGAAGCTGAGATTATAGAGCAATGTCCTTGGGCTGCAAACGGACGCCGCGAAGGACGCAAGCCTAACATCATTACTTCGCTTGAGCTAGACCCGGCTGTAATGGAAAAACGTAACTTGCACCTGCAGGCTAAGTATGCCGAAATAGAAGAGAAAGAAATACGCTACGAAGAGATAGACTGCGAAGACGCAGAATACCTTATCGTCGCTTTCGGATCGTGTGCACGTATCGCTCAGAAGGCTATAGAACACGCTCGCGAGAAAGGCGTGAAAGTAGGCTTGTTCCGTCCTATCACACTGTGGCCTTTCCCGTCGAAACCGCTGTATGAACGCAGCAAGAAACTGAAAGGTATCTTGGTAGTAGAGCTTAACAGCGGCCAGATGATAGAAGACGTAAACCTGGCAGTTAAATGCAGCTTACCGGTAGAACACTTCGGACGATTGGGAGGTATTGTTCCAGACCCTGACGAAGTAGTTGAAGCCTTGGAGAAACTTATAAACAAATAAGGAAAGATGGACAGCATCGATAAAATCAGAACCATACTTAATGTACTGTTCCTTATAGGAGCAGCCATCTCGCTGATTCTGTATTTCAGCGGAGCCGATCATCGCATCACGTTTTTCTACGTCTGCGCGGCATCGCTCGCAGTAAAGATGATAGAAATCATTTTGCGATTCTTTCTAAGATAAAAACCAGCAAGGAGGATAGACAATGACAAAAGAAGATATAATGAAACCGGAGAATCTGGTTTACCAAAAGCCCCGTCTGCTGAATGATAACCCGATGCATTATTGCCCGGGATGTAGTCATGGTGTAGTTCATAAGTTGATAGCCGAGGTTATCGACGAAATGGGCTTGGCGGAGAAAGCTATCGGCATCAGCCCTGTAGGATGTGCCGTGTTCATGTATAATTACCTCGACATAGACTGTCAGGAGGCCGCTCACGGACGTGCGCCTGCATTGGCTGGAGCTATCAAACGCTTGTGGCCCGACCGCCTGGTGTTCACTTATCAGGGCGATGGCGACTTGGCTTGTATCGGTACTGCCGAAACCATTCACGCACTGAACAGAGGTGACAATATAGCTATCATTTTCATCAACAACGCTATTTATGGTATGACTGGTGGACAGATGGCTCCTACTACATTGGTAGGTATGAAAACTGCCACTTGTCCTTACGGACGTGACCCTGAAATTCACGGTTACCCGCTGAAGATGACAGAGATAGCAGCCACACTTACCGGAACAGCATACGTTACCCGCCAGTCGGTTCAGTCGGTTGCGGCTATACGCAAGGCAAAGAAGGCCATCCGCAAGGCTTTCGAGAACTGTATGCACGGCAAGGGTTCCAGCTTGGTAGAAATAGTGTCTACATGTAACTCGGGCTGGAAGATGTCGCCAGAAGCAGCCAACAAATGGATGGAAGAACACATGTTCCCGTTCTACCCGCTGGGCGATATGAAAGACACTACGGATATAAAATAATTTATCGACTTAGTAAACGGATACGATATGAAAGAAGAAATAATTATAGCCGGATTCGGCGGACAAGGCGTATTGTCGATGGGAAAGATTCTTGCCTACTCCGGACTGATGGAAGGCAAGGAAGTAACATGGATGCCTGCTTACGGTCCCGAACAGCGTGGCGGTACTGCCAATGTCACCGTGATAGTAAGCGATACCCGCATCTCATCTCCTATCTTGAGCAAATACGATACGGCCATTATCCTGAACCAGCCTTCACTGGCCAAGTTCGAAGATAAGGTAAAGCCGGGCGGAGTGCTGATATACGACGGATATGGTATCATTGAACCTCCCACACGTAAAGACATTCACGTGTACCGCATTGATGCGATGGATGAAGCCAACGAACGCAAGATGGCAAAGACATTCAACATGATTGTATTGGGTGGACTGCTTAAGATTCGCCCCATCGTGTCGATAGAAAGTGTAGTGAAAGCGCTCCGCAAAACACTGCCCGAGCGTCACCACAACTTGATTCCGATGAACGAAGAAGCCATCCGCATTGGTATGGACATCATCAAGAAAATGGATTGATAGCGTTATTTTCTGATAAATAAAGCAGCTAAAGGCTGGAATGTTACTATAAAAGACGATAATTCTTTTATAAAACATTCCAGCCTTTTTACTTTTATATTTTGTAACGGTTAAGCTTTCGGCATAAAGTTGTATCTTTGCGACATTATGAAACGAATTCTTTTTATAGCTACGCTAATAATGATATGCTGTACAGTGAACGCACAGAATTCACTGACTAACCGATACGGAAACTCGGCTTCGGGTATGGATGCCGACCGTTACGACCGTTATGGAAACCCTGTCGACTCATCCGCCGTAAACGATGCGAGCACTATCCCCATCGGACTAAGCTCGTGGGTGATAGACCAACGCTTCGGAAACATTACGGAGATTCCGGTGGATACGCTTCAGCATAACTTCCAGAACACTAATGACACCGGAGGCTTGCTGGGTCACTATTCGTATCTTGGCAACTTGGGTGCTCCGCGCCTTTCGCATATCTTCTTCGACAGAAAAGAAACCAGCACTTTCTTTTTTCTCGATCCGTACGACTATGCTGTAATGCATCCGGATAATGTGGTATACACCAACACCAAGTCGCCTTTCACCAACCTAAGCTACTTTAAACACGGCAGCAGCCGATATGGTGAAGAGCGTTTCAAAGCTTATCTGGCTATGAACGCCAATAAGAGAACAGGCTTCGGATTCAACATAGACTATATTTACGGACGCGGTATTTATCAGAATCAGTCTACCGCCATGTTCAACGGCAACCTCTTCTTCTATCATTTAGGAGATAAATACAACGCTCATTTCAGCTTTATAAACGATAACCTGAAGGTGACAGAGAACGGTGGTATTACCGATGACCGCTACATAACCGCTCCATTAGACATGGCGCAGGGGGGACGTACGTATAGCAATGGCGAAATACCGGTGAATCTTTCTAACATCTGGAATCACAACAGAGGTTATCATGCGTTCTTGACTCACCGCTATAACTTAGGTTTCTATCGTGAGAACCCCGATGAGAAAGACACCGTAAACACGGAGATATTCGTTCCGGTTACAAGTTTTATGCACACAGTGAAAGTGGACTTGAACAAACGTGAGTATATCTCAAAAGACGAAGCGCAGAACAAGAAGTATTTCAACAATAACTATCTAGCCGACATTCAGTTTGACGAGACAAAGCAAACTTCTATCAAAAACACTGTGGGTATTCAGCTGAGAGAGGGCTTCAATAAATGGGCTAAAGCGGGACTTACTGCATTCGCTTCGCACGAGTACAGACAGTATACCATGACGGATACTATTACCGGAACGCCGGGACAGCGTATTCCTACCAAGTACACAGAGAATACCATCACCGTAGGCGGACAGCTCATTAAGGAGCAAGGACGTACGCTGCACTATAACGCTACTGGCGAGGTAGCCATAGCGGGCGAAGATGTAGGACAGTTTACTCTGGAAGGAAACGGTAACCTCAACTTCAAGTTGTTTAATGATACCGTTCGTTTTGAAGCCAATGCGTATGTAAAGAACCTTCACCCTACTTTCTTCTTCCGTCATTTCCATTCAAAGCATTATTGGTGGGATAATGACGACTTATCTAAGATTATGCGTACTCGCATAGAAGGTAAGTTGAGCATAGACCGATGGAAGACTCAGCTGAAAGTGGGAGTAGAAAATATCAAGAACTACACGTATCTGGACAATACCTCTGTAAAACAAACCACCTCGTCGTCTGAATCGGAAACTGCGGTTTCTTATCTTAACGATGTGAAAGTGGCGCAGTGTTCAGATAACATACAGATATTCAGCGCAAGCCTCCGTCAGGATTTCAAGTTGGGCATCTTGCATCTCGATAACGAGATTACTTATCAGAAGTCGAGCAACCAGAATGTTCTTCCGCTTCCGGAGCTGAACCTCTATCATAACCTGTACATCCGTTTCGGACTTGCAAAGAAAGTACTGAAGGTAGAATTGGGAGCTGACGTGCGCTACTTCACGCAATACTATGCGCCCGATTATGCGCCCGCTATCGGACAGTTCTATCTGCAGAACGAAGCTACGAAGTATAAGTTGGGAGCATATCCGCTGATAAACGGATACGTAAATATCCACCTGAAACGTACTCGTCTCTTCGTAGAGATGTACAACATCTTGCAGGGACAAGGCGAGAAGAGCTACTTCCTGGTGCCGCACTACCCGTTGAACCCGCGCACACTGAAGATAGGCTTGTCATGGAACTTCTTCGACTAATACATTTATCATCGATAAAATGAAAAAGAAAGGATTGCGATACGTTCTTATTGCTTTGGCCATCGCTATCGGACTGATATGGTTGAATAGCACACCCAAAGAAAGCTACAACGGACCCCCACGCCAATACAAGGAAATAATAAGCAGCGGGGTACTGAGGGCGGTAACGGAATATAACGCCGTGAGCTACCACGTAGACCAAGACACCACGCTATCCGGATTCGACTATGAAATATTGCGTGAGTTCGCGCAGAGCAAGAACCTGAAACTGCAGGTAGTGCCCGAAATGAATTTCAACGAACGACTTACAGGCATAGAAAACGGACGCTACGATATATTGGCTGTAAGCACGCCCATCACCAGCCGCACCAGTGACACACTGCTCTTTACGCATCCGTTGCTGCACGCCAAGCAGGTATTGGTGCAGCGTAAAAAGGCTGACGATGCCGACAGCTCGTTCATAAGCAACCAGCTGCAACTGGCAGGCAAGCGTCTGTATGTGGTAAAGAACTCGCCCGCACTGCTGCGCATACATAACCTTATGAACGAAATAGCCGATACCATCTACGTAGAAGAAGTTGAGAAATACGGACCTGAGCAACTATTGGCTATGGTGGCAGGAAAAGACATCGACTATGCCGTGTGCGACGAGACCATAGCGCGTACAGCCCTGAAGAATTTCCCTGATCTGGATATCAGCATAGATATAGGATTTACACAACTCTACGCATGGGGCGTAAGCAAACAATCTACCGAGTTGCTCGATACACTGAACGCATGGCTCGATGCCTACACTAAGACAAAGGAGTATAAAACGATAAAGAATAAATACATTCCATAAAAACACATCAGTCTACTATGATAAAATTAGATAAAGTACGTTGGGGATTCATCGGTTGCGGAGAAGTGACCGAGAAGAAAAGCGGTCCGGCTTTCAATATGATAGAAGGCTCTAAAGTAGTTGCCGTAATGAGCCGCGACGAAGAGAAAGTAAAATCGTACGCCATACGCCATAACATTCCGCGCTGGTATACCGATGCGCAAGAACTGATAGGCGACGAAGACGTTAACGCCATCTATATCGCCACTCCGCCTTCATCGCACGCCACATTCGCCATCATGGCCATGAAAGCCGGAAAGCCGGTGTACATAGAAAAGCCTATGGCAGCAAGCTATGAAGACTGCGCCCGCATTAACCGTATCTCTAAAGAAACAGGCATTCCTTGTTTCGTGGCTTACTACCGCCGCTATCTGCCATACTTCCAGAAGGTACGCCAACTGGTAGAAGAGGGAGAGATAGGAAACGTTATCAACATTCAGATTCGTTTTGCGCAACCACCGCGTGCGCTCGACTATAACAGCAAGAACTTGCCTTGGCGTGTGCAGCCCGATATAGCTGGAGGCGGTTATTTCTACGACCTCGCGCCTCATCAGCTCGACTTGCTTCAGGAGATGTTCGGCTGCATACTCGAAGCCGAAGGATACAAGAGCAACCGTGGCGGACTATACGAAGCGGAAGATACCATCAGCGCTTGCTTCAAATTCGAGACCGGACTGCCCGGCTCTGGCTCATGGTGCTTCGTAGCGCACGAGTCAGCTAAGGAAGACCGTATCGAAATAATCGGCGATAAGGGTATGATTTGTTTCTCTATCTTCACCTACGACCCGATAGCTCTGCACACTGAGCGCGGACGCGAAGAGATATTGCCCGAAAACCCTCCATACGTGCAGCTGCCGCTCATTAAGGCTGTGGTAGAGCACTTGCAGGGTAAAACCATCTGCACATGCGACGGAATAAGCGCCACACCTACCAACTGGGTGATGGACCGCATCCTGAACAAGCTATAAACAGACCTCGGCCTATCGTTTTCTCTATCTTTATATTATGAATAAATACATTGTAACTCTATTTCTTGGCATACTCTTTCTTACGCTGCCACAGCAAGGCGCAGCGCAAGAGAACAACCGTCTGACCAAAGAAACAAAGGTAGCAATGGAAAAGTTAGGGAAAGCACTGAATACTACCGACTCTGCTTACATAGAGCCAAATCATTACAACCTCACCTTCATGGTTGAGCAGAGTTTTTGGCAAGAAAGATACCGACTGGGCGCTCAACGTGCCAACGGTAGACAAACTATATCACTCGCCCCCGAACCAACACCCAAAATAGGTGTATACTTCGGGTGGCGATGGATTTTCTTAGGCGTATCGGCCAGCATACCAGAGTTGCTCCGAAAAAAAACAAGCAGCTCTTCTAAAAAAGAATATGTGTTCAATTTGTATAGTGCACGCTTCGGTGTCGACTTGTTCTACAGGGTTTCGGGGCACGACTTCAAGATAAAATCGTACTCCGGATTCAATCTGCCCGACGACCTCATAGGCCAGACGTTCAACGGACTTCATACCAAGATGCTTGGCCTCAACACATATTGGATATTCAATAACAAACGCTTCTCTTATCCAGCGGCGTACAGCCAGTCTACCAATCAGAAAAGAAGCTGCGGATCGTTCATGGCGGGCATGTCTTATTCGCATCACAACATCTCGTTCGACTATACTCTTTTGCCCGAAGCAATGCAGCCGCAAATTCGTCCTTCGCTGCAGTTCAATAACCTGAAGTACGACGATTACAACATCAGTTTCGGCTACGGCTATAACTGGGTATTCGCCAAGAACTGCCTGTTCAACCTATCAGCAATGCCCGCGCTTGCCTATAAAAGAGCCAAGCTTGACGGCGACATAGTAAATCCCAATGAAAACAACGATATGTTCAACTGGATGAAGAATGTAAACTTCGATGTGATAACCCGTGCCGCAATGACGTGGAATACCGGAAAATACTATGCCGGAGTTATCTTTGTGCTGAACACGTTCGATTATCGCAAAAAGTCGATGTCGATGACCAATTCATTTGGAAGCCTACGCCTATATCTGGGATTCAATTTCTGGAAGAAACGAGAGTACAGACAGAAGTAGCCTTTAGCTTATCAGTAAGCTTACACTTATGTTTTATTAAAAAGAAAACTAAAAACAATCTGTTTCATCGATATTTTCATACATTTGTATAACGAATCATAAGCATTATACACAATGGAACCATCTATATACAATTATTCACTTTGTATTGCGCTGCCGTTGATGTCGTTCTTCGGGTTTTATTTCTTGTTTGCCAAAACTCCGGAGAAGTCCATTTTTGAAAATTATCTGCGTTCACGGCGAATTATGGGAGCAGCAATATTATTACTTGCAGCCAACTATTCGGTACATTTCTTCTTTGGGATAAGGTTCAAGAATGCCAATGCCGCCATTCTGATGAACCTGTCTACCTATTTCCTATGCTATTGGCTATTCAGTTCCGCCCTCACCACCCTGCTCGACCGCTTTTATATCACCAAACGTAGGTTACGGACGCATATCTGTCTATGGATACTGTTTTCCATCCTTTCCGGCATCGTTCTGCTGTTGCTACCCAAAGGTATTTTGCAGGCAACAGCAATGTTCGCCTTGGCTACATGGTTGGTTATCTATGGGTTGTATCTTACCCATAGACTTCTCAAAACATATCACAAGGTAATCCGCATTTTCAATGATACCCATGCAGACGATATCGGTGCATATATTAAATGGCTCTCCATATTCACCTACTGGGCTGTAATATTCGGAGTAGGATGCGGACTGCTGACATTCTTGCCCGATGAATACATTTATATCTGGATTCTGTCGTCGGTACCGTTTTACATTTATCTCTTCCTATGCTATCTTAACTATCTGCTGTTTTACGAAAAGGTAGAAAACGCCATGGAAGATGGTATTACTTCTGAAGATGAAAATCTGTGTGGCACCACAAACCAGAAACAGGAACAAAAGCAGGGAACTCCGTTCTACCACGCCGAAATAGAGAAAAAAATCAAAGGCTGGATTGATACGGACGGTTATATCCGGCCAGGTCTTACCATAAAGGAACTTTCAGACAAACTTCAAACCAACCGTACCTACCTGTCAGAATATATCAAAACCAAGTACGAAATGTCGTTCCGCGATTGGATTACCGGGCTTCGCATAGAATATGCCAAACGTCTGCTTGCGCAAAATCCGAGACTGACGGTTGCCGACATCTCCGAGAAATCCGGTTTTTTGTCGCCAAGCCATTTTATAAGAATGTTTAAAGAAAACGCAGGATGTACCCCTGTAAAATGGAAGAAAACAGAGGCGAAATAACATGATATGTTACCGATGAAGAAATAGCCTAAACAACAAAAAACAGTCTAAAACACAAAACTAAAATACGCAAAAACACAAAGATGTGCGATTCTGACAATTGAGGCAATTTTTATAGCAAGAATCGGACTGAATTTTAATCTCTTTACTTATTTTGGATGCAGAGTTACTAATTGGAAATCAAAAACAACATACAGAAAATGAGTAAAAAAATTCTATTCCCAACCTTGTTTTTGTGCATGGCAACGGCAGTTTTTCCTGCCTTTGCGCAGCAGAAAACAGACACTGTCTACACTTTCCGCTTCGTGCCGCAGAATGATATGTTCTATGTGCCATGGAAAAACAATGCCAGTGAACTTACACGCCTATTAGAGTACATAGAGAGTAACAAAACGGATATCATGAACGGGCGGGTACCTCTTTATGTTGACGGATACTGTAATTCAGGCAAGACGGAGAAAGTAAGTCTAAGCATCGCAACTACACGATCCAACCGTGTAAAGTCTGAATTGATTATCCGAAAAAATCTGCATGAAAACAGCTTCATCACCCACAACCACACTTCGGATGGCGACTTCGTAACAGTGCGCATCATACTGCCGAAGGAAAACGTGACAGGTTATGGAAAAGAAGAAGAACAGCAACAACCAAAAAACGACAAAGTTGCAGAAACAGTACAACACACGGTAGAAACAAAAGCATCTACCAATCAGGAAAACTCGTATGAATCTGTACGGCCATTATCACCTACAACTTCTAAATTAGCTTTGCGTGCCAACCTATTGCGCTGGGCAACCCTCACGCCCGACCTCGGTATAGAGTGGCGCATCAGTCCGTCATGGGGTATATCCGTTAACGGCTCGTGGACTTCATGGTCGTGGAATGACAAAGACAGAAAATACGCCCTCTGGGAAGTGACACCCGAACTCCGTTATTATATAGGTGAGCAGAAGCGCGGCTACCTAGGTGCCATGTTCAAGACTGGACAATTCAATTACAAACTCTCTGATACAGGCAAGCAGGGCGACCTGATGGGCGGAGGACTAACCGGCGGTTACATGCTTAAGTTGAACCGCGCCCTATCGCTCGACTTCTCCATTGGCGTAGGATGTACCAATATTGATTATGAAAAGTATGTGGTAATAGACAAAGTGCGCGTTCGCCGTGGAAGCGAAAACAAGAATTACTGGGGAGTGAACCACCTCGGAGTGTCACTAGTATGGAACATCTTTAAATAAGGGAGGAAACAGAATGAAAAGTAACCGACATATATTCATAACATATACGGCTGGTCTGTCCGCCCCAATAATAGGATCTTTCGTGACACGCCATATTATTAGCATCTTGCGTGAAAGACGAACTTTATAATACTCCGCATCCCGACAGTGGAGCGGTAGTAGTAACCGCAGATTGGAGCGACAGAAACAGTGATGCCGACATTCCGCAAGCATACATCCTGAGTATAGACGGACAAGAGCAGGAGGTGAGCAAAGAAACCAACATCTTAAACCGACTCCTGTCGGCCGGCAAATACACTTTAGCGGCATACAACAAACCAGACCAAGTTACCGTTGCCAACAATACCGCCTCGGTTAACGCCACGTCTGCCAAACATATCAACCCCACGCCGGGCTATCTGTTCGCCTCAGTACAAGACATCAATGTAGTGGCTGATGACACGCTACGCGTAACAGCCCGGATGAAACAATTGATACGCAGACTCAATCTGGAACTAACCGCCACCGAAGGCGACTACAGCCGTGTACAGTCGGCTACGGCAACTCTCTCTGGAGTGGCTTCGGTAGCAGACATGGCAACTGGCGAACGGAGCGCAGCGGCACAAGTAACAAACACTTTCAGACAAGACGGCAACAAGTTCACATTATTTTTCCGTCTGTTAGGCATTGTAACTACTGAAGCACAGACACTGACGGTTGACATCACTTTCAACAACGGCGACACGCAGCAGATAGTGAGCGACGTTACAGAGTCTATGAAGAACTTCAATAACGAAGCCGAACCGATTAAACTAAAGGGTAATCTGCTTCTACCGGTAGAAGCAACGGTGACGGGCGCAACCATCACTGGCTGGAACGAGGTAGATGGCGGTACTGGAGATGCTAACTGACAATTAAGATTTTAACCCACCAAAAATAATATTATGACTATGAACATGAAATTTTTCATTATTGCAATAGCAGCAGCTCTATTGGCTGCGTGTACACAAGAGAACGAGGTACAGAACAATCCGGTAGAAGCACGAATCACGGCAGGCGTGAGCGGACCTAAAACACGCGCTGTGGATAACAAGTGGAACGCCGACCATATAGGCGTGATGGCAGTTGATGCAAACACTACCATGGGACAAAAGTACAAGAACGTGGAATACCAGACCGCAAGCACAGGAACATCTGCCGACTTCACTCCGGCAACAGACGGAAACGGCATTTTCTTCGAAGACGCCTCACGCCAGTTTACCTTCGCCGCATATGCACCTTATGAAACAAGTCACGCTTCTTCCCTACCCGGCAACAAAGGGAAAATCACGGTAAACACCGAGAACCAACATACGGTAGAGAAACAAGAAGACATAGACTACATTTATGCCACAGGTGCCATGGGAAGTAAGAGTAGCCCACTAATCAGCTTCACAGACAACACAGCCGCAGGCGGCAGCGATTGCTCTTTCAAGCATAAGATGGCACGCCTTATCCTAAAGGTACAGGTATCGGCTGCCGACGGTTTCACCGACCCAAGCGTATTGCGATTCGCAAACTACAAGTTGGGCGGACTGATTCATGAAGGTACGTTCGACATATTGACAGGAACAGCCTCAGCCACGGGTTCTGTAGTGAACGACTGGATGCTGATAGAATCAACTTATCCCACACCCACTACAAACACTGTTAAATACAAATGCGTTACAGACTACAACGTCAACACGGGCGTAATGACCCTCACCATGATTTTGCTGCCGCAGACGCTAACCGACTTCCTGAGTTTAGACATTACTCCAGACGATGGAGAGAATCAAACTTACTCTAATAAAGACCTTATCAAACCAGCATTAGAGGCTGGCTACTCATACACATACACCATCACGGTGAAGAAAACGGGGCTGACCATAAGCGGAAGCACCATAGCAAACTGGAACGACGGTGGCAGTCATTCGGGCGATGCAACAATGTAGTGTGTATCCTGAAAACCAAACAAATAAAGAAGGTATGAAAAGAATAAAAAACATAGAGAGAAGGCGATGGCCGCACATCGGTGGCTGGCTGTCGGTTATGATGCTCATAGGCGGACTGCTCTCCTCGTGCAACAATGAGAATATAGAAAGTATCAATTCTTTTCCCGACGGCAAGTATCCGCTGCAACTGACAGCGGAGGTGGAACAACCGCAGACACGCTCCGGAGG
The DNA here is from genome assembly GCA_000434735.1 of Bacteroides sp. CAG:530. GTDB lineage: Bacteria > Bacteroidota > Bacteroidia > Bacteroidales > Bacteroidaceae > Phocaeicola. Next base: position 38,837 of record FR881218.1, read on the forward strand.
TAAAGACGCATGGACGGGCGGAGAAGAGATTAGAGTGGCGATGGAAGGCGTGTTTGGTAGTAAAACATACGTGATGGACGCATCGGGCAATGCGACCTCGAAGGATGCCGAAAACGCAATCTACTGGAAGAACACCGCCGAAGCTCGCATCACAGCATGGACTCAGGACCTGGAAACGGAAACGGATATTTCAGACCAAAGCAACGGGTATGCCGCCTTCGATGTGCTGTATGCCACCGCCATAGGACGTTATGACCAAGCCGTAAATCTTCGTTTCCTACACCGCATGGCTAAAATCGAAGTAACGCTCACGGCAGGCGAAGGCATTACGGAAGAGGAACTGAAAGATGCAACCGTCACCATTTTCGGAGACCCGATAACCCACTCAACCGCCGGACTGGTGTCACCTGGTGACCAATCGGACGGCGAGATAAAACCTTATTACGATGCCGCAACGAAAAAATACGAGGCTTTGGTGCCGCCACAGGACATGACAGGCAAGCCGCTCGTCCGAATCAGCATAGGCAGCAACGCCTTTACATATACTCCCGACACAGAAGCTGCCGGCAAATTTGACTTTTTCGGTGGCAAGCGGTATGCCTACGCCATCACCGTGAAAGCCAACGGAATAGACGTTAAGGCGGTGACGGGTGCAACGTGGAGCGATGGCGGCGAGGAGAACATCACCTCAAAACAGGTGCAGCTTTTCAAGGCAGACGAGCTGAAGATAGGAGACTACTTCTACTCCGACGGAACGTGGAGCGATGGCGGTCTGCGCAAACGCTATGACGACGGCAACATGGTGATAGCAGACCCAAAACCAGCCCCTGTGCTTACTAACCCTAAAACCGGTGCAAGCAGGACCGTTGTCGGCATCGTGTTCCAGACGGACAAGAGCCGTATCGGTGCAATGGAAAAGCGGAAGATAGGTGGCGAAGACAAGGTGCATGGGCTGGTAATGGCCTTGAAGAATGCCGCGACAGACCAAAAGTGGGGGCCAAAGGGAAAAGACGAGGGACTGAATAAATGCAATACGAAAGCCGAGAACTATTATGACATCAGCGGCTACGGCAATTGCGAGCATATCCGCAGCAATCACGGCAACTTAGACAATTATCCCGCATTCAAGGCTGCCGACGGCTACAACACGACCTGCCCGGTTCCTGCGACTACTACCGGATGGTACCTTCCTGCCTCGGGGCAGTTGTGGGACATCTTTCAGAATTTGGGCGGTTGTCCGGCTTTGGCGGGTCAAGATCAGCAGAACTCATCGGACAATGGTGATTTCCTCTGGTCGAGCCAAGGCAATGTTCCCGCCGCCTTGAATAAATGGATGGAGAATATCACCGTTGGGGACAAGGATACATTCAACAGCAACGTCTGGCTTGGTTCGTCTTCGGAGTACTCGGACAACAACACACGGAACTGGAACGTGTACTCCGATGGCAGGGTGCGCTGCTACTGGGACACTAAACGAGATGGTGACGACGTGCGTCCCGTCCTTGCCTTCTGATTCGTTTAATCCATTTATCTATTAAGAACATGAATATGAAGATACAAAACATATACCACTTCTTGCAAGCCGTATTGCTCATGCTGCTTGCAGCCTCATGCACGCAAGAAGAGTTTCCTGCCGTGCAAGACAAGGCGCAACAACTCACCATCTCCGTGACCGACGGGGGATATACATCGGCTGTGGACGGTAAAACTACTCGTGCCGTAGAGAACGGCTACACCACCGAGTTCACTGAGGGCGATGCCTGCGGACTTTTCATGATCCGCGGCTTATATTCGGATAAGAAGATGATTTATTCCAACATGAAACTGACTGCCGAGAGGGATGCCGCCACGGGGAGCCTCGTTTGGAAGCCAGAGGCTGGCACGACACTTGCAGGAGGACTGCCGGATGAGGAATACTATCTCTATTACCCTTATAGGGCGGACTTGGACAACACGGTCATAAGTGAATTGTTAAAGAACGCAATTAAGGATCCCCAACTACCTTTCTTCTATCCGCTTGCTAATAATTGGCCGGTGAAGACCGACCAAAGCTCGTATGCGGATTACACTGCTTCCGACCTAATGACTGCCTCTTGCACACCAACGTTAGACAATGGTACACTCCGGCTCAATTTCGTCATGGCCCACGAACTATCATTGGCAGTCATCGAGATGCCGAAAACCGTTTATAAGTTTACCAACGCCCGGGTTCCCGACTACACCATACCGTCGGAAGCTACGTTCGCCAGCGCAGCCAAGCCACTGCGCATGACCGACGGTACTTACCGCTACTTGCTGCCAGCATCCTTGCCGACTATAGAGGGAAGTTATGACGGAGGTAGCAGGGTATTTACCATCACCCTGTCAGATGATCATCCTATCATCGGGAAATACAAGAGATACAAAATTGACGGCGCAGCGACAACCGTAAAAAACTACACGGTACAGCGTGGCGACTACCTGCTGGCAGACGGCAACTTGCTGCCCAGAGAAACTGCCGTTACCGAAGAGCAGAAGGCAAACATAGCGGCCATCGTCTTTTGGACTCCGGCAGATACAGACCCTGCAGGCCGGAAGACTCCTGCGAACCTTACCGATGACAAGATTATGGCGAAAGACCATCCAAACTGCACACATGGACTTGCTGTGTCTGTAAAGAACGTATCAACGGGGATGGCATGGCAGGAATATGATTGGTTTCATGGATCAGTACAAAAATTTCAGAAAAGCGATGAGTTTAATCCTATCGATAAGACAGATTATGCATCAATCGTTCAATCCGGGGACGAAAGAAATTATATCCGTGGTTATCAGTATACAAAGATGATATTGGCGTACAATTATTACTGCATGAGAATTAAAAAACTCAACTTAATGGTCAAGCCCGTTAATGCCCTTGCAAACTTCTCCGATTCAAATCCGGCTCCAAAGACGAGTACCGGCTGGTTTATCCCGTCGGCGAAGGAACTGTACATGCTATACAGCAAGGATGAGGACAAAATCCATAAAAATTATTTTTCTACAGAAGAAACAAGGAAGATAATCGACAAATACCTGCTTGCCATAGGTGGAGATTTATTGGAGAACCAGGACTACTGGACATCAGTAGAATTTGACGTCGGCAACGCAATTTATATTGGATTCAAAGGTGGTGCTAGAATTAACTCGACAGGGAAGCCCAATAAAACAACTGTCCGCGCTGTATGTGCTTTCTGAGAGGAGTAAAAAAAAAACAATGCGATGCTTCAAAAAAACATCGCATTGTTTAAATTGACTCATCGCAATGTTTGGTTCAAAGCATCGCAATGTTTCAGTTGAAGCTCAACAAAGCTTTCCTTCCTTCACCAAATAATCACCGAAGATACGCGCCGCACTTTCTACCATCATAGAGCAAGGACGCTTGGCATAATACTGAGGGGTACGGGCTTCGGGAGTGGAAACGATAGGGTCTTTCTTGGTAAGTCCCAACAACTCGCCACACTTTATGGTGCCGTGCTCTTGCTTGAAAGCTTCTGCCAACTGCTGTACCAACGCATAGTTGGCGGCTTTACCTTCACGGTCGGCTCCCGATGTAGCGCAACGCTCAAAGCCAGCCAGCATAAACATGCCGCACGCCGCTCCGCAAGTCTCGCGCATACGGCCTATGCCACCTCCAAACGAAGCGGCTACGTGCAACGCCAAGTCGTGAGTCAATCCATATAAATCGGCATACGCCAATACTACAGACTGAGCGCAGTTATATCCTTCCTTGAAATAAGCCACCGCCTGGGCTACTCGTTCTTCTTTATTCATCATAATACATTGTTTATAACGTTACCGTCTATATATGCTTTTACATTACTTACTGCCTGATTCATCAGTCGGATGCGTGCCTCGCGGGTAGCCCATGCTATGTGAGGGGTGATGAAGCAATTATCCAATTCCACCAACGGACAGTCGGCTGTAGGAGGCTCTGAAACCAACACGTCGAGTCCGGCTGCCGCCAACTTTCCGCTCTTCAGCGCATCGGCCAATGCCTGCTCGTTCACCAATCCGCCACGACCGGTATTGATAAGTATGGCTCCGTCTTTCATAGAGTTCAAGCTATCGGCATTGATAATCTCCTTAGTATCCGGAGTAAGCGGACAGTGCAACGTAAGGATATCTGATGCGGCAAACAATTCTGCCATATCCATCTTGACGCATCCTTCAGGAAGCTGAGATGCCGACTTTGACGTATATACCAATACCTTCATGCCGAACGCCAAAGCTACACGCGCCACCGCCTGACCAATGTGTCCGAAGCCAACGATGCCGATAGACTTACCAGCCAACTCTACAAGCGGAGTATCGTAGTAAGAAAAATCGACTTGCGATGACCATCTGCCACGCTGATTATCGTGCGCATAATGCCCTACTCGCTGAGTGATATTAAGGATGTGAGCGAATACCATCTGAGTTACCGAATCGGTACTGTAAGCAGGGATGTTGGTAACTACCATTCCACGACGGCGAGCCTCATCTGTATCTACTACATTATATCCGGTAGCCAGCACGCCAATGTACTTAAGTAAAGGCAATTCGCTTAATTTCTTAGCGTCGAGCACCGTCTTGTTTGTCAGCACTACCTCAGACTTTGCCGCACGCTCTACTACCTGTTCGGGCAAAGTTCTATCATACACCGTAAGATTGCCCAAGGCTGCGAGAGCCTCCCACGACAAATCACCGGGATTTAAAGTATATCCGTCTAATACAACAATTTCCATACTCGTTATTTTTTGAATTTATTTTTGACTATTATTTCTCAAACCGCTCGCCCCATAACTGAACCATGCGGTCTTTCAGCTTAGCTTCTGCCGGATTATCCTGCGCATGCCATATACGCTGATTCTGCACATCGTCGGGCAAGAACTGCTGCTGCACAAAGTTGCCTTTATAAGCATGGGCGTACTTATAGTCTTTTCCGTAGCCCAACTGCTTCATCAACTTGGTAGGAGCATTGCGCAGATGAAGCGGAACCGGAAGATTTCCCGTCTGCTGAACCAACGACAATGCCGTGCCTATACCTTCGTAGGCAGAGTTACTCTTAGGACTTGTGGCCAAGTAAACCGTAGCCTCCGCCAGCGGTATGCGACCTTCGGGCCATCCTATCTTCATTACCGCATCAAAAGCGGCGTTAGCCAGCAGCAATGCGTTAGGATTAGCCAAGCCGATATCCTCGGCAGCAGAAATAACCAAACGCCGAGCTATAAAGGCGGGGTCTTCTCCACCCTCTACCATACGTGCCAACCAATAGAGAGCACCGTCGGGGTCACTGCCTCGGATAGACTTTATGAACGCCGAGATAATATCGTAGTGCATCTCGCCATCCTTATCGTACGCCAACGGATTCTGCTGCAATCGTTCCATCACCTTTTCGTCGGTTATCACTATGTCAGCAGTATCGCCTTCGGCTTCTACTACCAGCTCTAATATGTTAAGCAGCTTACGGGCATCTCCTCCAGAATAGCGAAGCATGGCATCGGTCTCTTGCAGCTCGATATGCTTTTCGCGCAAGATAACATCTTTCTCTACCGCATGATGCAGTAACTCTAGCAAGTCTTCCTTCTCAAGCGATTTCAGCACATACAGCTGGCAACGCGACAATAGCGGACGAATAACCTCGAACGAAGGGTTCTCTGTAGTGGCACCTATCAAAGTGACCGTGCCTGTCTCTACCGCCCCAAGCAACGAGTCTTGCTGCGACTTGCTGAAGCGATGTATTTCATCGATAAATAATATAGGACTTTGCTGCGAAAAGAACCTGTTGCTACGCGCCTTTTCTATGACATCGCGCACATCCTTCACGCCCGAAGTCACAGCACTCAACGTGTAAAAAGGAGTCTCCAACCTATTGGCTATAATCTGCGCCAAAGTGGTTTTTCCTACCCCAGGAGGTCCCCACAAAATAAAAGAAGAAATTCTACCGGAATCTATCATTCTACGCAATACCGCTCCCTCTCCAACGAGGTGCTTCTGCCCAATGTAATCGTCTAGTGTCTTAGGACGCATTCGTTCGGCTAAAGGTTGTGCCATATAAACAAAAGATATAAATATTATTACCGCAAAATTAGCTATTAAAATCAAAATGGATGCAAACAAAATGGCATAAAAAAAGCCTCTTTTCACAAAGAAGCTTTTTTAAGTTTTCAATAGGTATTAGTTTTTTTTTAAGGTAAAAAGATTGTTTTCAGGATAACGCCACAAAGATGAGGCCTTTTTTTGAACTAAACAAATTAAAAACTATGTCATACAACATATTTTTCCATTTAGTTTTATTTGCTTTTTATTTGTTTTATTCAAAAATTAGACACCATCCTGCACTGTGCTTTTTTATAACTTTTTCAATGTAGTTAATTTTATCGATTTTTTATTCCTTTAAGCACTCAATTCTCGTCTAAAGCCTCGCATTCTGAAAGCCACATAGCAGAAGACGCATCACTTGGCATACGCCAGTCTCCTCTGGGGCTAAGAGAGACAGAACCTACCTTCGGTCCATCGGGCAGACAAGAACGTTTGAATTGTTGTGAAAAAAAACGTCGATAAAATGTAGTGAGCCACTTTTTAATTGTCGGTTTATCGTACGAAGCACCGAAAGCCAAAGTAGCCAGATAGTATATCTTGGCCGGACGGAATCCGAAGCGAAGAATGTTATACAAAAAGAAATCGTGCAACTCGTATGGTCCTACCAAATCTTCTGTCTTCTGCTTGATGTTTCCGTTCTCATCGGCCGGTATCAGTTCAGGGCTTATCGGGGTGTCTACAATGTCAAGCAAAGTCGCTTTAGAATCCGTGTCGACTCCTGTCTGCGCTACCCATGTAACAAGGTAACGAACCAAGGTTTTAGGCACGCTGGCATTAACGCCATACATCGACATATGGTCGCCGTTATACGTAGCCCATCCCAAAGCCAATTCAGACAGGTCGCCGGTACCAATTACCAACCCTCCTACCTTATTGGCATAGTCCATCAATATCTGAGTACGTTCACGTGCCTGACCGTTTTCGTAAGTCACATTATGTACAGACATATCGTGGTCTATATCTTTAAAGTGCTGAATGCACGATTCGCGGATGCTGATTTCGCGAGTGGTAACACGCAGTGAGCGCATCAAAGAGAGTGCGTTATTATAAGTACGGTCGGTAGTTCCGAATCCTGGCATCGTAATGCCTACAATTCCGTCGCGCGACAGTCCAAGTTTATCAAATGTCTTTACACACACCAAAAGAGCTAACGTAGAGTCGAGCCCCCCTGATATGCCCACTACTACAGTTTTGCAGCCAGTATGCACCAAACGCTTGGCAAGTCCGGCTACCTGAATAGAAAATATTTCTTCACAACGTTCGTCAAGTAACGTATCGCCATAAGGAACAAAAGGATGCGCATCGATAGCACGCGTAAGCTCAATATCCTTAGGCTGAACCATTTCGGTAGATACCGTAGTAAACTGAAGCGATTTGTTATCGCGAAGGCAAGAAGCGAAAGTAGTGTTATGCTGACGTTCGCCACGCAGACGTTCTATATCAAGCTCGCCCATCACCAACTGACGGGTGAAAGAGAATCGGCTTGAAGAGGCAAGCAATGAACCGTTTTCGTAAATCAAGGCGTTTCCGGCAAAGACTACATCGGTAGACGATTCTCCGAATCCGCTAGATGCAAATACATAACCGCACAAGCAACGAGCCGACTGCTGCGCCAACAAAGAACGAAGATACTGATGCTTGCCAATATTCTCCGTATCGGCAGAAAGGTTAAAAATTACATCGGCACCAGCCAAAGCAAGCGTGCTGCTAGGAGGAACCGGAGCCCATACGTCTTCGCACAGCTCGATACCGAAGCAGAAATCGGATGCATCGAAAAGTAGATTGGCACCCATCGGAACAGACTGCCCACACAAGCGAATCTTGCGTTCGCCATCTAACGTAGTAGCTGGAGCAAACCAACGCTTCTCATAAAACTCGCTATAGTTGGGCAAGTAAGTCTTAGGCACTACGCCCAGTATCTTACCCTTCTGAATAACTACTGCCGTGTTATACAATATGCCGCCTACCAAAACCGGCATACCCAATATAGAAATAATATCCAACTGACGGGTATTGTTCATCAGCTGCATAAGAGCTATCTCTGCCTGCTCAAGCAGCAACGCCTGTCCGAACAAGTCGCCGCAAGAATATCCCGTAAGGTTCAACTCCGGGAAAACAATAGCCTGCACATTATTCTCGTCAGCCTCAAAAATCATCTCTTCGGCCTGAGACGCATTATATCGACAATCTGCCACCTTAACCTGAGGAACGGCAGCCGCCCCCCCCCCACCCGGGGGCCCGCCCCCCGCCACTCTTACGAATCCGTATTTCATATTCTTACTCCTTATTATATATACACTATAAAGAACGATGGTGCAAATATAATACAATAATGCGAATTGACTAATAAACGCCTATCTAAGTAATGTACCATCGGCATCATGAAACTAAAATTTCACACCCTTTCATAATCTTATAAATTTATAATAAAAACAATAAAAAAATTGCTTTAATCTTTTTGTATTTCGAGAAAGCTTTATATCTTTGCCCGTGAAATAAAGTTGTAACAATTACAATTAAATAATAATATGAATGTTTACGAATACCTGCTCAGCTATAATGTAAAGCCTTCGGTACAACGTATCGCTATCATGGATTATTTATTGAAACATAAAACACATCCAAGTATCGATGATATTTACCTGGCTTTATCTAAGAGCATACCAACTCTCTCTAAAACGACAGTTTACAACACCCTGAAACTGCTTACAGAGAACGGCGCAGCGCAAATGCTGACCATTGATGAACGCAACGCGTGTTTCGACGGAGACATAACGCCACATGCGCACTTTCAGTGCAAGGCTTGCGGAAAAATATTCGATGTCTTCGATATGCCAGAGAATCAATCGGCCGAATCACTAAAATCGGAAGGTTTCTGCATAGACGAAACACAGGTTTACTACAAAGGACTTTGCCCTTCATGCGCAAAGAAGAAATTGAAAAACGAAAAAGAACAATAATTAGGATATCAAAATAGATACCCAACATAAAACAATATAACTAACAACTTAAAAAATTTGACTTATGAAAAAATTTATTTGTACTGTATGTGGTTACATTCATGAAGGTGAAACAGCTCCAGAAAAGTGTCCGTTGTGTAATGCTCCTGCTTCTAAATTCAAAGAAATGGAAGAAACAGAAGGTGGACTTCAGTTTGCTGACGAACACGTTATCGGCGTAGCTAAAGGTTGCGACGAAGAAATGATTAAGGACTTGAACAACCATTTCATGGGCGAATGCACAGAAGTAGGTATGTACTTGGCTATGAGCCGTCAGGCAGATCGTGAAGGTTATCCTGAAGTAGCTGAAGCTTTCAAACGCTATGCTTGGGAAGAAGCAGAACACGCTGCTAAATTCGCTGAATTGCTGGGCGACTGCGTATGGGATACTAAGACTAACCTGGAAAAACGTATGAACGCTGAAAGCGGAGCTTGCGCTGACAAGAAACGTATCGCTACTCGCGCTAAGCAGTTGAACTTGGACGCTATCCACGATACTGTTCACGAAATGGCTAAAGACGAAGCTCGTCACGGTAAAGGTTTCGAAGGTTTGTACAAGAGATACTTCGGTAAATAATCAAGCCGCATAGAACAAAGCGATAATATCAGACGAAAATAATAAGAGCCGCTCTCTGAATCTGCAATGATTTAAGAGCGGCTCTTTTATTTCTGTTATTGCACATATACCATACGTATAAGTACAAAAAAGATTGCCTCACACATATATATGAATGCGAGAGGCAATCTCTGTATAAGTTTTTAGAATATTAATTCTGTGCGTTACCTTCAGCTGGTGCTTCAACTGGTGCAGCAGGTGCTTCATTTGATGCAGCAGGTGCAGCGGTAGCATCGTTCTGAGGAGCAGCAGCTCCGGCAGGCATATTATAAGGATTGGTTGCCTGTTCTTTCTTAGCTTGGTCCATGATAACTGAAGTACCCTGAGTAGCGCTAGGCAATACATAAGCAGCGGCAATGCTGATAACTACCATGAATACGGCAAGTCCCCAAGTTAATTTTTCAATGAAATCTGTTGTTTTACGAACTCCCATAATCTGATTGGAAGCAGCGAAACTAGAAGATAGGCCTCCTCCTTTAGAGTTCTGTACTAATACAACAAAGCACATCAGCACAGCAGCCAAGACTATAAGTCCAACTAATAATGAATACATGTTCCTGTTATTTTGATTTTTCGTTAATAATCAGTTTTTCCAAAAATCTTATTTGGTCTGCAAAGTAAATGTTTTTTTTGGGATATTTCAAATTTAATTTCTTAATAATTTCAAGAGCCTTTTCATACCGGTGCTGACGGACATATATTTTTGCCAGTGTCTCTGTGAAGTAGCTTTCGTCTTCATCGGCTTCTACTGCCTTTTCTGGCTGTTTCGTAGAGGTTTCATCGTCTTTCACGACTTCTTCTGCCGGAGATTCTTCAGATGTTTCCTCTTCTTCCGAGTTTTCTTCAACCGGAGTTTCTTCCACTGGTACCTCTTCCTTGGGTTTCGGTTCTACCGACTCACTTCCCGACTGCTCTATGAAAGAGTCTATCAATTCTTGACCTTTCAGCGGAGCTACTTCCTGTTCTTCGGGCGTTGGTTCACTGCTCAATACCGACATATAGTCTACGCTCACCTCAACCGGGATCTTTAATGAAGGCTCCGGTTCAGCGTCATCGCCCGACAAGTCGGACAAGAACCTATCAATCAAATCGAGCGTTCTGTCGGCAGTACATTTATCCGCCGAAGCCTCGGCAGGTGCTTCATGACGCTTCAAGACGAAACGCTCGCCCTCTATATAATAAAACAACACACTGAGGTCGGCCACGTAAAGAGCACTTTTTCTAAGCTCATCGGCAAACGAAGCGTCTTGCAGTAAGAAGAGGTTCTTAAGATACAGCAACCGTGCCGTCTGGAAATAAGGATAGCGGGCCAACAGTTCACGCAATTCGAACAAGCTCTCCTTATCGAGCATGGCCGGATGCGAAATCCACTCTTGTATTCGTTGTTGCGTAACCATCCTTATATTACCAATTTGCTACAGTTGCATTGAATATCTGGTCTACAATCTCATCAATCATCTGCTTAACAAGCGACTCTTGTACCGACGACAATTGCTGACTAGCGTTATACTCGCGACTAGATGAAAACTGCTTTTCGAAATCTTCAGAATGATTAGAGTTGTTTACGAAACGCACATTCACCGTCATTCTCAGTTCGGCCATAGTAGAATAACCATCAGAGCCTACACCTTTATTATACGCATCGTAATTGGTGATTTCACCCGACAACTCCAAGTCGCCACCCTGACGAACCTGCTTCAATCGAGTCTGACGCATATAACTATCCTGCAAAGCCGTGTTAAACATCGACTCCATCGGTCCCCATACGAAAGCCGCAGAGCGGTTTGGAAAAGTTTCGAAAGAAATGGTTTTCACCTTATCGTAATTGATAGAAGCACCGTTGAATTTATACGATACAGAACATGCCACCAGCACACAAGCCAGCGTGCAGCACAACGATACAATCTTAAAATTCTTATTTATTCTTATCAAGTCCATATTCTTTAATCTTTCTATAGAGTGTTCGCTCTGATATTTTCAAGTCATTGGCAGCATCTCTGCGCTTACCGTGATGACGCTCTAACGCCTTACGTATCATTTCCTTCTCCACTTCGTCGAGCGAGAGATTTTCTTCTACATACTCTTCGGCATCTTGCGTCTCTACCGGAGTTACGTTTACCGGAGAAGCCATATGAGGGGCAGCGGTTACGTGAGGAGCAGCTGAAACATGAGTGGCAGCCGGCACCTGTGGCGTTATACTCTGCATCGGTTCCGCCATATCGCCCGATACATCTAATGCGGGCGAGTAGTACGACACCGTATTTCCCTGATTGGCAAGAGGCACGTTTCCACGCTCTGCCATAAGGTTATGAACCAACTTCTTCAGTTCAGTTACATCGCGGCGCATGTCAAACAATACCTGATAGAGTATTTCGCGCTCGCTTTCGAACGCTTTTCCTGCCATTGGTTTCACTCCGAACAATGCAGGCAACTTAGATTCTGTCTGCTCGGGCAGATAGCTACGCAAAACATCTGCCGACACTTCTCGGGTTGTTTCTATGATGGAGATTTGTTCGGTAATATTCTTCAGCTGACGGATATTACCTGGCCATGAGTAAGCCACAAGCATCCGTCGTCCGTCATCCGTAAGCTGGATAGCCGGCATACGATATTTCTCGGAGATATCTGCTGCAAACTTACGGAACAGTAAGGGGATATCGTTAGGACGGTCGCGCAACGCGGGTACTTTAATGGGCACCGTGTTAAGACGATAATACAAATCCTCACGGAATCTACCTTCCGCTATCGCGTCTTTAAAGTTCACATTAGTGGCCGCCACTATGCGTACATCTGTTTTCTGTACTTTAGACGAACCTACCTTTATATATTCTCCGCTTTCAAGCACACGCAGCAAGCGTGCCTGAGTAGATAGCGGCAACTCTCCTACTTCGTCAAGAAAGATTGTTCCTCCATTAGCTTCGGCAAAATAACCGTTTCTGTCGTTGATAGCACCGGTAAACGCGCCCTTCTCATGTCCGAACAACTCGGAATCGATGGTTCCTTCCGGTATCGCGCCGCAGTTTACGGCTATATAAGGTCCGTGCTTTCGACGGCTAAACTGATGAATAATCTGCGGAAAGCTTTCCTTACCTACTCCACTTTCTCCAGTCACAAGTACCGACAAGTCTGTAGGAGCAACCTGAGTGGCTATGTCTATCGCTCGGTTCAAGTCCTCCGAATTGCCGATAATCCCAAATCTGAGTTTTACTGTCTGAATGTCTGTCTTCGCCATAATCTTTAAAGCTCTTTCACAACTGACAAAATTACAAAAATTCTACAAACACACGCATTTTTGGCAGATTTTCTTAGAAAAGCAATGCGCCGCACAAAGTCTTTATTCAACCTCATGCGGCGCACTGTAAACTATTGCGATTTTATTCCGTCTCTTCCCTACACAGTATTAGAATACTGTACGAATCATAAAACGTATACCCCACTTATTGGCGGTAGGCAATTCGTTATAATTTAAACGGCGAACGTATTCTACGTGAAGCAACTTAAATATGTTATGTACTCCGGCAGTTACTTCCACATAGGGCTTCTTCTTATCCATTACGTGGCTAGAGTAATTATAGTTACCGTCTACATCGTAATGTCCGGGGAACATCATCAAGACATCATCGTTTTTATTCTGTTCAAGGAACGGGTTGTTCTTGTCGGTAAGTGTACCCCACAAGCATTTCACTCCGATAAACTCACGCCATTTCAACTTCTTCAGAAGCGGAATACGGTTGAACAACTTACCCTGAAGGTTCCATGATACTTCGAGCGATGCGTATCGGTCGTTCAGGAACTCCATGTTGTTAATCAAGTTGAAAGTCTCATCTTCCAAGATGTACGATAAGTTGGCAGCAGGCATAATCAGCAACGGGAACGGAACTTTATTCCACTGTATACCACCGCACAAACGGGTATCAATATTACCCCAAGAAGCCAACCAAAAACGCTTATACATAGTCAAATCTGTCATGTTATAAGTATAATCGCCTCCTAACACTCCCTTCAAGCCTATCGTATGCTGCAATGTAAATACAGGAGCATCGAGATTGATAGGCAAACGACGCTGCTTGGTGTTTACAAATGTCTCTCCCGGAGCGTAACGGAATGCCAACGAAGCTTCGGCTACAGTTATATCGTGAGTATTAAACGGAGTAGACACCCATTGCTGTCCGCCCATCTCACCACTGGCTATAGCCGACTGCAAACGGCTCTCGCCATCCATCGTACGATAGAACAACTTTCCGCATGGTTCGTAATTAGCATAGCGCACCATAGCTGTTGTCTTGAAACCGAACTCACGCTCGCGTTCATACTTTATGCTCGCCTTGCGTTCATAGTTATACTGGTCTACCTTACAAACCTTGAGTGCCGTAAACACATTATCCTTATCTGTATGGATGAACTTATCCGACGGCAACATGTTATCGTATTGATAAGTAAATGTCATAGAGTGCTTAGGGAACTCACGCGGCAAGTACTCTTTCTTATCGAACGAGTATTCTACCTCGCCCATATACTTAGAGCGTCTATCCTTGAATCCGTATGCGTAATATCCTTTCAAGAACAAATTAGGATGTAGATTGGCGGTAGTCTGCGCAGAAGCACGTAAGCGCACACCGTCTACATAGTTAGACGACACCATCGTATTGATAGGACCTATATCTACCTTACTATCGGGTGTACTGGTCTCTACAAAGTTCTCAATCAACGCCTTCAGCCCGAATAGTACATACTTAAAGCCTTTAATCTTGGTAAGCTCGTCTACGAAACTTCCCATGCGGCTTTCAGATTTCGTAAGATCTTCCTGCCTATACTGCGACCAATAGTTATCATCACGCATCATGGCGTTTACGTCTTTTATCTCGGAACCCTTCTTCTTGAATATCTTTTCCGGAATAGGTTCGAAGCCGAAATCAAAATAACGCGTGGTTCGCCGCACCTGATACGACCCCAGAATCTTCTTGAAATAAGCCAGCTCACACAACATATCGTCTTCTATCAACGCCCATCCGCCGTTTGGCAGTTCTCCGAAGCGTTGGTCGATAATCATATTCTCCACAAAGTTAATATCTGTCTTCTTAGGCAGATTCAGCTTACACTCTTTAACTCTATAAGTAGAGTCGGCTAATATATATAGGTGTCCCGTAAAACCGAAGTCCTGCGAATTGTTGGGCACAAACGACAGATGGAAACACTTATCCTTCTGCACGTACACCGTATCCATGATGTAGAATTTATAGAAACCGATACCGGCATTCGACACGGGGCTATCAAACGGATACTGCAAAAAGCGGAAACGGTCTTGGTAAATATCAATATCCTGGAAGATATCCTTCAATACCGTAGTCAACATATCTCCGGTGTTAAACAGCTCGTTAACGCCAGATGAATTCAATCCCTGAATAATAGTCTTTTCAGAATGCGGGTCCTTACGGTACACCTTTTCAGAAACGGTCTCGTCTACAGATACCGGAAGAATCTGCTTGCCTGTAACATCGCACGTCTCCACCTGATCGCGGAAGAAAGGATACTTCTTGAATATCCACGATTCCTTCAGCGAATCTGGAGTAATATTATTGGCCGCCAGCGTAATCTTCTGATATTTGTTATAGTGATAATAATCATTCAGCTCGAGGTCGGTACGTTTTTTCGAAGCCACCACCTTACGCATCAGCTCTACCGCCGGATTATTTTTACGAGAGTATTTCTCTTTCTTTGGCTTAACGATAACCTCCTGCAGCATCTGGTCGGACGCCTTCATGCTTACGTTCAATTCGCGGGTCTTGGCCGACACCGTTAGCACCTGAGTATCATAACCTACCATAGAGAAAGTCAGTCGGGTCCATCCCGGAGTATATTTAACGGCATACTTACCGTCGATATCAGTAATGGTACCTACACCCTTACCATCGTAATACACGTTAAGATAAGGAATAGGCTCGCCCGTATCAGCATCAATTACCACACCATGGATTTGAGCCGACACACGTCCTGTCACCAAAAACAATACTAATAAAAAGAATAGATATAAACGTTTGGTCATAAAACAGTCTTAATTAATACGCTTATCAATATTGAAAACGGAGCGAAATTACTGCTGAAAATTGTTTTTGGCAAATGGTAGCATCCAAAAAGTGACAAATAGACCTACTTTTATGTAGTATTAACCATTATTAATCATCGGCTTAGAAAAAGTGTTTTCAAATAAAAAGTGTACTTTTGCACTTTGTTTAATGTTTATAACAATTTTCAATGAAAACAACCGATACATCAAAGATACCATTTTTTCATAATTTCATCGCTACCGGATTCGGTTCAGGCTATAGTCCTGTAGCTCCGGGGACCGCCGGCGCATTAGTGGCGACACTTATTTGGTGGGGATATTCTGCCGCTATAAACGATTACATATCAATTATTTCCACAACTGCTATTTTAATTATCGTATTTACCGTACTTGGTGTATGGTCATCGGGCGTATCCGAAAAATATTGGGGCGAAGACCCTTCGCGTGTAGTGGTTGATGAGATGGTAGGTACATGGATAGCATTGTTGGCAGTACCCGAAAACGGTCATTGGGGATACATGATTGCCGCGTTCGCGCTGTTCCGTTTCTTCGATATCCTGAAACCGTTGGGTATCCGCAAGATGGAAAAACTGCCTGGAGGCTACGGCATTATGGCCGATGATATCCTGTCGGGTATTTACGGAATGATTGTTATTTTAATTTTCAGACTATTAGTCTAAGATATACATAACGGTGAATAAGTTACTGACTTCCATAACTCAAGGCAAAGGATTATTTATGTTTCTGCGCGCACAGTTGTCGGCGCAGATAGCCACCCTTGTGGACTTCGCAGTCAGTATCGTTCTAAATGAATGGTTCAACGTTTATTATGTATATGCCACCCTATGCGGCTCTATTTCTGGCGGAGTGACTAACTGCGTCATTAATTATAAGTGGACTTTCCACACTACCGACTGCAGCCCGTACTTCGTAATATTCAAATATATATTGGTATGGCTGGGCAGCATCGGCATAAATCTATGGGGAACATTCTTGCTTACGGAGCTGCTGAAAGGCCAACCCGACATGCCGCTTCTTAGCGAATCGTACGCTTTCATCATTGCCAAAGTGGTAGTGGCGGTAATGGTAGCCGTATTATGGAACTACAACCTGCATCGCGTATTCGTATTCCGCGACATGCACATAAATCAGAAAATAAAGAAAAGATTAATTAATATAAAGAAACAACATGGGAATAAAGAAACAAGCCAAGAAGATGC
>FR881218.1:55875-69162 GCA_000434735.1 Bacteroides sp. CAG:530
GCTCTTCAGCAACTCATTTACAAAATTATCAATCCGTTGATACACGGAATGATAAAAGTAGGCATTACACCTAACGTGGTAACTACCATCGGTTTCTTAGGAAATCTGGCAGGAGCCATCATGTTGGTATACGCTGCCGCACAGGCACCCGAATCGCCATACTATCTCATCGGATGGGCAGGAGCCGTTATCATTCTGTCGTCTCTGTTCGATATGATGGACGGACAGGTAGCACGCATCGGCGGCATGGCATCAACTTTCGGAGCGATGTACGACTCTGTACTCGACCGCTACAGCGAACTTGTTACCTTGGGAGGTATCACTTTCTGCCTCATCCAGCACGGTTATCTGGCAGGAGCAGTCATCACCTTCGCTGCACTGATTGGCTCGCTGATGGTAAGCTACGTAAGAGCACGTGCCGAAGGCCTCGGCTTAGAGTGCAAGATAGGATTCATGCAGCGTCCGGAACGTGTGGTTCTTACCAGCGTTGGCCTTTTGGCTTGCGGCATCACTGCATGTAACTGCCCCGACTTGAGCTTCGACCCAATGCTTATCTTGATTGTTCCGATGGCATTCATCGCTATATTCGCCAACATCACGGCTTTTGCCCGCATAGAATACAGCCGCCGTCAGCTTATCAATAAGAAATAACTATTTTACAGAAATGACTAACCTACTGAACAACAACCGCCCGTCTACCTACGAGATGGTTACACTCTTGGTATGCCTTGCCCTGTGGATATGCGTAACCGCTACTTTTGTGGGCCTGCGCCCCGAACATATAGCGCTATGCGTACTTATCAGCGCACTCTTTCTTCTTAGCAAGACTACACGTAAGTTGGTAGTGGCACTATTGCCATTCGCCATCTTCGGCATCTCGTACGACTGGATGCGCATTGTGCCCAACTATGAGGTAAACCAAATCGACGTAAAAGGTTTATACGAAGCAGAGAAACATTTGTTTGGCATAGCTACAGCCGAAGGCGTACTTACACCCAACGAATTCTTCCACACCCACAACTGCAGTGCGATGGATTTCATGGCAGGAGTATTCTATTTGTGCTGGGTTCCGGTTCCTATTTTATTCGGACTGGGATTATACTTTGCTCGCCAGCGTAAGGTATATCTTCACTTTGCTTTGGTATTCTTATTCGTCAATCTTATAGGCTTTACCGGATATTACATTCATCCGGCGGCTCCACCTTGGTACGTCATGAAGTACGGCTTCGAGGCTATACTGAACACTCCGGGCGATGTAGCTGGTCTAGGCAAATTCGATGCAATGACCGGATGGAACGTATTCGAAGGCTTGTACGGACGAAACGCCAATGTATTTGCCGCGGTACCGTCGCTGCACTCGGCATATATGGTAGTGGCGCTGTTTTATTCATTCCGCGCACGATGCGCCAACTGGCTACGCATAGTGTTCGCCATCATTATGGCTGGCATTTGGTTTACAGCGGTTTACACAGCGCATCATTATATTATCGATGTAACATTAGGTATTGTTTGTGCTCTGCTGGGCATTGTTTTATTCGAAAAGGCGCTGATGCGTATTCCGGCATTCGCTCGTTTTATGCAGCGTTACACGGAGTATATTGATTGAGTTTTCATTTACGAATGATTATTATAAAAGCTTCGGCTCTCTCTGCTTTTGAGGAGGCCGAAGCTTTTTTTAAAGTATCTAAAACTATATATAAAATAGCGATAGTAAATTTATCGCACACTATTCAGAGCGCAAAACCAACTAAAAAAGAATGTAAGAAGCCTATCAACCATTCGCATATTGCAGACCTGCGATTCGCATATTGCAGGTTGGCAACTCGCATTCTTTTTATTTTTCACCGCATTGTTTTTTTAGCACGTCCAGAATGTGCTGTAGAGCCGATTTTATTGAATATTATACGATCATAAATCTAAAACAAGCGATAAGCATTCTGCGTACATTTAGTAAAAGCATATTACATCAACATAATGCTTTAATTTCAGAGAATATAAGTGCATTACATGTTTGAATACCACTATAGCCTACTCAATTGCTTCAAAGCATATAACGGACATACACTGACGTGTCTTACCGCCTGATTATCATCTTTGTCTACATATTCAAACTCTCCAAAATTTTCAAGAGAGCACCTTATGGCTTCAGTTAAATGCTTCTCTCGCATAAACATCCACAGGCTTTTCATGCCACCTTGCGTGCCCGATTTTATTTCTATAGGTGTCACTTTCAGATTACGTATATCAAGATAGTCTACTTCAGCCACACTGTTTCCCGTTTTTTCCCAATAATACATTTTCTGACGCTGGACCGCTGGCTTATAACGCATAATCTCAAGTCCGGCAACCATCTCGGCCAAACCACCTTTGTTTACGAGTTCTTGTGGACTGCCTGTCATAATCAGTTCTATCAGCTGCTGCGACAAGTTTCCTTCAAGCTGTAATACAGAGAGCAATAGTCCGGAATCGAGAAACAAAAGTTTGAATTTATCCTCATCGGCTTCCGCATCAAGAGGTACACCATTACCAGATGTAGCCACTACCGGAGTAACAATACCTGCAAGTGTAAGCAAACGAATGGCTTCCCTAATCTGAGCACTTCTGTAATCGGAAGATATTTGCCTGAACGTAAGTTTCTCTCCTATTTGATGACAGACACCTCTCATGGTTACTCGAAGTAAATCTGGATTGGCTCTTTTTTTATACTTACTGAAATCGTCTTCGTAAGTCAATACAATATCCTCCTGAATCTGACGATAATTGATGAAGTTCCTTGTCTTAACCCAAGCCAATACAGCTTCTGGCATACCACCAACCAAAAGATATATACGGAACAATTCTACGAGTTTGTTATGAAACGCCGTATCAAGCGGATGCTGACAATCGGCTTTTCCACACATTTCAATCAGACCATACTCTTGATTAGCTACCAAAAACTCATCAAATGTCATAGGATACATAAACATAGAATGAATTCTACCTACACCGAATGTAGGCAGTTCTTGCAATGTAAATTCAAGCAACGAACCAGCGGCTATCACATGAAGTTCGGGATAGTCTTCCTTAAAGAAACGAAGTGCCATTATGGCTTCGGGGCATTCTTGTATTTCATCCAAGAACAGAAGGGTTTTGCCTTCCTCTATGGGGACATTTATATAATTAGCTATTTTCTGACATATAAGATGTACGTCTATATCACCTTGAAAAAATTCTTTTATCGCTTTATTGCGCTCAAAATTGACTTCTGCAAAATAAGTAAAGCAACTTCCTAAATGTTTGATTGCAGACGATTTTCCTACCTGTCTTGCTCCTCGTATTAATAGAGGTTTACGCATCGGATTTTCTTTCCAAGCAAGCAGTTGCTCATCAATATTTCTTCTTATATATTCCACCATAGCACAACTTTTTGATTATCAACCACAAATATAACAAACCTGCTCAAATACGACTAATAATTCGTCTTAAATCGCTCAAATACGACTAATAATTTGCGCTAAAGTGCTCTTTTCCGACAAATAATCAAAAGGAAAGGGGCTACCCGACAATGCGAATAGCCCCTTAGCCATGAGTTTATTTAACCTTAATTATCTTCCATAAAGGTGTTTTGCCGACGGAACGAAGATTACGTTCAATTCTGGATCCGGCATATCAGGATCGAGCGGGAACATCGGACGAACGATATTCTTATAAGGCAACTTCTTGAAGTCCTGGTCAACGCCTCCACGAGTCAAAGCCATTACCCAATCGCCCTTGATGCTGTACCAACGGTTTACCAAGTAACCTTGCTTAACCATTACGATATCCATCTTTTTAGGGTCGATGCCAGTGTCTTCCAAGTCGGGAGTCGGCGAAGAAGTACCAACTACTACGTATACACTACCAGTCTGGATGATGGCGATGTTCTGGTACCAACGATAAGCAGAAGAAGTCGATTCTTCTTTTTTCTGCTCCGGACTAACGTAAAGTACTTTACCCTTCAGTTTGATAGGCGGTTCGTATGAGTTGTCGGTCATAGCTCCTACCATGCCTTCTACCTCTGCGCCTACACCTGCCTTACGAGCAGTTTCTACCAACTCTTTTCCGGGGATAGAGCAGTACAACAGCTTCTTACCCTTAGACGACTTGAATTCGGGACGCTCTAATACACGTGCCAAAGTCCAAGTTACTTCGCCCGAACCACCAGCTCCGGGATTATCGCCCATATCACTGATGATAAACGGTTTCTTACGGCTGGCTACTGCCAAGTCGAGGCATTTCTCCAACGAATATCCAGGTGCCTCTAATGAGAACTGATGACGTACATCCCAGAACTTCTGAGCCAATTTCTTAGCTCCCTGCTCTACTTGAGCCTTATCGTCACCATATACCATTACTACACCTTGGTTACGAGGATCATCACCCCATACATATCCAATCCAAATACCTGCATCTATTACGCCAGGCATGGCTTCTACTTCGGGAACCAAATCATAAAGAGACTTAGCTGGTTCTACGCGTGTACTTGTCCATTCGCCAGACATCAGCACTGGAACGGGAACCCAAGCTTTGTAAGCCGGTTTTCCCTTTCCCGATTGCAGACGCTCTATCAGATTCTTCACTCCACGACGGTGCGATTCACGAGCGTCGTCGTGCGGAGCCTTACGATAAGTAGTAATCAAGTCAGAGTTCAAAGCTACCAACCACGACGGATTACCGTGCAAGTCCATTGTAGTGGTTACCATAGCATCGTTACCGATGATGCGGCGCACCTTTTCCATGAACTCACCTTCGGGGTCTTCTACACCTTCTACGCTACATGCTCCGTGGTTATAGAACCAAAAAGCATCGTAAGGCATGTTAGCCTTGATTTGTTCGAGCGCTTTTTCTACAAACGCATCGTACGACTCGCGAGTCACAGGTCCACGACCGCCGCCTCCACCAATAAGTGCTGGCAACCAAGTAGCCGATTTACCCAAGATTGAATCTGGATGCAAATAGTCGGGCATGCGCACCGGACGGCCAACGATGGGCTGACGGTTAGGCATGAACACACTGTTCTCTATCTGAATGCCCGCAATACCGATGCGCGGTTTCTTCTGCGCAGCAGCCTCTTGGCTAAAAGAGAAAGCGAGCAAGCAAGTGCTTAAAAATAGAAATGCTTTTTTCATGATTTCTCTGTATTATTATTTATTAGTGATTTCGCCCTTGCTTATATCAACTTCGGTCTGCGGGATAGGCAACAGTTCAGCACCCGGTTTGAAGTTCTTGAAGGTCTTAGAAGCCCATCCTACACGTACTATATCGAAGAAACGGAAGCCTTCCAAACCAAGTTCAAGACGTCTTTCGTTGATGATATCTTCGAACAGCTGTTCGCCTGTAGAAGTGATTTCGGGCAAGCCTGCTCTTTCTCTGATCTTTTTAAGATAGATACGTGCTTCACCTTCGGCATTAGTCTTAGCACAAGCTTCAGCGTAGTTCAAGTAAACTTCACCCAAACGAATCAACTTATGATTCAACGGCTGGTTGTTACCTCTGTTTTCTACACGTTCGCCCGGTTTCAAGTACAACTTACGGTTATAGAATCCGGTACGGTCGCTTGTAATAGGAACCACATCACCTTTAGCTTCTTTTTCAATCTTAACAGCTTCAGCGTTGCTAAGCAATGTAGCGTTCTTTCTGATTTGGTCGCCTGCACGGTCGTAAGCATCCGCCAAATCCTTAGTAGGCTGAGCACAACCATATCCGATAGTCATGTTACGCGGCATTGACATGATGACGTGACGGTTACCGTTATTTGTATTCCAGTATCCTTGTGTAGGAGAGTTATACATGTTCACTTCTAGGATAGATTCCTTGCAGTGTTCGCCTTCAAGACGAAACTGATATCCGTAGTCTTCTACCAATTCGTATTCGTTCAAATCTTTCAAGTTCTTGAAAGCCTTCTTCACTTCTTCGTACTTCTTTTCGTACAAGAACACGCGGGTCTGCATAGCATAAGCGGCACCCTTAGTGATACGGCCTGCATATTGCTCCATGTAGTTCTTGATTTGACTCTTAGAAGGCAACGCAGCGGCAGCATCTTCCAAGTCTTTCTCTATAACAGCGTATACTTGCTCTGGAGTAGAACGTCCCAAACGTTCGTGATCAAGAGTTAGAACTTCTGTATACAAAGGCACACCGCCGAAAGTCTTCACCAACTCAAAGT
Organism: Bacteroides sp. CAG:530; assembly: GCA_000434735.1. GTDB lineage: Bacteria > Bacteroidota > Bacteroidia > Bacteroidales > Bacteroidaceae > Phocaeicola. Next base: position 62,060 of record FR881218.1, read on the forward strand.
AAGAATAAGCACGGAGGAACTTAGCCTCAGCAATCATCTGCTCTTTATTATATGTATGGAACAAACTACCATCGGTATTCTCGAAATCGTGAATAACCGAATTTGCCTTATTGATGCACTGATAAGTCTGGAAATACTTATTATAGATTTCACCATGCTCGGTGGGGTACTGATAGTTTTCCATCAAAGCGAAAGTTGCAGCGTCGTTATCAGAACCACTGTAAGTGGCATTGTCCGACAATACTTCACCAAACGCCATCATTGACCAAGTATAACGGAAGTCTTTCATATCTGAATAAACAGCCGCTAAACGCAAGAAAGCTTGTCTTTCGTTTTCAATCTTTCCAGCTTCTACACTGCCCAGTGGATCTTGGTCTAAATCCACACAACTACTGAATAAGCATGTTGCCGCAATAGCAACACCAGTTAATATTTTAAAGTTAAACATGGTTCTCTAATTTAAAAAGTTATACTAATACCACCTGTAATGACTCTTGACTGCGGATAAATACCGTAATCAACACCTCTTGACAATGAAGTAGACTGACCTACTTCTGGGTCGATACCGCTATAGCCTGTGATAGTGAACAAGTTCTGTCCGCTAACGAACAAGCGTACATTCTGCAGCATGGCCTTCTTAACCAATGCCGATGGCAAGGTATAACCCAACTGAACGTTACGCAGACGGAGGTAAGAACCGTTTTCTACATAGCGGTCTGACAGACGTCCGTTGTTATTGGCGTCAGTTCCTGCCAAACGAGGAATGTTAGTGTTCGGGTTTTCCGGTGTCCAGTAGTTCAACAAAGCTCTATCTTTATTAGTGATATCTGTCAAGCTGTAAGTATACAGACGCATAGCGTTGAAAATATCGTTACCTAATGTACCACCCATCTGGATGTTCAAGTCGAAGCCTTTCCATGCGAAACCTAAGTTGATACCGTAAATTACATCAGGAATAGGGTTACCAATCATACGTTTGTCGTCGTCGTTCAACTTACCGTCGTTGTTAGTATCTACGAAGAGTACGTCTCCAAGTTCTGCATTAGGCTGGTAACCTGTCTTCTTCACTGCATTAAGTTGTTCTTGAGTCTGAATCAAACCGTCGGTTACATATCCGTAGAAAGCACCGATAGGCAAACCTTCGTTAGTATAAGTAGCATTCATACCACGCAAAGAACCCGAAGCGATAGGAGTACCACCGTTCAACTTGGTCATACGGTTGCGGATAGTAGAGAGGTTGAATCCTAAGCTGTATTCAAAGTCATCCTTACGGTCTCTCCATTCCATGTTGATTTCAATACCACGGTTATTTGCCGCACCGATATTAGTCACGGTATTTTCTACATAACCCATGTACTTAGGCATAGGAGCTGCCAACAACATGTCTTTAGTAGTCTTATCGTAGTATTCTAGGCTGAACATCAGTCGGTTGTTGAAGAATGTAGCGTCAAGACCGATGTTAGTAGATTCTGTAGTTTCCCACTTGATGTTAGGATTACCCAAACGACGTACGGCGATACCCTGATACAATGTTTCGTTAGAACCTGCACCGAACAAAGCTCCGTACTGTTTCCACAATGACAACAAGCTAAGGTTCAAGTTGCTACCGATATTCTGGTTACCAATCTGACCCCAACCAGCACGCAGTTTCAATGAAGAAATCCAATCGGCATGTAAGTTCTTGAAAAACTTTTCATTGTTGATTCTCCATCCCAAAGCGAATGATGGGAAGTTACCCCAACGGTTGTCTTTAGAGAACTTAGAAGAACCGTCGCGACGGAAAGTAGCTGTAACCAAATAACGGCCATCATATTCATAGTGCAAACGTCCCAAGTAAGAGATCATACCATACTGAGAACCGCTGTTGCTACCTGTAGTCTTGCTGCTATCAAGTGTAGTATCAATAAAGTGCAAGTTAGATGATTCACCGATAAAGTCACGTCCTATCAATCCTAACGATTCTGTCTTTCCCCATTCGTTAGTGTAACCTACCAACAAGTTAAGTTCGTGCTTTTCGGCAATGGTAGTGATGTAAGACAATGTATTTTCGAAAGTGTAGTAGTTTCCGTTAAACTGACTCTTTGACAAATAGCTTTCGTTATTCTTCTGGCTGTTTGATACAAAGTAAACGGGTTCAAAATACTTAGAATTGTTACGTCTGAACTCAGCGCCGAAGCTGCTCTTGAACTTCAAACCCTTGATGATTTCTAATTCACCGTATACATTACCGATAACAGCCAACTTCTTGCCAATCTGTTCAGGATACATGATGTCTGCCAACGGGTTATTATAGTCGATATACGGAGATGCTCCATAAGAGCCATCAGCTTTCATAGCCGGCACTACCGGTTCTACACGGATGGCGTTACTCATGACACCATAGTCGGCATCGTACATACCAGAAGTTGTATATTCGTTGATACCAGAAGTATTCGATTTAGAAATAGACAAGTTAGTACCTACTACCAAGTGATCTTTGATAACTGTCTTTTCAGAACTCTGACGCAAGTTGATACGTTCATAGTTGGTCTTCTTAATAGTACCATCCTGCTTGAGGTAGCTGAAGCCTACATTATATTTATAGTCGTCCGCACGTCCTGCACTGATACCTACGCTGTAGTTCTGCATGAAAGCGTTGCGCGAGATTTCTTTAATCCAGTTAGTATTGGTGTTACGGTCTACCAAGCTCAAGTCGATACGGCTGTTGGCAGGTCTAACTTTATTGATTTCTGTCTGCAAGTCGTACCATTCAGAACCCGACATCAAATCCAAGTTATTCAAGATAGAGCTAGAACCCCAGTATCCGTCGAAAGTAACAACTGGCTTACCTACGTTACCCTTCTTAGTAGTAATCAAGATTACACCGTTGGCACCACGAGAACCGTAGATAGCCGAAGCCGATGCGTCTTTCAAGATTTCCATTGACTTGATATCAGATGAGCTAAGATAACCTATATCGGTAACAGGCATACCGTCTACTACATACAAGGGGTCTGCATCGTTCACAGTACCCACACCACGCACGCGGATAGTAGAAGAAGAACCAGGAGAACCAGAGTTAGATGTTACCGAAACACCGGCTGCCAAGCCCTGCAACGCAGAAGCCACGTTAGACACCGGCTGGCGAGATAATTTCTTTTCATCTACAGAAGAAATAGCACCGGTAATATCGCTCTTCTTCATAGTACCGTAACCTACAACGACTACTTCGTTCAGTGTCTGCTGATCTTCTTCTAGGGTGATACGTAGAGGCATCTTCTGGTTAATCTTCACTCTCTGAGTGATATAACCGATATAAGAAACGATAAGAGTACCACTTCTTGGAGCGTCGGCAATTTCAAAATCACCGTCCATTCCGGTGATAGAACCTACCGATGTACCTTCGATAATGACATTGGCACCAATGATAGGTGTACCACTACCGTCTACAATGATACCTTTAATCTTAATGTTTTTTTGGTCTACGGCATGAATGTTTGTTGACTCGCCCATAGACATTTCAGGAATTGTTGAATAAGCGTTTGACGCACCCGCTACAGAAAATGCAGATGCTAGCATCAATGTTGCTTTTATACGCCCGAATGAATTGTGTTTTTCTGTTCGCATAATAGTTATTAAATAGATGGTTTTTTATTCTTCACAAAATGCTTTTCTAATACAAAAAAATATCTACTACTAAGGACTATTGTTCTTCATAAATTTGTAAAATATTTAAGGTTTGTACTTTAATGGTTAAATTAGGTTACTCTATAGAAATTGTCTATAGGACCAAAGGTCATATCACAAACATATATATATATTTTCAAAATCCAATAGGTAGCAATGAAAAAATTTATATGCTTAATAACGTATTTTATTAATCCACAACTTACATTTTGTTAAAAATACACTTTTATATATAAAGGCAAAACTCCACTAATTAACATATAAAAAATACAAAACATGCAATAATCCACTCATTTTAACAACAAAATGTAAACACCACAAAATAGACAGACGCATCTTTTTACCAGAAAAATTAATATAGTTTTGCTAACCCTATATTTCAAAAAAGTAATAATAAGCTGTTTCAAAAACAAAATGGCCATCTTGTCTGTCTGCACGGAAATAATCATAACATCATGATGAAAAATCATAATCACGCATAAAAATCTAAAGGCTCATCCATAAAAATAAAGAAATGAATCTTACGAAAAACCAATACATATTTTATACAATAAGCCTACAAAACAAAAAGACTGTAAAAATCGCTTCATAACGCACTGTACACCCTTTAATACAACTTTTTCCGTTATCGATAACACACTCGCTACATTCACACAGAATAATGTATAATATACAATAAGTAATGTTACTGTATTAAAAACAATAAGAAAACATGTTGAATAACAGCTATTTAAAAATAAAAATTTAATTAGAATTTTGTTTGCTTTTAAGCTTAAAGACCTATATTTGCAGCAATCTTAAACACACAACCTTAAAGATGAACCATAAGCAAGACACCCCACTAGCCAATCATCACATCTCTGTAGACTGCGTGATAGTAGGTTTCGACGGCGAGCAATTGAAAGTACTGCTTCTGAAACGTACCTTTAAAGAAGGCGATACCGAAACGCAGGATATGAAGTTGCCGGGCGACCTTATATATCAAGACGAGAATTTGGATGATGCCGCCAACCGCGTGCTCACCGAACAAGCAGGAATTAAACGCATGTCGACCGTGCAGTTTAAGGCATACGGCTCTAGAAACCGTACCGACAAAGAGCGTGATATAAAATGGCTGGAAAACACTGCCAATATAAAAGTAGAACGCATCGTTACCATTGCCTATATTGCGTTAGTCAAAATACCAGCCAACGCATCATCGTTCAAGGTAGACGGCAACGAGTTGTGCTGGGAGCCGGTTGTATCGCTTCCCGACTTGGCGTTCGACCATAATAGAATTGTAGGCGAAGCGTTGATTCACATCCGCCAGATGGTGACTAACGACCCTATATATATGTTTCATCTGTTGCCGCACAAATTTACGGCATTGCAGCTACGCACATTGTTCGAGCGTATTTACGGAAAGACATTCGACGTGCGCAACTTCCAGAAGAAGCTTAAGCAGATGAAATACGTAACTCCGCTAGAAGAATACGAGAAGAACGTGGCACACCGAGCCGCCCGCTTCTACCGCCTCGATAAAGTAGAGTACAACCGCTTGCGGAAATTAGGACTCGAATAAAGCGTATAGATTCATCTTTTAACCAATAAAAAGTCAAACAACAAAACATAAATCTACTATTATGTATCTATTAGGTTACGACATAGGCAGCTCTTCAGTAAAAGCCAGCCTTATTGACGCCGAAACAGGCAAATGTATAGGCACTACATTCTACCCTAAAACCGAAGCCCCTATCACTGCTGTAAAGCCGGGATGGGCGGAACAAAACCCCAATAATTGGTGGAAGTATCTGAAACTCGCTACCGCCGACGTGCTGAATGCTTCGAAAGCTGATGCCGCCGACATCAAGGCGATAGGTATCTCATATCAGATGCACGGATTGGTTTGCGTAGATAAAAACCAAGTACCCGTACGCGACTCTATCATTTGGTGCGACTCTCGTGCTGTTCCTTACGGCGAAAAGGCTTTTCACGCTTTAGGCGAAGAACACTGTTTGCAGCATCTACTCAACTCGCCGGGCAACTTCACAGCCATGAAGTTGGCTTGGGTTAAAGAGAATGAGCCTGAAACATATAGCCGCATTCATAAAATAATGCTTCCAGGTGATTATATCGCCATGCGTCTTAGCGGAGAAATTTGCACCACGGCATCAGGTCTGTCTGAAGGCATCATGTGGGATTTCAAGGAGAACCGCCTCGCCAACTTCGTGCTCGATTATTACGGAATAGACTCATCACTGATAGCCGACGTAAAGCCTACATTCGCCGAGCAGGGACGAGTATCGGCAAAGGCCGCTGCCGAACTTGGTCTGAAAGAAGGTACACCTATCACCTACCGTGCCGGAGACCAGCCCAACAATGCCCTTTCGCTCAACGTGTTTAATCCGGGCGAAATTGCTTCTACCGCAGGTACATCTGGAGTGGTGTATGGAGTAAACGGTACAGTAGATTACGACCCGTTATCACGCGTAAATACATTTGCACACGTAAATCATAGTGCTGAACAGCCTCGCACTGGAGTACTGCTATGCATAAACGGTACAGGTATCCTCAACTCATGGATAAAACGAAACCTCATAGAAAGCGGTATCTCATATAGCCAGATGAACGACATGGCAGCCCAATCGCCTATAGGTAGCAACGGCATAAGCATCCTCCCATTTGGTAACGGAGCCGAACGCGTACTAGAAAACAGAGAGATAGGATGTTCTATCCACGGCATCAACTTTAATAACCACACTATCAACAATGTGATTCGCGCCGCACAAGAAGGCATCGTGTTCTCATTTAAATACGGCATCGAGGTTATGGAACAGATGGGAATGAACGTTAAGAAGATACATGCCGGAAACGCCAATATGTTCTTAAGCCCGATATTCCGTCAGACACTGGCTGGGGTTACAGGAGCTACCATCGAGTTGTTCGATACAGACGGTTCTGTAGGAGCGGCTAAGGGAGCAGGTATTGGTGCTGGCATCTACCGCGACCATAACGAAGCTTTCGCCACACTTGAGAAGTTAGCAGAGATACATCCCGACGAAGCTCAAACCAACGCTTATACCGAAGCTTACGCTCGCTGGAAAGAACAGATAGAAAAACAGATGAAATAATATACACCTTATTATATATAAGGACAAATAAACAATAAACAACTAAAACATTAACCCTGTCGGTGTGTTCTACCGATAAAACACCCCGACATATAAAATTAAATTTAACTATGGCAACAAAAGAGTATTTCCCAGAAATTGGAAAGATTAAATTCGAAGGTAAAGATTCAAAGAATCCATTGGCATTTCACTATTATGACGCTGAAAAAGTAATCATGGGCAAGCCTATGAAAGAATGGTTGCGCTTCGCCATGTGCTGGTGGCATACACTCTGTGCCGACGGTGCCGACCAGTTCGGTAGCGGTACTAAGACTTTCCCTTGGAGCG